>VBHN01000167.1:0-6358 GCA_005881155.1 Chloroflexota bacterium | reverse complement strand
AAGCTGGGCTCGGGCAGGTCGCCGTCGACCAGCACCGAATGCTGGAACCGGATCTCCGCCAGCCCGGCCAGCAGCCCCGCGGCATAGCGGCCGATGCCGCGACCCGCGCCTGGACCCTGGAGCGCCCGCGCGTCGACCAGCACCTCAGTCACCGGCGGCCAGCTCCTCGACCAGCGGTGCCAGGGCCTCCGCCATCTTCCGCTTGAAGACGGCGCGTCCGAAGCGCGCGCTCGCGGCCCGGGCGCCCTCACCCAGCTCCTGCCGGCGCGGCTCGTCATCGGCCAGCAGCCGGGTCAGGTCCACGAGCTCCTCGAAGCTTTCCCAGTGCACCCCGTCGGTGCCGTCGTGGACGATCTCCCCCACCCCGCCCGCCGCATAGACGACCGGCACCGCTCCGTACCCCATCGCCTCGGCCACCGTCATCCCGAAGTGCTCGCGCTGCTCGGGATCATCCTTCGCGCTGCCCAGGCCCGCCGCGTGCCAGTAGATGGAGGCCCGGCGGTAGAGCTCGAGCAGCTGCTCGAGCGAGGCGTCGGGGTGGAAGTCGACCGGGTACCCCTCTGCCAGGGCCCTGACCCGCTCGTAGTAGCCCCGGTGCGGGCCCTCGCGGTGGACGCTGCCCGCGAGGTCCAGGCGCCAACCCTCCAGGCCACCGTCGCACAGGCGCTTGAACGCCTCCACCAGAACGTCGTGGCGCTTGGAGTGGCCGCCGGCGAAGAAACGACCGACCGAGAGGATGCGACGCTCCTTGAGCGCCCACTCCGGCTCCTCGTCCGGCCGGTCGATGGGCGGGTTTACGACCAGCGGGTCGACCTCCCAGTACAGGCGCGTCCACTCCCGGACGTACTCCGACTGGCAGATCACGCGCTGGAACTCGCCGACGCCTTCCCGAGAGCGGTAGGGGAACTGGCAGAGGATGACGCTCCGCCTGGCCCGTGAGTGGACTGGGATCCGGTAGGCCATGGCCAGGTAGAGGTCGTAGCGGGCCGTGGAGCGGGCCGCCTGGGCGGCGAGGACCCGGTTGCGGAGCGGCCGCAGCGGCGTCATCCGGTTCGCCAGCCGGTGGACGGGCGTCACCCGCCGATTGACGGAGGCCAGCTCGATGCCGCCCAGGTCCAGGCCCAGCACCGACTCATAGCGCTCGCGGTCGGCCGGGACCGGCCCTCTGATCTCGACCCGGTTGCCCGGGAACCCATCCCGGATCGCCTCCGCGGTCACGCCCAGGTACTTCTCGCCGCCTCCCAGCGTCGAACCCCAGTAGGGCGAGTGCAGGCCGATCAGGAGCGGGCGTCCCATCGCTCCCTCGGGTAGGCCCACTTGAGGATCTCGGCGTCCGCCACCTTGCGCCGGGAACGGATGCGCAGCCGCTGGACGAGGGCCGCCGGCGCCCGGCCCAGGAAGGAGAGCAGGACGCGCGACGGCGAGCGGCCGGCTGCCGGCCCCACCTGGGCGCTTCCGGGCCGTGCCGCCCGGCGGCCGAGGCTGGCGAAGGAATGGAGCAGGAACCCGAGCGGCGCGTTCTTGAGGACCATCAGGAGCCGGTTTCGATCGGCGTGAAAGCGCATGAAGGCCGAGCCGGCCGCCGAGCTGGCCGCGTGGACGTGCTCCACGACCGCGCCCGGCTCGAAGAGCACCTTCCAGCCCGCCAGGCGCAGCCGCCAGCTGAGGTCGGTGTCCTCGTAGTACATGAAGAAGCCCTCGTCGAAGAGCCCGGCCTCCGCCAGCGCCTCGCGCCGATAGAGCGCGGCCGCGCCGCAGGCGGCGAAGATCTCCTCGCGCCGGTCGTAGCGACCGTCGTCGGGCTCACCTGCGCCGCGGTCCCCGGCGCTCCCGTCGCTGAGGAGCAGGCTGCCGGCGCTCTGGATGACGGCGGGCCGGTCGGCGAAGACGAGCTTGGCCTGCACGGAGGCCGCCCGGGGCTCGCTGTCGGCCGCGGCCACCAACGCGGCCAGCCAGCCCGGTCGCGCCCGGGTGTCGTTGTTGAGCAACACCCCGTACTCGGTCTCAAGCTCCCGCAGCGCCAGGTTGTTGCCCGCGGCGAAGCCCAGGTTGCGGCCTGCTTCGATGACGCGCACGCGCGGGAAGCGCTGACGCACGTGGGCGACCGAGCCGTCGCTGGACCCGTTGTCCACCATCACCACCTCGAAGCCGCCCTCCAGCTCCTGGGCCAGCACCGCCTCGATGCAGGCGTCGAGGTGGCGGAGCCCATCCCTGTTCAAGACCGCGACCGTCGCCCGGGCCGCGGCTACTTGACCTCGAGAGGCTTGTAGTTGCGACGGTAGAATTCCCAGTACTCACCGCTACGGAGCGGGCGCCACCAGTCCTGGTTGTCGCGGTACCAGCGGACGGTGCGCTCCATGCCCTCCCGGAAGCCGATGCCTGCGCTCCAGCCCAACTCCTCACGTGCCTGCGACACGTCCAGCGCGTACCGGTAGTCATGCCCGGCTCGGTCGACGACCTGCTCGATCGAGGACTCGTCGAGCCCGGTCAGCTCAACCACCGTCGCTGCCACCTCACGCCCGCTGGTCTCGACACCCGTGCCCAGGTTGTAGGCCGCGCCAGGCGTGCCCCGGCGGAGGGCGAGGTCGATGCCGCGGCAGTGGTCCTCGACGTGGACGTAGTCACGGATCGCACTGCCGTCGCCGTAGAGCGGGAGCTTCAGGCCGTCGAGGGCGTTGGTGATGAAGAGCGGGATGATCTTCTCGGGGAACTGGTTGGGGCCGTAGTTGTTGCTGCCGCGGGTCACCACCAGCGGCAGCCCGAAGCTCTCCAGGTAGGAGCGGGCCAGCAGCTCGCCGCCCGCCTTGCTGGCGCTGTACGGGCTGCGCGGCCGGAACGCGTCCTCCTCTTTGGAGCGGCCCTCGGGCACGTGGCCGTAGACCTCGTCGGTGGAGACGAGCAGGAACACGTCGTGACCGTGCTTGCGCGCAGCCTCAGCGAGGACCCCGGTGCCGAGCACGTCGGTGAGGACGAAGGCGAAGGGGTCGAGCAAGCTGCGGTCGACGTGCGTCTCGGCCGCGAAGTTCACGATCGCGTCGACCTGCCCGGCCAGGTGGTCGACCATCTCGCCGTCGCAGATGTCGCCCCTGACGAACCGGTAGCCGGGCGTGCCCTCGAGCTCGCGGAGGTTGGCGGGGTTGCCGGCGTAGGTCAGCTTGTCGAGGACCGTGACCTCGACCTCGGGTCGCGTCGAGCGCAGCAGCTTCACGAAGTTGGAGCCGATGAAACCGGCGCCGCCGGCGACCAGCAGCCGCCGCGGCGAGCGCTCATTCACTGGATTTTGGGCGGTGCCGTCCAGTCGTACCCGATGCTCGGGTCGTCGTGGGGGATTCGGCCCTCGTCGTCAGGGTCGTAGACGCCCGAGGTCAGGTAGAGCAGGTGGCTCAGCTCCAGCGCCCGGCAGCCGTGGGCCACGCCGGGCGGGATCTTCACACAGCGCTCGAAGCGGTCGCCCAGGAAGAACTCCATCAGCTCGCCTTTGGTCGGCGAGTCGTCCCGGAGGTCGTAGAGCGCCACCTTGAGGGTGCCGATGGCGTACCAGTAGTCGGTCTGCTTGCGGTGGTGGTGCCAGGCCTTGGCGCTGCCCTGGTACATGAGCGAGTGGCTCCACTGGCCGAAGCGGTCGAAGAAGGGATCGGTCTCGCGGACGATCTCGCGGAAGAAGCCTCGCTCGTCCACGTGGGTGACCAGCTCCTTGAACTCGACGCCCTCAATTTGAGCGCTCATTTCAGTCCTTGTTCGCACCATGCTGGCGGACGAAGTCGTTGACCGCGTAGTAGGCCTCGATCGACTCGCCGGCGTCGCCCCAGAAGCCTTCCACGATGTCGTATTCCATCAGGCCGCGGCCGATGTAGTGGTTGTTGACGTCGGTGATCTCCAGCTCCCCGCGCTGCGAGGGCTCGAGGGTAGGGATGACCGCGAAGACGTCGGCCGGATAGAAGTAGATGCCAGTCACCCCGAACGCGCTGGGCGGGTCGTCCGGCTTCTCGACGATGTTGGTGACGCGGCCGCCGGTATCCAGCGCCGGCACGCCCAGGTGCCGGAGATGGGCCGCGTCTTCGACCTTGCTGAGCAGGATCCGAGCTCCGTGCTCCTGGGCGGCGAAGCGCTGCACCGAGGCCCGGATCGTCCGCTCGACCACGTTGTCGGCCAGGACCACGACCATCCGGTCCTGGTCGACGAAGCGCTCGGCCAGGCCGAGCGCCTCCGCGATCCCTCCGGGCCGCTCCTGGTAGGCGTAGAAGAGGCGGTCGATGCCGTACTCGTGACCATTTCCCAGCAGCCGCAGGAACTCGCCCGCGTGGGTCCCACCGGTCACCAGCATGATGTCGGTGACGCCGCCCTTGACCAGCGCCTCGATGGCGTAGGAGATCATCGGGCGGTCGTAGATCGGCAGCAGGTGCTTATTGGTAATTCGGGTCAATGGGTGGAGCCGGCTGCCGGTGCCGCCGGCCAGGATTACGCCCTTCAATACGTGCGGCATTTTCGCAGAGCGGGCCCATCTTGCACCGCGCCGCGACGTAATCCACCAGATGCTGTGGCAAACTGCGGCCGTAATGCCGACGCCCTGGCCCCGGGCGATCCTCCACGTCGACCTGGACGCCTTCTACACCTCGGTCCACCAGCGCGACGATCCCTCGCTGCGTGGAAAGCCGGTGGCGGTGGCCGGGGCGTCCAAGCGCGCCGTGGTGATGGGCGCCTCCTATGAAGCGCGCGCCTTCGGGGTGCGCTCGGCCATGCCGCTGTTCGAGGCCCAGCAGCTCTGCCCGGAGCTGGTCGTGGTCCGGCCGGCCTCGGCCCGCTACCGCGAGGCCAGCCGCGCCGTGCACGGGATCTTCCGCCGCTTTGCCGCCCCCGAGAAGATCGAGGGCGTGGCGCTCGACGAGGCCTACATCGACGTCACCGCCCGAACCCGCCACGGGACCGCGACACCCGAGGACATCGCCCGCCAGGTCAAGTTCATGGTCCGCAACGAGGTCCACCTGACCGCCAGCATCGGCGCGGCGGTGGGCAAGGTGGTCGCCAAGGTCGCCTCCGGCTCTCGGAAACCCGACGGCCTGGTGGTGGTGCCGCCGGACACCGAGGCGGACTTCATGGGCCCGCTGCCGGTCGGCGTCCTCCCCGGCGTCGGGCCCAAGACGGAGGAGCGCCTGCGCCTGCTTGGCATCCGGCGGATCGGCGACCTGGCCGAGTACGACACCCAGCGGCTGGTCCAGGCGCTGGGCACCTCCGCCGCCGTCCTCCAGAAGCTGGCCCAGGGCAAGGACCGCGCGCCGGTGGACGGCTCCCGCCCGCCCAAGACGATCAGCGCCGAGGTCACCTTCGAGACGGACGTGTCGGACCGGGAGCGGATCGAGGAGGCGGTGAAGGACCTGACCGCCCGCCTCACCGACCGCCTCCGCGAGGCGGGCGTGAAGGCGAAGACGGTCTACGTGAAGGTCAAGCTCCCGGACTTTCGCCTGGTGAGCCGCCAGGTTTCGCGGACGAGCGCGACCGACGACGCCGACGTGATCTTCCGGGCCGCTCGGAGCGCTCTGGAGAAGTCTCACCTGGAGTCGCGGCCGGTCCGTCTGATAGGCGTCGGCCTGTCGGGGCTCGAGCACCCGCAGCCGGAGCTGCAGATGTCCCTTTTTGATTAGCGCCCCCGGCCTCCATCGAGGAGCGGTCGATCTGCGGCCGGGGAGGCAGCGACGCGACCAGGTCGCCCACCGTCACCCAGCCCAACCGCTCCATCCCCCGCCGCACCAGCTCTCGGCAGGCGGCGGCCGTCGCCTGCGCGTCGCCGAGGGCTGCGTGGACCGGCTCGATGTGGATCTCGAGCGCCTCCACCAGCCGGGCCAGCCCCGGAGTCTGGCCGGCCGGTAGCTCGAGGACCAGCCGCCCGAGCGCCGTCGTGTCCACCACCGGGTGTTCCAACGGCCGGGCCAGGCCACGGCCGAGGATCCAGGTGTCGAACGCGTCGTGGCTGTGCTCGACCAGGACCGCGCCCCGCGCGAAGTGCAGGAAAGCGCGCCGGGCGTCGCCGAACTGGGGAGCGCCTTCGAGCATGTCCCGCTCGATCAGGTGGCGGCGCTTGGCGTAGGGATTGATCGGGGCTCGCGTGTGGACCAGGGTGTCGAAGAGTCCCAGGGAGCCGGTGAGGCGAAACCGCTCGGCGCCGATCTCGAGGACCAGGAAGGGCCGGTTGCCCGTGGTCTCGATGTCCACCGCCACGAACTCCGCCTCCGTGAGCGGCGTGTCCGGGCTGACCGGGACGAGGTCGGATTCCGCAGGCGGCTCCCAGGGAACGGGTTCGAGCGAGCCGCGGGGCTTGAGCCGAAGGATTCGCGCTTGAGCCTCGGGTCTCTCGCTCATGAGT
>VBHN01000166.1 GCA_005881155.1 Chloroflexota bacterium | reverse complement strand
GGCTTGTCGCGAGTGTCAAACCGCTTTGCGGCGGTATTTGCGAAAGGAACTGGGGAACCGTTTCGGGGCCGGCGGAATATGGAGTTGGGCGGTACCTGATGCCGTTCCTATAATTCCTTCTGGTGCGTGGGTGATCGGGGTGAGCATTTGAAAGAGCGCTCGGAGCGCCAACAGGACCTGGAATCCGTCAGCCGCGTAGCCGATGCCCTGCTCGCCAACGTCGGCCGGGCCATCGTCAGCAAGGAGTACGAGGTCAAGCTCTGCCTGACCACGCTGCTCTGCAACGGCCACCTCCTGATCGAGGACGTGCCGGGCGTCGGCAAGACGATGCTCGCCAAGTCGCTGGCGCGCTCCCTCGACTGCACATTTCACCGCATCCAGTTCACGCCTGACCTGCTGCCCTCCGACGTCACCGGCGTCACCATCTTCAACCAGAAGACCGAGGATTTCGAGTTCCGAGCCGGCCCGGTCTTCGCGCAGATCCTTCTCGCCGACGAGATCAACCGCGCCACGCCCAAGACCCAGGCCGCGCTCCTGGAGGCGATGGAGGAGCGCCAGGTCACCGTCGATGGCGAGACCAAGCCGCTGCCGCATCCCTTCGTGGTCATGGCGACCCAGAACCCGATCGAGTACGCGGGCACGTTTCCGCTGCCGGAAGCGCAGCTGGACCGGTTCATGATGCGCGTCCGCCTCGGCTACCTGACCTTGCAGGAAGAGGCGAAGCTGATCGGCGAGGACCGCGTCGAGTCGCCGATGGAAGAGCTGCAGCCGGTCGTGTCGCCGAAGGAGCTGGACCTGGCGCAGGAGGCGGTGCGGGCGGTGTTCGTCAAGCCTGCGCTCCGCGAGTACATCGCACGCATCATCGACCGCACCCGCTCGCACGCCGACATCGCGCTCGGCGCCAGCACCCGCGGCACCATCAACCTCTTCCACGCCGCCCAGGCCTGGGCCGCCATCGCCGGGCGGGAGTACGTCCTGCCCGACGACGTCAAAGAGCTCGCGGAGCCGATCCTTGCGCACCGCCTGATCCTGCGGCCAAACGCCGAGATGCAGGGCCAGACGACTCGCAAGATCCTCGCCCAGCTGCTGGAACGGGAGCCCGTGCCGCAGCTGACTGGTGATGAGTAGGCTCCTTCTCGCCGCCGGTCTCCTCCTCCTACTGCTCTTCGCCTACCTGACCGCGATCAGGTCGGCGTTCGTGCTCGTCTACGGGCTGACGCTGGTCCTGGTCCTCGCCTTCTGGTGGCCGCGTCAGGTCATCCGCCGGATCAAGGTGACGCGGCATATCGAGGCTGGGACTCCGACCGTGGGGGAGGCGTTCGAGGAATCGTTCACGGCCGAGAAGACGGGCTGGGTGCCGGCACCCTGGGTCGAGATCCGCGACATGAGCGAGATCAAGGACTACCAGCCGGGGCGCGTTGTCTCCCTGGGCGACCCGGTGACCTGGACCCACAAGGGGACCTACCGGCGCCGGGGCTGGATGACCTTCGGCCCGACCCGGGTTCGGGTCCAGGAGCCGTTTGGGCTCTTCAGCCGGGAGACCCGGCTCAACGAACGCCACAAGATCCTCGTCTACCCCCGCGTCCGGCCGATGCCGGAGTTCGTGATGCCGGCCGAGCAGCACTCGGGTGACGCGCGGCTGCTCGCGTCAGCCTGGGCCGACTACCCGCCCGAGACCAGCGGCGTCCGCGACTACTACCCCGGGGACTCGCTGGGACGCATCCACTGGAAGCTCTCGACCAAGTACGGCCGGATGATGTCGAAGACCTTCGAGCAGCCACTGACCTCGGACCTGCTGATCGTCCTCGACCTGCAGCGATCGATCCATCACGGCCAGGGCGAGGAGTCGACCCTGGAGTACGCGATCAGCCTCGCGGCCTCCATCAACGCCCAGGTCCACAGCCAGGGCCGCCAGGTCGGCCTGATCACCAATGACAGCCGGGGGACGGTGCTGACGCCGCACCGCGCCTTCCGCCTGGAGCGGGCGGTGCTCGAGTACCTGGCCATCGCCCAGGCCGACGGCGACCTGCCCATCCACTCCTACCAGATCTGGGACAAGATCCGGAAGCTGCCGGGCCGGATGATCGCCCTCATCACCCCCAGCACCGACGCCGGCTGGCTGCGCAACCTGGAGGCGATCCCGCACAAGCGCACGGCGCGCGTCGCCTTCTACATCGACGCCGCCAGCTTCGGCGCCCCCGAGCCGCACCTGTCCTTCGACCTCCACTCCGACGTCGAGCTCTTCGTCGTCCGCAAGGGCGACGATTTCAGCCGCCTGATGAGGACCCGGAATGCAGTCCGTTTGGTCTGACTTCCGGGCGCGGTTGCCGCTGGGCGAGCTCCCCTCCTTCCTGCTGGTGCTGGCGCTCGCCCTCGTGATCGCGCAGTCGACGGTGATCATGCAGTGGGACCAGCACACCGAACTGTTCATCAGCACCACGCTGCTGGCCGTGACCGCGATGAGCGTGCTGGCGCTGGTCCGGCCGCTGCCGGCGGTGGTCGCTCCCTGGTACCAGAACGCCGCCGCCCTCCAGGCCGCTCACCCTGGCGACCCGTTCGGGCTGCCGCCTTTTGATGGCTGGCTGATCCGCATCGCCGGCAGCGACCAGAACGTGGACAGCTCGCTCTTCCTTTTCCTGGGCTGCGTCGCCTTCTGGCTCTCCTCCGGCTGGCTCGCGTGGTGCTCCCTGCGCTGGCGGAAGCCCATGCTGGGCCTGTTCCCGGGCGCCGCCATCTTCGCCACCAACGTCCTCAACTCCAGGGACGAGCAGAACGCGAACACTCTCTACTTCCTGCTCCTGACCATCGCCCTGCTGCTCTGGACCAGCTACCGCGGATCGCTGCAGACAGCACTCAAGAACGGCCTCCGGCTCACCTCGGACTCACGCTGGGACTTCTGGGAGACCGGCGTCGCGGCGACGGCGGGCGTGATGCTGCTGGCGATCTTCGTGCCGCCGCTGACGCACGACGACCAGACCATCAACGTCGAGAACGGGGTCTTCCGGAGCTGGGCCGAGTTCCAGCAGAACCTGAACCACCCGGTGGAGGTGGGGAGGGGCGGCTCGGCCGCCTTCTCGACCGGCTTCGCGACCGACGCCGGCCTCAACGGCCCGCTCAGGCGCAGCGACAAGCTCGTCTTCGTCTATACGATCACGGGCCAGTACGCGGGACCCCGCTACTTCCGGGGCGTGAACCTGCAGAACGGCATCCGCCAGAACCAATGGGCGTACTTGAACAACCCGTTCGGCTTCCAGTTCTTCGTCTCCAAGAACTCCAACCTGCCCTACGCCGACAACTCTCTCCACGAGCAGTTCAGCTCCACCGTCCAGGTCCACATGCTGCGTCCGCCCAGCAATGCGCCCGACATCCTCTTCTACCCGGGACAGCTCGACCATTCCGACCGCGACACGGTGGCGGTGGAGAGCTACAAGACCAACGCGGCGCCGTCGTTCGGAACCATCGACCGGGTTGCCAGCTCCCACCCGGCGACCTCCGCCGGGTTCTACAAGGTCTTCGTGCAGTTCCCGAACCCGACCGAGGATGAGCTCCGCAACGCGGGCGCCAACTTCCCGGATTGGATAAAGCCCTACCGAACCTACCCGGGCCTGACCGGCACGCCCGCCCTGACCACCACCGGCGGCGGCGCCGCGGGCTCGGGCAACGATCTGGTCATCATCGGCAACAACGCCGGCGCCTCGGCCGCGACGCTCCGGATCAAGGCGCTGGCCGACCAGATCACCGCGCAGTACATCAACAACTACGACAAGGCGGCGGCGATCGAGAGCTACCTGCGCAGCAACTATCTCTACACGCTGCAGCCGCCGGCGCCGAAGGACAACGCGGTCGACGCCCTCGACAACTTTCTCTTCAACTCCAAGGCGGGCTACTGCGAATACTTCGCCAGCGCGATGGGCGACATGCTCCGCGCCGAGGGCATCCCGACCCGCCTCGTCAACGGCTACGGGCCGGGCTCCTATGACAACAAGCAGAAGCTCTACGTCGTCCGGGAGTCGGACGCCCACACCTGGGTCGAGGCCTACTTCCCCGGCTATGGCTGGATCCCCTTCGAGCCGACGCCGGATGGAACCTACTTCCCGATCCCCCGGGCGGCGGCGCCCTCCAACTGCACGCGCGATGTCTGCGCCAGCGGAGAGGACCAGACCACCGATGTCGCGGGCGGGACGGCGAAGAACGCCAAGGGCATCCGCGACCTGCCCGGCGACGTGCCGAACCAGACCGGCCCCCTCACCGGACAATCCGACCTCCCCTACTGGCTGCTGGCGCCCTTCACGCTCGTGCTGCTCGGCCTGCTCGGCTTCTTCCTGGTCTCCCGTTACCTGCGGCCACGCACGCCCGGCCAGGTCTGGAAGCGTCTCGGGGTCCTGAGCCGGCTCGCCGGCGCCCGCGGCCCGACCGGAGAGACACCGTCTGAGTCCGGCCGCCGGCTGGCGGCGGTCTTCCCTGAAGCGTCGAGCCCGCTTCGGGACCTGACCGACAGCTTCGTGGTGACCGTCTACGCCCCCGCCGAGGTCGGCCGCGCGCGGTCGGCGGAGGTGGTCGAGCGCTGGGGCCAGGTGCGCCCGCACCTGGTGCGGCGCGTGGTAGACCGCGTCAAGCCCAACTGGTGACCCTGCTAAAGGTCTCACCCTCAGGGCAGGTCTACGACGTCGACCTGCCCTACCTGAAGGTGACCAGGGACGAGGCCGGCGGCTGGTACCTGCACGGCAAGGGCCACTTCCTCTACTTCGAGGAGCGCGAGGGTGCCGAGGCCAAGAAGCGCGACATCGAGGCCTACGGCGTGATGGGCGGGCCGAACCAGTGAGCAAGGTGGCCGGGAAGACCTACCCGCAGGTCGAGACCAGGTTGGAAGCGGACCACGTCCGGGCTTTCGCGGAGGCGATCGGCGCCGACCCCCAGGCCGGCGTGCCGCCAACCTACGCGGCGGTCTACGCGCTCTTCTCGACCGCCGTCCAGCTCTACGGCGACGAGGACGCCGCCGTGGACTTCCAGCACCTCCTGCATTCCGAACAGGAGTTCAGTTGGACGCGCCACCCAGAGGTCGGCGAAACGGTGCTGGCCAGGGGACGGGTGGAGGAGGACGTCGAACGCCGGAATCTGCGATTTTTGACCTATGCGACCAGCGTCGATTCCGGCGGCGAGCCGCTCTGCAGCTCGCGGATGGTCAACGTGATCCGCGGTTGAAAGAGCCTCAGCCGCACACCTGGGAGGTCACCCGCGAGCAGATCCGCGCCTATGCAGAGGCGTCCGGGGACCGCAACCCGATCCACCTCGACGATGACGCCGCGCGGGCCGCGGGGCTGCCCGGCGTGATCGCGCACGGGATGCTCGGGATGGCGCAGCTGTCCAACTTCGTGGTCGGCTGGACGGGCGACCACCGGCGGCTGCGCCGGCTCCGCTGCCGATTCTCGGCAATGATCGTCCCGGGGGACCGGATCACCTTCAGCGGCCGCATCGCCGGAGAGCGCGACGGTCTCGTCGAGCTGGAGCTCGAAGCGCAGAACCAGAAAGGGGAGAGGGTCTTGACCAAGGGGCTGGCCGAAGTAACAGCCTCCTAGCCCGCTTCCATTTCGCAGCGTAGGAGATAGCGCATGCCGTTCGACCTTTCGGGCAAGGTAGCCGTAATCACCGGGGCCTCGCGCGGCCTGGGCCGCGAGGACGCGCTGACGCTTGCGCGCGCCGGCGCCGACGTGGTCATCACCGACATCCTGGTCGAGGACGACCCCGACCTTCAGAAGACGGCCGAGGAGTCCGGCAGCTTTCTCGCCCAGGCCGCCATCGGCGCCGGCTGGGTCAAATCCAACGCGACCGCCGAAGAGATCCGGCAGATGGGCCGCAAGTCGTTGGCGATCAAGATGGACGTCACCAACCGCGACCAGGTCCGGGAGACCATGGCCAAGGTCAAAGGCGAGTTCGGGAGGCTGGACATCCTCATCAACAACGCGGCAACCCTGGACCACGTCGCCCAGATCCCCAAGCAGTCCTACGAACTCTGGGACCGGGATGTGAAGGTCAACCTGACGGGCGCCTTCAACTGCACCAAGGAGGCATGGCCTTACATGGTCGAGGGCGGCTTCGGCCGCATCATCTTCATGTCCTCGGTCGCCGGCACGCTGGGAGGTTTCGGGCAGGCTTCCTACTCGGCCACCAAGGCCGCCGTGATCGGGCTCGCCAAGACCGCCGCGCTGGAGGGCGGGCGCCACGGCATCACCGCCAACGCGATCGTGCCCGGCATCATCGGCAGCGAGGCGGGCAAGGCCGCGGCCGAGACGAATCCGATCTACGAGCGCTTCAAGCAGCGGACGGTCTTCAAGCGCTTCGGGGAGCCCGCCGACATCGCCAACGCGATCGCCTTCCTCTGCTCCGACGAGGCCGGCTACATCACCGGCGTCACGCTCGAGGTCGCGGGCGGCATCCCCCTCTTCACGGCCTAACGCCATGGGTGAGTGCCTGGACGTAAAGCGCGACGGTCCGGTGGCGACCGTGGTCATGCATCGCAAGGGCAACAACGGCATCGCCTCCGACCTGGTGGAGGAGCTGTCGTCCGCCTTCAAGGAGGTGGGCGAGGACCCGTCGGTGCGGGTCGTGGTCCTGGCCAGCGAGTACGAGAAGTACTTCTCGGTCGGCGCCGACCTGACCGCGATGGGCGACATCGACCGCGACGCTCCCGACGCCGAAGACCGCATCACCGCGTTCACCCTGGAGCTGCAGAAGGGCTTCAACCAGATCGCCGCCTGTCCCAAACCGGTCATCGCCCGGATCAACGGTCACGCCCTGGGCGGCGGCTGCGAGCTGACGCTCTGCTGCGACTACCGGGTGATGGTCGAGGACGGCCGCTCCAAGATCGGCCAGTCGGAGACCCCGCTCGGCATCATCCCCGGAGCGGGCGGGACCCAGCGGCTGCCGCGCCTGATCGGGAAGGCGAAGGCTCTGCCCATGATCCTGGAAGGCACCCGGCTCTCCGCGAAGGAGGCCGAGGCCGCCGGACTGGTCAGCCTGGCGGTCGCTCCTGAGGATCTGGACGCGGCGGTGGGCGAGCTGGCCGGGCGGCTGGCCAAGGCGGCGACCTTCGCCCTGGCGATGGCCAAGGACGCGGTCAACCGCGGACTCGAGGCACCGCTCGAGGAGGGCCTGGAGATCGAGGCGCGCAACTTCGCGAAGGCCTCGCTGAGCGAGGACGCGGTGATCGGGATCATGTCCTTTTTGTCGAAGCAAGAGCCGCAGTTCAGGGGCAAATGACCAATAGTGACCGGAGAACTTGATCGGAGTCCCCGCGAAATCGAAGATTTCGTGGGGTGATAAGAGCCAGAATTCAAAGGCAAATAGTGGCCAAGGCAGCCCCGGCGCGCCCGGAAGTCAAGCCGCTCGACTTCCTGGACATCGACCACCTGCTCCAGGACGAGGAGCGGATGATCCGCGACACCGTCCGCAAGTTCGTCCACGACCGCATTCTGCCCGGCATCGAGGGCTGGTTCGAGAAGGGTGTCTTCCCCAAGGAGATCGCGCCCGAACTGGGCCGGCTGGGCCTGCTCGGCATGCACCTCCACGGCTATGGCACCCTCGGCGTCTCAGCGACCAGCTACGGCCTTGCCTGCCTGGAATTGGAAGCCGGGGACAGCGGCTTCCGCTCCTTCGTCTCCGTCCAGGGCTCGCTGGCCATGTTCCCGATCTGGAAGTACGGCTCCGAGGAGCAGAAGCGGGAGTGGCTGCCACGGATGGCGGCGGGCGAGGCGATCGGCTGCTTCGGGCTGACCGAGCCCGACTCGGGCTCCGACCCGGCGAGCATGCGGACCTCGGCGAGGCGCTCGGGCGGCGACTGGATCCTGAACGGCAACAAGCTCTGGATCACCAACGGCGGCATCGCCGACCTGGCGGTCGTCTGGGCGCGAGCCGAGGACGGCATCCGCGGCTTCGTGGTCCCCCGGGGCAGCAAGGGCTACACCACCCGCGACATCCACCAAAAGCTCTCGCTGCGTGCGTCGGTGACGTCGGAGCTGATCCTGGAGGACGTCCGCCTGCCCGAGTCCGCCGCGCTCCCCGACGTCACCGGCATGCGGGGCCCGCTCTCCTGCCTGAACGAGGCGCGCTACGGGATCCTGTGGGGCGTCGTCGGCGCCGCCCGCACCTGCTACGAGACGGCCCTCGAGTACTCCAAGACCCGGCACCAGTTCGGCAAGCCGATCGCCTCTTTCCAGCTGACCCAGGAGAAGCTCGTCAACATGCTGCTCGAGCTCAACAAGGCGGCCCTGGTTGCCTATCACCTCGGCCGCATGAAGGACGAAGGCCGGCTGGCGGCGCAGCACGTGTCGTTCGGGAAGCTCAACAACGTCCGCGAAGCCCTGGAGATCTGCCGTAGCGCCCGCACCATCCTGGCCGCCAACGGGATCACCCTCGAGTACCCCGTCATCCGCCACATCAACAACCTGGAGTCGGTGCTGACCTACGAAGGCACCAGCGAGATCCACACCCTCGTGCTGGGCGAGGCGATCACCGGGATCCAGGCCTACCGCTAGACCACTGCAGCGCCAACATCCTCGGGATCTACGAGACCGACGTTCTCGTCGCCTACGCCCTGGTCGACCCGAAAGCGACGGGTGAGACCGTCTTCCACGCCTTCCGGCCCGGGGACGAGGTGCCCGAGCACCTGGAGTTCGTCGCCTCCGGCCAGCGCCTCAACAACATCGTCGTGCTCCTCTTCCGCGACAAGGCGGGCGCGAAAACGAAGGAACCGGCGGGGGCAGTGTCGAAGAGCTGAGCCCGATTACGCCCCCATTGCCACGTATTGGCGGCGTGATTCGCCACACCTGGCTGCTGGCGACGCGTTGGGTCAAGAAGCCAGGGAGGAGCGGCAATTGCAGGACTGGGTCTCCGGTCCGCCGGGTCTTGGCGTGGAAAATCGGACCCCGCTGGCTGAGCTGCCAACCTGTATAAGCATCCACTCGCCGACTGCCGGAAAAGGCCGGTAACCGGCGCTCGGAAGTGGCGTCAGTGCCGGCAAAGGCCGCTATCAGGGACGCCTGCCACCTAGGTAGCGGATCAGGATGGGCTGTTCCCTGCATAATCCAGGCTGGGAGTGCATATCTATGCACTTTTGAAGAGGCGAACCCAGGCAACCGATCGTCGTGAGAACGACGCGGCCGCTCCGACGAGCGGCGAACCTAGTCGTCGCCAGTCGAATGTGCCGGCGTTGAAGGCTAGCTCGCCGCGGGCGCGGACATGATGTCCTTGGCCTCGGCCAGGCTCATGTCGTCGGCGGGTAGGATCACGTCGGACTTCAGGGTCTCGCTCCCGCCCAGCTTGGTGCCCTTGCCACGGACGAAAGCGAGCAGCTCGGTCAGCGTCCCCCTGAAGGCCGCCTCGTCACCCGCGTTGATCTCCCTCGCCAGATCCTTGTCATAGGTGTCCAGCTGGGCGTGGTCCGCCTCGGACAGCCGGTACTGGTCGTCGCCCTGGATCCGGACCACGACACCCGCGGGCAGCTGGCCGGCCAGCTGCGCCTTCATGAGCGCGAGCTGGGCATCCACGTTGCTGGTGGTCGAGGCCGCGTCCAGCTGCCGCTGGATGTCGTCGCTGCTGCCCGCCCCGATCTGGTCGAGCGTGCCGCTGTCCACCAATTGGTCGATGGCCGCGGCCCGCGCCTGCATCTGGGTGGTCTTCTCCTGGGCGCGGTCCACCATCAGGCTGACGTCCGCCATCTGCTCGGAGATGCCGGTGACCGCCTCGCCGATCTTGGTCGAGGCCTGGGCGGCCGAGTACTGGGCCTTGATCGTCTCCTTCTGGGTCCGGAAGGCCTCGACCTTGGCCTGCAGCTTCTGCGCGGTCAGCTCCAGCTTCTGCTCCTGGTCCTTCATCTGCTGGATCTGCTGGTCGAGGCCGGCGATCTGGGCCTGGGCGGTCTGGGCGCGGGTCAGCGCCAGCCGGGCGAGGTCCTCGCGGCCCTGTTGGAGAGCCTGCTGGGCCTGCGCGTTGAGCTTGTCGGCGCTCTGCTTCAGCTGCGCCTCCTGCAGCTCCAGCCTCTTCTCGGCGGTGAGCACGTCGGCCACGTTGCGGCGGACCTGCTGCAGCGACTCGAGCTGCTTCTGGTAGGCGAAGTCGAGGGCCTGGTTGGGATCCTCGTTCTTGTCGAGGACCGCGTTCAGCTTCTGCTGGACCACGTCTGACATTCGCTTGAAGACGCTCATCGCTTTTCCTCCCCGCCCGAGCTAGGCCAGCTCGGACATCACTTCGGCGAACTGCCCCCGGGTCAGCCGGAGGTCATCCTCGCCAAGGTCCCGCAGCGGCTGCTCGGGCAGCTTCTCCCGGGTCGAGAAATCCTCGGCTTCCGGTGAGACGTAGAGCAGGCCGGTCACCAGCTGGCCGGTCCTGCGCCCGTCCTCGACCACCTTCAGCGCCGCCGCCCGGTCGGTGGGATCGTGGTCCAGCTCGTGCAGCTTGCGGAGCACGAGGTGGGAGCCGTCGTGGAGCCGGACGTCGGTCGTGGTGCCGGGCTCGTAGTCGACCTGGACCTCCTCGTAGTAGGGGATGAAGGAGGGGTCCTGGATCGCCTCTTCGTGCTCCTTCACCCACTCGTAGCTCTTGGTCGAGCCTTCGTGGTCGTTGAAGGTGACGCAGGGCGAGACGATGTCCAGCACGGCCACGCCGCGGTGGGCGATGGCGGCCTTCAGGAGCGGCACCAGCTGCTTGCCGTCCCCGCTGAAGGACCGCGCCACGAAGGTGCCACCGAGGGTGATCGCGACAGTGCAGAGGTCGATCGGCTCGTAGGTGTTGACAGTGCCGCGCTTCTGCACCGAGCCGACGTCGGCCGTGGCCGAGAACTGGCCCTTGGTCAGCCCGTAGGTCCCGTTGTCCTCGACGATGTACGTGCAGTCGAGGTTGCGGCGGATCAGGTGCATGAACTGGCCGAGCCCGATCGAGGCGGTGTCGCCATCGCCGCTGACGCCGAGCACGATCAGGTCCCGGTCGGCGAGCTTGGCGCCGGTGGTCAGGGCCGGCATCCGGCCGTGCACGCCGTTGAACCCGTGGGCGGAGTCAACGAAGTAGGCGGGCGTCTTCGAGGAGCAGCCGATGCCGCTCATCTTGGCCAGCCGGTGCGGTTCGACTCCCAGCTCGTAGAGGGCCTTGATCAGGTGGTTGGTGATCGAGTTGTGCCCGCAACCGGCGCAGAGGGTGGTCGCGGCGCCCTTGTACGCATCCCGGGCCAGGCCGATCCGGTTGAGGGTCACGCTCATGAGGCGGGCACGGCCTCCAGCTCCAGGATCGGGCGCGTGATGGCGTCGGCAGGGATCGGCTGGCCGTCGTAGCGGCGGATCGAGCTCAGCCGTCCCACCAGGTCGGAGGGCAGGTGGAGGCGGATCAGGTCGTAGAGCTGCCCGTCGCGGTTCATCTCCACCACGTATACCCGCTCGTGGTCGCGGACGAAGTCGGTGACCGCTTTGCTCAGGGGCAGCGCCCGCACGCGCAGGAAGTCGACCTCGAGACCGCCTTCGCGGAGCCGGACCCGGGCCTCCTCGACGGCGTTGACGGTGGACCCGAAGGCGATGACCGCGACCGGCGACCCCTTGGCGTCGACGATCGGCGCCGGCACTGCGGACCGGGCCGTCTCGAACTTCCGGGTCAGCCGGTCCATGTTGCGCGCGTAGGCCTCGCCAGACTCCGTGTAACGGGCGTCCTCGTCGTGCCCGGACCCGCGCGTGAAGTAGCCGGCCAGCGGGTGGTCGGTGCCGGGGAGCGTCCGGTAGGTGACGCCGTCGCCGTCCACGTCCCGGTAGCGGCCCCAGTCGCCCTGCAGCTTCTCGATCGCGGCGGCGTCCAGCACCTTGCCGCGGTCGAACGGCTGCTCCGGGTACTCGAAGGGCTTGGTCATCCAGAGGTTCATGCCCAGGTCGAGGTCGGAGAGCACGAAGACGGGAGTCTGGAAGCGGTCGGCGAGGTCGAACGCGTCGCGGGCGAAGGAGTAGCACTCCTCGACCGTCCCCGGCAGCAGCACCAGGTGCTTGGTGTCGCCGTGGGAGAGGTTGTAGACGAAGGCCAGGTCGCCCTGCGAGGTGCGCGTCGGCAGGCCCGTCGAGGGCCCGATGCGCTGGATGTCGAAGATCACGACCGGCACCTCGGCGTAATACGCGAGGCCCGTGAACTCGGCCATCAGGGAGATGCCGGGACCGGAGGTGGAGGTCATCGCGCGCGCCCCCGCCCAGCCGGCGCCGATGGCCATCCCGAGGGCCGCCAGCTCATCCTCCGCCTGGACCACTGCGATCCGCTTCTCACCCGTCTCGGGGTCGACGCGGAAGCGGTCGGCGTAGGTGCCGATGTATTCGCAGAGGGACGAGGAGGGGGTGATCGGGTACCAGGACGCCACCGTGCAGCCGCCCATCAGGCAGCCCAGCGCGGCGGCCTGGTTGCCCTCGACCAGGATCAGGCCGTCCGTCTTCCCCTGCATGGGAACGAGCCGGTGGGCGTCCTGCTTCTGGAGGTTCTCGTCCCAGTAGTCCATGCCCACCTTGACCGCGTCCAGGTTGATCGGGACCGCCTTGGGCTTGGCCTGGAAGTGACGCTTGAGCCCGTGCTCGATCGCCTCCAAGGGGATGTCGAGCAGCTTCGCGACCACCCCGACGTAGATCATGTTCAGCAACTGCTTGCGCAGCTTGTCGTTGTCGATCTTGGTCTTCGCGAGCTGCGTGAACGGCACCGGGTAGTAGAAGACGTCCTCGCGCGCGTTCGCCGTCGAATAGGCCGCCTCGTGGACGACGGCGGCGCCGGGCCGGACACCCTTCAGGTCGGCGGCCCAGGTCGCCGGGTTGAGCGCGACCAGCACCTCCGGGTCGCCCTTGCGCGCCATGTACCCCTCGGGCGAGACGCGGATCTGGAACCAGGTCGGCAGACCCTCGATGTTGGACGGAAAGATGTTCTTGGGCGCGACCGGGATGCCCATCTTGAAGATCGCGCGCATGAGCACCGAGTTGGAGGACTGGCTGCCGGAGCCGTTGACAGTAGCTGCCTGGAAGGTGAGGTCGTTGACTATGGGGTCCGACACGGGCTACCTACTTTACGTGGATCAGCCACGAATACGCGGCGTCCCAACTGGTGCTTCTCGTACCCTTACGCGAAGTGAAGATAGCCGTTCCCAGGGAGACCACCGCGGGCGAGGCCCGGGTGGCTCTCACCCCCGCCGCGGCCGGTCGGCTGGTGGCGGCGGGGCACCAGGTCTTCGTCGAGGCCGGTGCCGGCGGCGAGTCCTTCCCGGACCCCCTCTACAAGGCAGCCAAGGCCGAGCTGGTTCGGGGGGCCAAGGCCACCTACGCCCACGCCGGGATGGTCCTCAAGGTCCGCAAGCCAGAGCTGGCCGAGGTGGCCCTGATCCCGTCCGGCGCCGCCCTGATCGCCCTCCTTCAGCCCTTGATCTCGCCCGAACTGGTCCGAGCTCTGGCGAAGCGGAAGGTCCTGAGCTTCAGCCTCGAGGCGATACCGCGGATCACCCGTGCCCAGTCCATGGACGCGCTGTCCTCCCAGGCGACCGTCGCCGGGTACAAGGCCGCCCTGATCGCGGCCGACTCGCTGGGCAAGCTGTTCCCGATGCTGATGACCGCGGCCGGGACGATCACACCGGCCCGGGTGCTGGTGCTGGGCGCCGGCGTGGCCGGGCTGCAGGCGATCGCCACCTGCCGCCGCTTGGGCGGGGTGGTGGAGGCCTTCGACGTCCGGGCCGCGGCGAAAGAGGAGGTCAAGAGCCTGGGGGCCGGTTTCATCGAGCTGGAGCTGGAGACCCAGGAAGGGACCGGCGGCTACGCGAAGGAGCAGTCGGAGGACTTCCTGCGCCGCCAGCGCGAGCTGCTCGCCAAGCACGCGGCCCAGGCCGACGTCGTGATCACGACGGCGCTCATCCAGGGCCGGCCGGCGCCCATCCTGCTGACCAAGGAGATGCTGCGGGGGATGAAGCCCGGCTCCGTTGTGGTCGACATCGCGGCCGAGGCGGGCGGCAACGTCGAAGGCACCGAGCCGGGCAGGGTCGTGGTGAAGAACGGCGTCCAGATCCACGGCGTGACCAACCCGGCGGGGATGGTCCCGGCGGTGTCCTCCGAGCTCCTCTCCAAGAACCTGACCAACCTGCTCGCGCTCCTGGTCAAGGACGGCGAGCTGGCGCCCGACTTCGAGGACGAGATCGTGAAGGGGTGCTGCATCACCCGCGACGGCGAGGTCGTCCACGAGCCCACCCGGAAGGCGATGGGGGAGAAGGTGGCGCGGGGGGGAGACCGCGCGCAGGCTGCGCCGAGCACGGTCGAAAAGGGGGGTGCTCCCCCCTCATCGTGAGCGCTCAGCTGCTCACCAACGTGACGATCCTCGTCCTGGCGGCCTTCGTCGGGTTCGAGGTGATCTCCAAGGTCCCGACGACGCTGCACACGCCGCTCATGTCCGGCACCAACGCGATCCACGGGATCGTCATCGTCGGCGGCCTGCTGACCGTGGGCGCGCTGGCCGGAGGCTGGGTCGGCGTCGTGCTCGGGACCGTCGCCGTGATCTTC
>VBHN01000165.1 GCA_005881155.1 Chloroflexota bacterium | reverse complement strand
GGTCTCGGCGGTCACCTCCTCGGCCTGCTGATGCGACCCGGTCTGGTGGTAGCTGAAGGAATAGATGGCGTCCACGTACCTCTCGTAAAGCTCCCCGAAGCGCGCCGGGTCGGCCTGGGCGGCTTCGACCAGGCGCCGCTCCGCGTCGAGTTCAGCTGCGCTGAGCCGTCGCATCGCTTCGGGTGCACGAAAGCCTAAGCCGGGATCGCCTCGCCGGTTACGATGTCAAGCGGCCAACTTGGAGACCGCCAGCATCACCGCCGCCGCCGTCGAGCAGGCGGCCGCCGACCTCGCCCCCTACCTCCGCCCCACGCCGCTCCAGTTCTCGCGCGCCTTCACCGCCAAGACCCGCTGCGAGGTCCACCTGAAGCTGGAAGGTGTCCAGCCGATCCGCGCCTTCAAGGTGCGCGGGGCGCTCAACAAGGTGATCGGGATGACCGCCGAGGAACGCGCCCACGGCGTCATCACCGCCTCCGCCGGCAACCACGGCCAGGGGGTCGCCTACGCCGCCCTGACCTTCGGCATCCCGGCCACCGTCTACGTCCCGCTCAACGCCAATCAGCTGAAGGTCGAATCGATCAAGCGCATGGGCGCCCGCGTCGTGGCCCATGGCCGCAGCTACCAGGAGGCCTTCCTGGAGGCCCAGCGCAACCAGGGCGGCGCCACCTTCGTCCACGCCTACGACGATGCCCGGGTGATCGCCGGCCAGGGGACGCTGGCGGTCGAGCTGCTGGCCGACCTGCCGGCCTTCGATACGGTGATCGTGCCGATCGGCGGCGGGGGCCTGATCGCGGGGGTCGCCGGCTACCTGAAGGAGAAGACGCCGGGGGTCAAGGTGGTCGGCGTGGAGCCCGCCGGCGCCGCCGGGATGAAGCGCTCCCTGGAGGCCGGGCAGCTGGTGACCCTGGAGCGGGTCCAGACCATCGCCGACGGGCTGGCCGCGAGCCGGCCGGGCATTCTCACCTTCGAGATCGCCCAGCGCTGCGTCGACGAGGTCGTCCTGGTCGAGGAGGCGGAGATGCTGCGGGCGATCCGGCTCTACTTCGAGTGGGAGCACCTGCTGGCCGAGCCGGCCGGGGCCGCCGCCCTGGCGGCGCTGCTCTACCGCTACGCGCCGGCACCCGGCGAACGCGTGGTCGTCATCCTGAGCGGCGCCAACATCACCGACGAGGTCATGCTGCGAGCGTTAAAGTCTCGGTGACGACGTCCGGAACTCGCAGCTTGTGTGGGGGTGGTTCGGTTCCATGAAGGCATACGTCCTCATCAATGCCTCTCCGGGTCATGCCATCGACGTGGCGAAGGCCCTCCAGGGCCTTGCCGGCATCACCGCCGCCGACGCCATCACGGGCGAGTACGACGTGATCGCGGTCTGCGAGGCGAAGGACGTGGCGGGGATCGGGAACATCATCGTGGAGCAGATCCAGAAGGTCGACGGCGTCTTCAAGACCATCACCTGTCTCGCCGTCCGCTGAACCGCAGTCGCTGACGCAGCGCTCCCAACCGCACCCGCAGCCTTCCCAGCAGGCGCTCCTCGGGCTTCTTGGGCGGCCTGTCGAAAGCGGTCAGCATCGCCCGCCGAACGCTGTCCACCAGCTTCAGGACCCGCCGCGCCGGGTTCCACCACGCCGGCGGGTCCGGGTAGACCGGCGTCCCGATCGAGATCCGCACCCTCCGGCGCGGCCAGAGCGGCGCGTCGCCCTCGATGGCGACCGGGACGATCGGCACCCCGGCCTGGAGCGCGAAGTGCGCCACCCCCTTCTTCAAGGGGCGAAGCCGCCGCCCGCGGGAGTAGCGGCCCTCGGGAAAGATCAGCACCCGGCCTCCCCGGGAGAGGACGTGGTAGACGCTGGCCAGCCCGGTCCGGTCCAGCTCGCCCTCGTGGGGCTGGATGGCGAACACCCCGAGCCTGCGGACGATCGCGCGCTTCCAGCCGCGGTTGAAGACAGTGTCCCTGCGCGCCATCGAATAGACCATCGGCAGCGTCGTCGGAAGCGCGATCAGGAGGAAGGCGGGGTCGTACCAGGCCTGGTGGTTGGCGGCGAGGATGTAGGGCCGGCCCTCGGGCAGGTTCTCGACGCCTTCGACCTCGAAGCGGAAGAGCTTCGGCAGCAGCCAGCGAAGGACGGCCACCACGAACTGGTAGAGCCGGGGCGGATGGTGTGGGTCGGGGTGGAGGAGCGGGTCCGGCGGACCCCAGGTGCCACTGACGGCCGCCCGGTAGTCGGGTCCGGTGTAGGTCTCGAGTCGAGACCTGCCAGGTTCAGCGGCGGAGGAAGGCGGCGAGCTGCTTATTGAATTCCTCGGGCCGCTCGGCCTGGGGGGTGTGGCCGGCGCCCTCGATGACCGCGAGGCGGGAGCCTGGGATCAAGTCCAGCGCCCTGCGCGCCTGCTCGAGCGGGAAAAGCGGGTCATTGGCGCCCCAGATCAAAAGGACCGGGACCTCCAGGTGATCGAGGCGCCGGCTCACGTCCATGCCGATGAGGCTCCGCGGGCTGCCCAGCGAGCGCACGGTGGCCAGGTAGGCGTCCGTGTAGCCCTCCGCCTCGTACATCTCGCGCAGGTGGTCCAGGTACTCGTCGCTCATCGTCTTCTCGAGGTCGCCGGTCGCGCCGGTGAACCGCGCCGAGACCCGGCGGATGAGGTGGCTGGGAGCGAGCCGCAGGCCGTGTCGCAGGCCGTGGAGCAGGCTCTCGCCCAGGCGCGGCAGGAGCATCACCGGGTAGTAGGGCTGGATCCTGGGGCGTCCCAGCCCCAGTGAGTTGACCAGGACCAGCTTGCCGACCCGCTCCGGGTAGCGCAGCGCCAGCTCGAGGGCGATCCTGCCCCCCATCGAGGTCCCGACCACGGCGGCTCCGCGCAGGTGGCGATTCTGCATGTAGCGGTCGATGGTCTTGGCGAAGTAGGGGATCCCGTAGCGGGCCGCCCGGGGCTTGTCGCTGCGGCCGTAACCCGGTAAGTCAGGCGCATAGACCCGGTGGTTGCGGCTGGTCCGGACCAGGTTGAAGCGCCATTCGATGTAGCCCGAGGAACCGAGCCCGTGGATGAAGAGAACAGGGCTGCCCGACCCGCCGTAGGTGTGGTGGATGGTCAGGTTCCCGAGCTTCAGGTAGCCGTCGCGGATGGCCATCGAAGCCTTCAGTCCGCCCGCGGGTCGGGCAGTCCCAACACGGCCTCGCCGGAATGGCTGCTGGTCCGCGCGCCGTCCCGGATCACGGTCACCGAGCCGGGCCCGCGCGCGCTCCAACCGAGGCCGTCCCAGACGGCAGCCGAACGCTCGTCGATGCCGAGCAGGACGGCGTCCAGGACCGGCGCCCGCTCGCCGGCCGAATCCACCCAGCGATGTCCAAAGGAGTTGAAATGGGGCAGCACCGCGACCTTCGGCAGCGCCGCCAGGGCCGGCCGGTACTGGCGGCGGTGATCGCCCTTGAAGCGGTCGCGGATCAGGGTCCACTCCCCGAGGGCCATCGCCCCGGCGCTGGAACCCGCGAGCGCGGCGCCTGCGTGCCAGGTCCGCTCCATGGAGCGCCAGACGCGGCTGTCCCGCAGCGTGGAGGCCGTGTGCCCGGGGTCCCCGCCCACGAGGTAGAAGAAGGAGCCGCGCTCCGCCTGCGCCGCGACCTCCTCGCTGTTGGCGTGGGTGCGGGTCAGGACGTGCAGCTCCTCGAGCTGGAGCCCGAGGCCGGCGAACCAGCGGGTGGCGTTCGCCACCGCCTGCTCGGGGCCACCCCGAGCCGCGGCGGTGGGCACCACGTAGGCCGGCCCACCGCGCGCCTTGGCCGCGGCGACCAGCAGCCGGTCCTGCTCCTCGTTGCCGGGCTTGAACTCGTCTCCACCGACCAGCGCCAATAGGCCCGTCACTTCGCTGGGTAGCATATGGCGACGATGGCCGACCGCCCGGTGAGGGTGCGGATGGCTCCCAGCCCCACCGGGCCGATCCACGTGGGCAGCGCCCGCACCGCCCTCTTCAACGTCCTCTTCGCCCGCCGCCAGGGCGGCCGCTTCCTGCTGCGCATCGACGACACCGACCTCGAGCGCTCGACGGCGGAGGACGAGCGCTACATCTACGAGGGCCTGGAGTGGCTCGGCCTGAACTGGGACGAGGGGCCGGTCCGGCAGTCCGAGCGCCTGGACCTCTACCGCGAGCAGGCAGCGCGCCTGGTCGCGGCGGGCCACGCCTACCGCTGCTACTGCACGCCCGAGGAGCTGGCCGCCGAGCGGGAGGCCGCCCAGCGCGAGAAGCGGCCCTACAAGTACTCGCGCCGCTGCCTCACCGACCCGCCCAGCCACCGTCCCACCCACGTCATCCGCTTCCTGGTGCCGGCCGGCCAGAAGATCGAGTTCGAGGACCTCATCCGCGGCCACATGAGCTTCGACAGCGACCTGATCGGCGACCCTGTGCTGGTAAAGAGCGACGCCTATCCGACCTACAACTTCGCCAGCCCGATCGACGACGCGCTGCTGGAGATCAGCCACGTGATCCGCGGCGAGGAGCACCTCTCCAACACGCCGGTGCAGCTGATGGTCGTGGACGCCCTCGGCTACGCGCGGCCCCAGGCCACCGCCCACATCCCGCTGATCCTCGCACCGGATCGGACCAAGCTCAGCAAGCGCCGTCACCCGGCCCTGATCACGCAGTTCCGGGAATGGGGCTACCTACCCGAGGCGATGGTCAACTATCTCGCCCTGCTGGGCTGGAACCCGGGGACCGAGGAGGAGATCTTCGGCATGGCCCAGCTGGTGGAGCGGTTCGATCTCTCCCGCGTCCAGCAGGGCGGGGCCATCTTCGACCGGGAGAAGCTGGACTGGATCAACGGCGAGCACATTCGGCGCCTGCCGCTCGCTGAGCTGGCGGCCCGGCTGCAGCCCTTCCTACCCGAGCTCGGCGGGGAGGTCGTCGAGCGCGCCGCCCCCGCCCTGCAGGAGCGGATGCGGACGCTGGTCGACGGGCGCAAGCTGCTCTCCTACCTCTGGACGGAGCCGGCCCCGAGCGAGCTCGACCCGGGGAGCCGGGAGCGGCTCCAAGCGGCGCGGGACGTCCTGGCGGAGACGGAATGGGCGCCGGAGCCGATCGAGCGGGCGCTGGAGCAGCTTCGGGAGAGCCGCGGCTGGTCGCGCACCCAGCTCATCAAGCCCATCCGCACCGCGGTGGCCGGGAGTGACTCGCCGCCCATCCACCACACCCTTGCCCTGCTCCCCAAGGACGCCGCGCTCGCCAGAATGGAGCGCGCGCTGTGATGTTCCTCGAGATCCAGGTCGACCTCGACCCCAACCTGTTCGCGATCGGGCCTTTCACCCTGACCTGGCACGGGATCTTCAGCGTGCTCGGGATCCTGGCCACCATCCGGATGTCCCAGTGGCTGGCCTGGAGGAGCGACAAGATCCCCTCCGACAAGATCTACGACGCGGCCTTCTGGGCCGTCGTGGTCGGCCTCCTCGGAGCCCGGATCCACTACGTGCTCGAGAACTACAAGCTCTTCGCCGGCCACTGGCTGGACGTCCTCGCCGTCAACAAGGGCGGCATCAGCCAGTGGGGCGGCATCTTCGGCGGCCTGATCGGGATCTGGATCTGGTCCCGGCGCAACGCCATCTCCTACTGGAAGCTGGTCGACGCCGTCGGGCCGCCGGCCCTGGTCGGCCTGGCCGTCGGCCGGATCGGCGACGTGATCAACGGCGAGCACCACGGCACCCCTACGACGCTGCCCTGGGGCGTGCGCTACATCAACCCCCACACGCTCGGGCAGCCGGGCTCGGTCGTCCACCCGGAGGTGGCCTACGAGATGATCCTCTCCCTGGCCCTGGTCGCCCTCCTGCTGCCGTTCTACGGGCGGCTCCGGGCTCGCTTCCCGGACGGGGTCACTGGGCTGCTCTTCCTGAGCCTATACGCGGTCGGCCGCTTCTACCTGAGCTACTTCCGGGCGGACCAGATCGAGTTCGGCCTCCGGCAGGCCCAGTGGGCGTCGCTGCTGATGGTGGTCCTGGGAATCGTGTTCGGCGCCTACCTGCTCAGCCGGCCGCGTCCAGCAGTCGCAGCGCCCGTCCCGGTGCCTGCGGCGAGTGCCGGAAGAACGCGTAGACGTCCCGCCGCGCCGCCTCCTCCGCCAGGCGACGGATCCAGCGCTCCAGCTCCTCGTCGGAGTACTCGCGCCGCAGGCGGAAGTACCCGAACTCGCCGGCGGCCTCCGCCAACGGCCAGTCCTCCTGATCCGTGACGACCACCGCGCCGCCGTGGCGGATGACCACGGAGTAGACCTCGGGGTCGAGCCAGCCCGGGTCGCGGAACTCGACCGCCGCCGGCCGGCCCAGGTTTTCGAGCAGGCCTTCGAGCAGCTCCGGGTTCCGTTTCTGGGTGGGCGGGAACTGCAGCAGCACCGGGCCCGCCCGCTCGCCCAGGGGCTCGATCCGGGCGCCGAACTGCCGGGCCACCTCCTCC
>VBHN01000164.1:12181-14090 GCA_005881155.1 Chloroflexota bacterium | reverse complement strand
GGGCTGGCACAGCGTCAATTCCTGGTTCGACCACTGCAACCCTGATTACTCGATCGACGGGCGCATCTGCACCGTCGACGGCACCGTCGCCCTCGCCTCAAGTGGCCGCGACCCCTACTTCACCAAGGGCTATGCCGTGACCCCCGGCGGCAGGGATTACATCTACTACGACGGGCACAACGGGTTTGACCTCGGGCTCTACTACGAGGAGCTGCTGGCGGCGGCGCCGGGAGTCGTGACCACGGCGGGGATCGACCCGGTGCCGTACAACTCCTGCTTCGGCAACACCGTCGTCATCGACCATGGAAACGGTTTCAGCACGCGCTACGCGCACATGTCGAGGGTCGACGTGAACGTCGGCCAGGCGGTCTCCCGCGGCCAGCACCTCGGCATCAGCGGCACCACCGGCTGCTCGACCGGACCACACCTTCACTTCGGCCTCTACCTCAACAGCAGCTGGACGGCGATCGATCCGTGGGGCTGGTTGGGAGCGGCCGGCGGCGATCCCTGGCCCTACGACCAGTTCGACACCTGGCTGACCGCGAACCCTCACGACCCGGTCCCGGACGCGCCGACGGCCGTCACCGCCGCGCTCGCCCAGGGCGGCGTCAAGGTCACCTGGACGCCCGGCTTCGACGGCGGTGGTGGCGTCAGCGGCGCGGCCGGCTACACGATCGCCGCCTCACCAGGCGGGCAGACGGTGACGACCGGGCCCGCCGCGACCGCGGCCACCTTCACCGGCCTGGCCGTCGGTACCGCCTACACGTTCACCGTCACGGCCTTCAACGGCCTCGGCTCCAGCCCGGCTTCGGCGCCCTCCAACAGCGTCAGCCTCAGCGCGGGAGTGGTCCGGCTCGCGGTCAGCGCGGCCACGAACCCGCTGGCCGGCAGGCCAGCCACGGTCCAGGTCAAGGCCGTGGACAGCGCCGGCGCCACCGTCGGCACCTACACCGGCACCGTGAGGCTGGCCAGCTCCGACCGTTTCGCGACGCTTCCGGCCCCTTACGCTTTCCTGGCCGGCGACGCCGGCGCGCACTCCTTCCAGCTCACCTTCAGCACCGCCGGCGCGGCCACCGTCACCGCGACCGACGCGGCCAACAGCGCCCTGACCGGGAGCGCCGCCCTGACCGTGCAGCCGCAGGTCCTGAGCGCGACCTCGGCCACCCTCTATTCGCTGGCCGGCAGCGACGGCGCCGGCTGGTCCGAGCTCGATGCTTCGACGCTCCGCCTGGCCATCTCGCCGTCGATCGACTCGGTCGCGGTCGTCACGGGCAGCTCGGACCTCTGGACCGACACCCCGGGCTACGACCAGGACCTCGGTCTCTTCGTCAGCCAGGACGGTGTCGAGCGGCAGCTGGCCTGGAAGGAGAGCGGCGGGATCGCCGCCGCCTATTCACCGAACGCGACCTCGGTCGAGGCGGTGACGGCTCTGGCGGCCGGGCACAGCTACGTCTTCAAGCTCAAATGGAAAGCCAACCGGGCCGCTCCCGGGGTGTCTCTCCACGCCGGCGCCGGCACCTACGCCACCGGTTTCTCACCGACGACCCTGGCCGCCGAGCTGCTCCCGGCAGCCTCGGTCGCCTCCTCGGCGCCGTCGGCGCTCTACAGCCTGGCCGGGAGCGACGGCGCCTCCTGGCTGCCGCTCGACCCCTCGGCCCTTGCCCTGACCTTCACGCCGGCCGCCGACGGGAGCGCGCTTCTCAGCGCCTCGGCCGACCTCTGGACCGAGATCGCGGGCTACAACGAGGACCTCGGCCTCTTCGTCTCCACAGCGGGCGGGCCGGAGTCGCTGCTGGCCTGGAAGGAGGGTGGCGGTGTCGCCGCCGGCTACTCACCAAACGCGGTCTACGCGCTGGCCACGCTTCCGGTCACCCACGGCATCGCTTACTCGGTCCGCCTCAAATGGAAG
>VBHN01000164.1:0-12150 GCA_005881155.1 Chloroflexota bacterium | reverse complement strand
TCGCCGACACGGCTGACCGCGCGCCTCCTGCCCGCAGGGCACGCGGCGCCCACCG
Source organism: Chloroflexota bacterium (assembly GCA_005881155.1). Lineage (GTDB taxonomy): Bacteria > Chloroflexota > Dormibacteria > Dormibacterales > Dormibacteraceae > CF-105. The sequence continues at coordinate 12,095 of VBHN01000164.1, read as the reverse complement.
CCCGGGCGGCCCTCGAGTCCCTGTCCCCGGCGCCGGCCGCCTGGACCCAGCTCGATCCGACCCACCTGACCGTGACCATCCACCCGACCGTCGACTCGGTGGCGCTGGTGCTGGCCAACCTCGACCTCTGGACCGAGAACAAGGGCATCAACCAGGACCTGGCCCTGACGGTGACCAGCGGCGGTTCGACCCGGCAGCTGGCCTGGAAGGAGAGCGGGGGGGCGGCAGCCTATTCGCCGAACGCCGCCCTGGTGCTGGCCAGCCTGCCGGTCAGCGCGGGCTCGACGTACACCTTCCAGCTCTCCTGGAAGGCCAACGTGGGCGGAGGAGCCGGCATCCATGCCGGCGCGGGGACGACGGCGATCGGCTTCTCGCCGAGCACGCTGACAGCGGTCCTTACGCCGTAGCCGAATAACATTCAGGTCCGTGGCTCGCCTGGCCGAGCTCGGCCACCGCTTCCGGCGGACGCGAGCGGGGAGGATCCTCACCCACCCGCTCGCGGCTGTCGTCCTGCTCCCGGTCCTGCTCTTCCCACAGGTGTTCCTCCGGGGCTACGTGCTCTCCCCCGCGGACCAGCTCTACGACCTGGCGCCCTGGAGCGAGTACCGGCCTCCCGGTTTCCAGCACGCCTCCAACCCGCTTCGCGCCGACGACACCTTCTTCGGCCTGCCCCGCCGGGTCGCGGTGGCGTCCGACATCCTCCGCTTCGGGGTCCGCCTCTGGCAGGACCACACCTTCGCCGGCACGCCGAACACCCTCCCGCTCGGCCTGGGAAGCCTGACCTACCCGCCCGCCCTCAGCTTCTTCGTGGTGCCGGCGGGGTGGGCCAACACGATCGTGATGATCTCCGCCCTGCTGCTCGCCGGCGTCTGCATGTACCTGCTGCTCGGGCTGCTGACGCCGAGCCGCGGTGCCCGCCTCTTCGGGTCCGTCGCCTGGATGCTGAACGGCTATTTCATCGTCTGGCTGGGGGCCACCACGCTGCCGCTGATCTTCGCGGTGCTGCCCCTGCTGATGTTCCTCGCGACCCGGTTCCTGGAGGGGCGTGGCGCGCTCTACGGGGTCGGTGTGGCGGTGCTGATCGGCTGGACCTTCTTCCTCTCCTACCCGCCGGCGAACTTCGTGGAGGCGGTCCTGCTCGCCCTCTACGTCGGCTGCGTCTGGGCGCGGTCGCCGCGCCAGCTCAGCTGGCCCGTTTTGAAGCTCGCCGGGTTCGGCCTGCTCGGCGCCGGCATCGGCGCGCTGCCCGTCCTGACCATCTCCTCGGAGCTGACCCACCTGCTCAACAGCGGCTACCGCCCGCCGCGGGCGCCGCTGTCACTCGGCAACCTGCAGACCTTCCTGTTCCCAAACACCTACGGGAGCCCGGTCCAGGGCGATTGGCACGGGCTCGGCAACTACTCCGAGAACATCGCCTATCCCGGCGGCGCCGCCCTGCTGAGCGCCGGTGTCGGCGCCTTGGCGGGTCGCGCCCGGCTGCTTCGCGAGCCGCTGCTGGCCTTCGCTGTCGTCGCCGGCCTGCTCTCGCTTGTGGCCGCCTACGGGCTCAGCCCGCTCGGGCGGGGCTTCGACAACCTGCCGCTCTTGAACAGCGTGGTGCCGGCCCGCTGGCAGGTCGGGATCGACCTCGCCGTCGCCATCCTCGCCTGCGAAGGTTTCGCGCGCCTCGGCAGCGGCATCCGCGCCTGGCCGCTGCTGGCCGCGGGCGGCGTGCTGGCAGTCGCCATGGCCGGCCTCCTGGCGCGCCGGCTGCCCGCCGCGCCGGATGGCTTCGTCGCCGGCGACTTTCTGCTCCGCGCCGCCTTCCTGCTGCTCGCGCTCGGTGCCCTGGCACTGGTCTGGAGGGGTCGCGCCGCCGGCGGCCGCGCCCTCCTGGTGGCAGTGCTCGCCGCGGACCTGCTCACATTCGGCTACGGCTTCAACCCGGCCATTCCAAGCTCCGAGTTCTATCCCACGACGCCGGCTCTCGCCTACCTGAGCAGCCATTCGGCCGGCTACCGGGTGCTGGCGGCGGTCGGCAGCGGGGCGGTCTGGCCCGGGGACGTTCTGAACATGTACGGGGTCGACTCGGTCACCGGCTACGACAACTATCGCGACGACCGCTTTCTGAACCTGATCGGCGAGAGCGTCACCCCGCGCGAACGGAACCTCTGGATCGTGACCGGCTCGATCTGGATCGGCACCGCCGTGAACCTCGACAGCCCAGCCTGGAACGAGCTGGGCGTCAGGTACGCCTACTTCGCCGACGACACCGGCTCCGACGCCGCCCACACCTCCGAGCATTGGCAGGTGGTCTATGCGGCGCGCGACGGCCGCATCTACGAGAACCGGCTGGCCCAGACCAAGCAGTTCCTGGTCCCCGAAGGGGGAGCGCAGCCCGTCGCAATCCAGCACCTGCCGGCCGAGCCGGACGCCGACCACCTGACCGTCCAGGGACCCGGGGTGCTGGTCTGGTCGCGCCCCGACGACCCGGGCTGGGAGGTCACCGTCAACGGCCGGCCGGTGGCGACCACCACCTACCACGGCTTCTTCCAGTCGGTGCCGGTCGGGGCCGGGGCCAACTCGGTCGGCATCGCCTACCGGCCCCGGCTCTACTACTACGGGGCCCTGGTCAGCCTCGCCTCGCTGCTCCTGGCGGGGGTCATCGCGGGCTTCGACCTCCTCCGGCGCCGCCGGGTGCGCTGATGGACGCCCGCGGCCCGGTGGGCATCTCGCTGCTGACCCTGGTCCCAGGCCTGGTCGGCGGCTCCGAGACCTACGCGCGGGAGCTCTTGAAGGCGCTCGCCGCCCGCGACCGCTTCGCCTACCGCGTCTTCCTGCCCAGCCTCGCGCCCAAGGCCGGCGCCGGCCTGCCGGCGACGATCGTGCGCGGTTACCGGGCCGGCCGGACGGTTCCGGCGCGGCTGCTGGCGATGTCGGCGGCGGCGATCCATCCCTGGCCGCTCCGGAGAGAGATGAACCTCGACGGCCTGCGCGCGATCCACTTCCCGCTCAGCGTGATGCTGCCGCCGGTCGGCCGCCCGCCGGCGGTGAGCACCGTGCTCGACCTCCAGCATGAGTTCCTGCCCGGCTTTTTCAATCCCGCCGAGCTGGCCTACCGGCGCCTCGTCTACGGCTGGACGGTGCGCCGGAGCCGGATCGTGATCACCATCAGCGAGCACGCCCGCCAGACCCTGATCGAGCGGCTCGGGCTGGAGCCTGAACGGGTCCGGGCGATCCACCTGGGAGTGGACCTCGAGGCGTTCGGGCCCGATCCGCGGGTGGAGCGAGCGCCCTTCCTCCTCTATCCCGCCAACCGCTGGCCGCACAAGAACCACGAGCGCCTGCTGGCCGCCTTCGCCATCCTGCGCCGCACCCGGCCGGAGCTGCGGCTTGTCCTGACCGGCGCCTTCCACGAGGGCCGGCCGGTCCCCGAGGGCGTCGAGAGCCTGGGCCTGGTTTCGCGGGAGCGGCTGCTGGAGCTCTACCGGACGGCTGCCGCGCTGGTCTTCCCCAGCCTCTACGAGGGCTTCGGCCAGCCGCCCCTGGAGGCGATGGCGTGCGGCTGCCCGGTGGCCGTCTCCCGGACGGGGCCGCTGCCGGAGATCTACGGCGAGGCCGCGGCCTACTTCGACCCCACCTCAGCCGAGGACATCGCCGAGACCGTGGACCGGCTGCTGGCGGCGCCGGCTCCCTTTGTCAGCCTGGGCCTCGAGACCGCCGCCCGCTACACCTGGGAGAGGTGCGCGCGCCGGCACGAGGAGGTCTACGCGGAGCTGCTCTCCCTCTAGCGCTCCGCCTGAAGCCTGGCCAGCTCGGCGTCCACCAGCAGCCGGACCAGTCCCTCGAAGTCGACCTCTCTGCGCCAGCCCAGCTTGGTCATGGCGCGGCTCGGGTCCCCGACCAGGTGGTGCAGCTCGGCCGACCCGCGCCGGAAGGCGGGGTCGCTGTGCACGTGCTCCCGCCAGTCGAGGCCGACATGCTGGAAGGCGAGCTCGGCCAGCTCGGCCACGCTGTGCGTCTCGCCGCTGCAGATCACGTATTCGTCCGGCTGGTCCTGCTGCAGGATCAGCCACATCGCCCGCACGTAGTCGACGGCATAGCCCCAATCCCGGCGGGCCTCGAGGTCGCCCACCATCACCGAGCGCTCGAGGCCGCGCGAGATGCGGGCGGCGGCCCGCGCCAGCTTGCTGGGCAGGAACTCGGGCGGCCGCCGCGGCGACTCGTGGTTGTAGAGGATCCCGGCCGAGGCGTGAAGGCCGTAGCGCGCCCGGTAGCTGCGCGTGATGAAGTGCCCGTAAGCCTTGGCCACCCCGTAGGGGGTGAGAGGGGAGAGGCGCGTGCCCTCGGTCTGCGGGACGTCGCGGGGCTGGCCGAAGATCTCACTGGAGGAGGCCTGGTAGAAGCGGATCCGGTCGTCCACGCTGCGGATCGCCTCCAGCAGGGCCGTCACCCCGACGGCCGCCAGGTGGGCGGTCTGAACCGGCTGCTCCCAGGAGGCGGGGACGAAGGAGACCGAGGCCATGTTGTAGACCTCCCGCGGCCGTGCCTCGCGCAGGGCCGCGACCAGCGAAGCCTGGTCCATCAGGTCCGCCCGGATCAGCCTGAGGCGGTCGCCGGCGGCGGCCAGGTTGGGGTGGGGGCCCTCGCCGCGGGCGACCCCATAAACCTCGTAGCCCTTCTCCAGAAGCAGCTCCGCCAGGTAGGAGCCGTCCTGGCCGGCCACCCCCGTGATCAGCGCCCGCGTCATTCGCCGAGCAGGTCCTGGAGCTTGAACTGGGCGGATTGGACGCCGCGGGCGAGGCCGGGGACCAGGGCGCCGTGGAAGTACTGCCGCCGTGACCGGTAGCAGTCCTCGAGCGAGGTCCGCCGGTGCGCGCGGGTCAGCGAGCTTTCCGGGCGGACCAGGAAGCGGCCGGTCGCGAAGGGCAGCAGGAAGGGGCGCTGCTGGGCGTGGAGCTTGAGCCAGAGGTCGTAGTCGGCGGCGGCGGGCATGCTCTCGTCCCAGCCGCCCGCCCGGCGCGCCGCGGCAGCGGAGAAGATCACCGCCGGGCTGCCCACCACGTTGGTCAGGGGCAGCAGCAGGGGCGCGAGACGGTGCAGCAGCTGTCGATAGACGCCGGCACCCGTGCGGCGGCCGCTCACGTGCCGCGTCTCGCAGCGCCCGGCGATCCAGGCCGGCCGGCGGGAGCCGAGCAAGGCCACGACGCGCTCGTGAGTTCGCCAGTAGGCCTCGTCGTCCACCCCGCACTGCTGCACGTACTCGGTCCGGACCCGGGCGAGTCCCTGGTTGAGGGCCGCGTACAGACCGGGCCGGTCCTGCTCGACCACCCCGAGCGAAGCGAGGTGCCGTCCGGCCCGCCAGCCGGCGATGGCGTCGGCGGTCTCGGCGTCGCTTGGATCGACGACGAACAGCACCGGGCCCGGGAAGCCGTCGAGCCAATCCAGGGCGCCGGCCTCGATCGCTCGGGCGCAGTGGCGAAGCGGGACCAGGATCGTGCAGTCGAGGCCCATCGGGTCCGGGCCAGGATCAGGCCGGGCGGGCCGGTTCGCCCGCACGCTCGAGCTCGAGGTCGGCCTCGACCATGATCCGGACCAGCTCCGCGAAGCTCGTGCTTGGCTCCCAGCCCAGCTGCCGGCGCGCCTTGCCGGCGTCGCCAAGCAGGATGTCGACCTCGGCCGGCCGGAAGTAGGCCGGGTCGACCTCGACGTGCTTCTGCCAGTCCAGCCCGACCTGCCCGAAGGCCAGCTCGACGAACTCGCGGACCGTGTGCGTCTCTCCGGTCGCCACCACGTAGTCATCGGGCTGGTCCTGCTGCAGCATCAGCCACATCGCCCTGACGTAGTCCGGCGCATAGCCCCAGTCCCGGCGGGCGTCGAGGTTGCCCAGGAAGAGCGTCTTCTGCCTGCCCGCCACGATCCGCGACACGGCCCGGGTGATCTTGCGGGTGACGAAGGTCTCGCCGCGCCGCGGGGACTCGTGGTTGAAGAGGATCCCATTGACGGCGAACATCGAGTACGCCTCGCGGTAGTTGACCGCCATCCAGTAGGCGTAGGCCTTGGCCGCGCCGTAGGGACTGCGGGGGTGGAAAGGCGTCTTCTCGGACTGCGGAGTCTCGGCCGCCTTGCCGAACATCTCGGAGCTCGACGCCTGGTAGAAGCGGATGGTCGGGTCGCAGTGGTAGATGGCGTCGAGGATGCGCAGGGTGCCCAGCGCGTCGACGTCGCCGGTGTACTCGGGAACCTCGAAGCTGACCTTGACGTGGCTCTGGGCGCCCAGGTTGTAGACCTCGCGGGGGCGGACCTCGTCGATCAGCCGGGCGAGGCCGGTCGCGTCGGTGAGGTCGCCGTAGTGCAGGATCAGCCGGAGGTCAGGCTCGTGGGGGTCCTGGTAGAGATGGTCGATGCGCCGCGAGTTGATGCTCGAGCTGCGCCGGATCAGCCCGTGGACCTGGTAGCCATTCTCGATCAGCAGCTCGGCCAGGTAGGAGCCGTCCTGCCCCGTGATCCCGGTCACCAGCGCCTTCTTCGGCTCCGCTCCGCTCACTTGCGCTCGGCCGCCACCTTGCCGCGCGTCTCCAGGTAGGCCTGATAGGCACGCTGGACTCCATCCTCGAGCGAGGTCTTGGGCGCCCAGCCGAGGCCTTTCAGCCGCGTCACGTCCATCAGCTTGCGGGGGGTGCCGTCCGGCTTCTTGGGGTCGAACTCGAAGCTGCCCTGGTAGCCGAGCAGCCGCGCGACCATCTCGGCCAGCTCCCGGACCGACCGGTCCTCGCCGACCCCGACGTTGATCGGCGAGCTGCCGTCGTAGCGTTCCATCAGGAGCAGGCAGGCTTCGGCCATGTCGTCGACGTACATGAACTCTCGCCGCGGGGTTCCGGTGCCCCAGAGACGGACCGTGGAGGCGCCCGCGCTCTTGGCGGAGTGGATCTTGTGGATCAGGGCGGGAAGGAGGTGGGAGCTCTCCGGGTCGTAGTTGTCGTTGGGCCCGTAGAGGTTGGTCGGGAGCACGCTGAAGTAGTCCGCGCCGTACTGGTCGCGATAGGCCTGGACCATCTCCATCGCGGCCAGCTTGGCGACCGCGTAGGGCTGGTTGGTCGGCTCCAGCGGACCGCTCCAGAGGTACTCCTCGCGCAGAGGCTGCGGAGCCAGCCGGGGGTAGACGCAGGAGCTGGAGAGGTTCAGCAGCCGGCGCGCCCCCGAGTGCCAGGCGGCGTCGATGACGTTGGCGGCGATGAGCAGGTTCTCGCGGATGAACTCCGCCCGGAAGGTGTTGTTGGCGACGATGCCGCCGACCTTGGCCGCGGCCAGGAAGACGTACTCCGGGCGCTCGGCCGAGAAGAATGCTTCGACCTCCGCCTGGCGGGTCAGGTCGAGCTCGGAGCGCGTCCGCACCACCAGGTTCGCGAACCCCTGGGCCTGGAGGGCGCGCAGCAGCGCCGAGCCGACCAGGCCGCGATGCCCGGCCACGTACACGCGGCTGCCCTTGTTCATCCCGCGGGCCAGCCTAGCAAGGCGGCTCTTCCTTGAGCGCCAGCGACCGGACCAGTTGAACCAGCTTCGACTCCAGCCGCCGCAGGCTGCGGTTGAGCTGGAAGACGACGGCGGCCAAAAAGAGGATGCCGGCGACCATCACCAGGTCGATCAGCCGCGCGACCTGGAGGGGGGCGATGACGGCGCGGAGGCGGTCGGGGAAGAGGCTGACCAGGGCCAGGGCGATCCAGACCGCCATCCAGAGCAGGGACTCCCGGTTGTCGAGCTCGCCACGCCGCCAGGCGGTGTAGGTGAGGAACGCCATCACCGCCGCGAAGGCGACGGCGACCAGCTGAATGCCGGTCAAGCCAGCCGCCAGCGGAGCATGTTGGCCAGTATCCGCAGCCCGTCGACGGGGGTCGTGCCTTTGTAGCGGTCGTGGTAGACGGTGGCGATGGGCACCTCTTCGATCCGGAGCCCGGCGCGAGCCGCGTGCACCAGCATCTCGGTCTCGACCGCGTAGTCGAGCGCGCTCCAGCGCAGCTTCCCGAGCGCTTTCGCCGTAACCGCCCGGTAGCCGCACTGGGTGTCCCGAAGGGTGACTCCGAAGAGGGTCGCGAACAGGCCGGAGAGGACGGTGTTGCCCAGCCGCATCGCGGCCGGCATCTCGCGGGTGAAGAGCCGGTAGCCGAGCACGAGGTCGGCTCGCCCGGCCTGGATGGGCTCCAGCAGCCGCGACAGGTCTCCGGGGTCGTGCTGGCCGTCGGCGTCCATCAGGACCAATAGCTGCGCGCCGGCTTTGACGGCGGCCTCGGCGCCGGTGAGCAGCGCCGCACCCTTGCCCAGGTTGACCCGGTGGCGGAGGACTCGCGCCCCGGCCTCTCGCGCGACAGCCGCGGTCCCGTCCTGGGAGCCATCGTCCACCACGTAGACGCTCGTGGTCGAACCATCCGCTTCCGAGCGGACCCGCTTGACGACGGCTCCGACCCGGCCCTGCTCGTCCCTGGCCGGGATGACGACGGCGATCGGGCTCACGCCCCGATTATCAGCGGTGTGTCGGAGGAGTCGCAGTCGGCGCCGGGAGGGCTCCGCCGCCCCGACCGCCGAAGTAAGCGGCTAGCTGGCGCCACAGCTCGGGTGCCGGACCGCCGTAGTCCAGAGCGAACAGGCCTGCGCCCCGCAGATTGTAAGAACTGACCAGGGCGTACTTGCTGCCCATGGAGGAGGCGTTCTCCCAGTACTGCTCGCGGTCACAGGGGATCGTGGCGTTGTGGAAAGTGTCGTACTCCTCGGTCGAATCGTGAGGGTCGACGTGGGTCACGAAGTTGCTGACCCCGGTTGTGGTTGAGGCCGTGGCGGCGAGCTCGTAGGTGGGCGTTGAGAGGTTTGACACCGGTACCTGGTTGGGCGCCGCGCTCGCCACGCACGCCTTCCGGCCGTAATAAGGCAAACCGAGGATGACCTTGCTGGCCGGGACCGCCAGCGAGTATTCGTGCGCCGTCCGGTTGTCGTTGTACAGGTAGCCGAAGGTTGGCGAAACCGGGCTCAGGCAGTACTGCGCGCCGCAGCCTGCGCTCGACGAATTCGAGCGGTCGAGGTCGTAGGACATCGCGAAGAAGGCGTCAACGGATGGCGCGATACCGGGGATGTCGAAGAAACCAGCTGAATCGGCGGCAGAGGACGCGTAGGTATCGATGCTGAGGTAGCCGCGCAGACCCGCACGCAGTTGCTGCATGAAGGTGGTCATCCGACCGCGAGACATGTCTGGCCCGCAGCTGACGTTGGTCGATTCGTAATCGACGTTGACTCCGTCGACCCCCTTGGCCTGCAGCTCGGGGCCTACCTGGCTGATGGTGGTCGCCGCCTTGGTGAGCCCCTGGCACATGGTCATGCCGGTGGCGAAGTCCTGGAGCACCATCGAAAGGACCACCCTGGTTCCGTTCGCGTGGGCCGTGGCGATGAAGTTTGCGTTGGTCGCAGAGTTCCAGGTCGTCCAATTGTTGTCGTGCGCGATCGTCCCGTCGCCGTTGATCGTCAGCCCGAAGAAGGCGACAGTGCTCAGCCGGCCGAACTGCCAGCTTTGGTAGCCGACGTTCGGGTCGCCCAGGCTGCCGGCGTTGGCGAATCCGAAGACCTCGCGACTGGGGCTGGGCTTGGTCGGGTCTCGTGGCGGCGGCGTGCCGGCCACCAGGCGGCCGGTGCGGCTGCTCGCTGCCGGCTGGCGCTGGGAGTGCACGATCGCCTCGCGCATGATCGTCGGTCGGGTCGGGTCGGATCGAGGTTGCGGGGGCACCCTGCCGGCCGGCGTCAGCGAGGCGCCCAGCAGCAGCGCCAAGCCGGCCGCTAGAAGGCCCAACGCTGCCTGCGGAGCTGCAGGTCCGACCAGGAACGCGACACCGGGACCGGCTCGACGGAGGGCGAGGGTTCAGGACCTGTCGGTGTGGTCGGGGCGGGAGTGGCGAGGCTCCTGGAGGTCGTGCCTGGATTTATCGGCGTCCGCGTGGGCGCAGGGGTCGGCAGGCTGGCCTTGACCGGATCCCGGGCCGGCGCTGCGGTAGGCGGTGCCGGGAGAACCGGCGTCCGTGAGCCCGGCTGAGACGGCGCCGCGATCTGCCAGGCGCCGCGGCCGTGGGTGAACGCGAAGACCATCGAGCTCTGGACCACCAGGAAGAACACCCGGGCGTTGGGAAGGTTGGTCCCAAGGCGGTTCCAGCTCGAGCCCCCGTCGAGCGACGCGAAGACTCCGTTGTCCGAGCCGGCGTAGACCGCGCCGCCGCTGACGACGACGGTCTCGAAGGGCACGTTGGGAAGCGAGGCCGAGACATCAGCCCACGTCGCACCGAGGTCGGCTGACTTGAACACGTGGTGACCGGCGACGGCCGAGAAGCCGTCGACCGTCTCGTACACGACCTGGTTGTTCTGGCCGTCGATCGCCACGTCGGTGATATTGCCGTGGTTCAACTGCGCGCACGAGTGCGGCGACAGGTTGGTCGCGGCTACGCAACCGGCGGTTCCGTCAGCTGGAGGCCAGGGCCCGTTGGGTCCGTTCACGGTCCGGTAGGTGTGGTCACCGTTGACGTTGCCGCCGCCGCTGACGACGAAGAGCTCGAGCGGGTTGCCCGGCGCCACCGCGATCCGGTGAATGCAGCCGGAGCTGAAACAGTTGCCGGGCGGAGCGAGGCCGGTCGGGCTGGAGGAGGTCCAGGCACCCGACCCGTGGTTGGTGTTCCACCAGAGCGAAGCGCGCGCGGAGTAGATGGTCGCCGGGTTGTTGGGGTCCAGCACCAGGTCGGCGGAGAACTCGGCCGGCTCCGAGGTGTTGTTGGGGGTGAAGCTCGTGGCGGTACCAAGTCCGACGGGTCCCGTCGAGCTGACCAACAGATTGCCGTCCGGGTACTCCGCATACATGAAGTTGGAATTGTTCGGGTCGATGGCCGTGAAGAAGCCGTCGCCGCCGGATTCGTCAGTCCAGCTCGGGCCGGCCGTCGGCGTGTAGATGCTGCCATTGTCCTGCAGGCCGCCCAGCAGCTGGTTCGGGTTGCCTGCGACAGCGCCCCCGTAGAACTGGGCCAGGTTCAGGTTGCCGTTGCGCGGCGCCCAGCTGGTCCCTGCGTTCGTGCTCCGATAGGCGCCACCGTCGTTGCCCGCGATGAGGTCGGTGCCCGAGAAGATGAGCGCGTGCTGGTCGGGGTGAATGTTGGCGGGCGTCGCGGTGCCGTTCGGGCCGCCATAGACGTTGGTGATGTTGGTCCAGCTCCCGCCGCCGTTGGCGGTCTTATAGATGTCGTGGGTTCCGACATAGACGACACCGGCGTTCAGGGGGTCGGCAAGGATCTCAAGGTCGTACCAAGCCTGGTTCACCGGGTTGCAGGGGTGGTTACCGCAAGGCGGTCCGTCCAAGGCGGCGATGTTGCCGCTCGCCGAAGTCCAGCTGCCGCCGCCATTGGCGGTTTGGATCACGGCCTGGATGTCACCACTCAAGTTGTTGCCGGCCACGGCCCAGAGCACCTGGCTCGCGGTCGGCCGCTGCGACGGCATCGCAAGCCGCCACCGGTAGGTGCCGGCTAGACCCGGCGAGAGGGCGGTGGTGTTGGTGAAGGCCGCGCCGCCGACGGACTTCCAGATGCCGTTGGTCGCCGCGGTGCCGCCCGGGTCGCCGACCGCCGCATAGATCGTGTCGTCGCTGCCGATGGCGAGGTCGGTGACATCGTGGTTGGTCAAAAGGCTCGGTACGAGCGACCAGTTGACGCCGTGGTCGGTGGACTTGTAAAGCCCAGACGTAGCGGGGACCAGGTGCTCGGCCGCGGCCGCGTAGACGTTCCCCGCTGAATCGACCACCAGGGCCGACACCGAGAGGTTCGTGAAGATGCCGCCCGGGTTCTGCAGCGTCCAGGTCGAGCCGCTGTTCGTGGAGACGTAGACACCCTGCCCGTAACGCGAGTCGATCGACGTGGCCAGCTCTCCGGTGCCCGCGTAGATCCGACTGTTGAGGGTCGGGTCATTCGCGAAGGACTGGATTGCGAGGTTTGAGTCAGCAGCCACGTCCGTCAACGCTGTCCAGACCGGCGTGGACGCCAGCGACGCGGTCGTCGTCATCCAGATGCCACCGTCGGCGCCGCCAATGAAGAGGTTCGCGCCGTTAA
>VBHN01000163.1 GCA_005881155.1 Chloroflexota bacterium | reverse complement strand
GACAACCTCGGAGCGGATCCTGGCCGAGATCGAGCGGGTCGTGGTCGGCAAGCGCGACGCGCTGGAGCTGATCCTGCTCGCGATCCTCGCCGACGGCCACGTCCTGATCGAGGACTTCCCGGGCCTGGCCAAGACGCTGATCGCGCGCTCCTTCGCGCAGGTGCTGGAGCTCGAGTTCAAGCGCATCCAGTTCACACCCGACCTCATGCCGAGCGACGTCACCGGCTCCTCGATCTTCAACCAGCAAGCCGGGGAGTTCGAGTTCCGGCCGGGCCCGATCTTCGCCAACCTGCTCCTCGCCGACGAGATCAACCGGGCGCCGGCCAAGACCCAGGCCGCGCTCCTGGAGGCGATGCAGGAGAGACAGGTGACCGCCGACGGCCGCCGCCACCAGCTGGACCCGCCCTTCCTGGTCCTGGCCACGCAGAACCCGCTCGAGTACGAAGGCACCTACCCCCTGCCCGAGGCCCAGCTCGACCGCTTCCTGATCCGGCTCGGCGTCGGCTATCCCGATCGGGACCAGGAATGGCGGCTGGTCGAGGACCGCCTCCAGCGCCGGACCGACGAGATCCAGCTGCAGCCGGTGGCGGCCCGCAGCCGGCTGCTGGAGATGCAAAGAGCTCTGGAGCAGGTCCACGTCTCGGCCAGCGTCGGCTACTACCTGGTGGACCTGGTGACGGCCACCCGCCGGAGCGGCCGCGTCCAGGTCGGCGCCAGCCCGCGCGGCACGCTGGCGCTGATGAAGCTGGCTCGCGGCCGCGCCGCCCTCCAGGGGCGGGACTTCGTCATCCCCGAGGACGTGAAGGCGGTAGCCGTGCCGGCGCTGTCCCATCGCCTGAGCCTCCGCCCCGAGCTCTGGGTGCAGAAGGTCAGAGCGGAGGACGTGGTCCGTGACTGCCTCGACTCGGTGCCCGCACCCGCCGCCGAGGACTCGACCGCCGCCCGAAGGTGACCCGCCAGCTCACTCCCAAGCTGGGCGCCTACGCGGCCCTCGCCGCGGCCGGGCTCCTGGCGGCCCTGCTCTTCGGCCGGCCCGAGGCGGCTGCCCTGGCGCTCGCCTTCGCCCTCCTCGCGGCGCTGGGGCTGGCCCTGGCCCGCGAGCCGGCTCTTGCGGTGACACCGGAGCTTCGCCAGGACCGGGTGCTGGAAGGCGGACTTGCCATCGTGTCGCTACGGCTGGAAGGGCTCGCCGCGGTTCGCGGGCTGGAACTCCGGCTTCGCCTGGCCGAGGGTGTCACCCTGTCCGACTCCAGCGGTCTCCGCGACCTGAACCTTGCGGCCGGGGAGGTGCGGACCGTCGAGCTGGCCGTCGAGGCGCGCCGCTGGGGGGTGTACGACCTGGGCTCGATCCAGGTGCGGGCGCGCGACCGGTTTGGGTTCTTCCTCTTCGAACAGTCGCTGTCCACGACGCTGCCGCTGCGCGTCTATCCCCGCGCCGAGCGGCTGCGGGCGCTGCTGGCGCCGCTCGAGACACAGGCCCACGCCGGCAACACGGTCTCCCGCGAGCGCGGAGCCGGCATCGAGTTCGCCGACGTCCGCGAGTTCTTCCCCGGCGATCGCGTTCGGCACGTGAACTGGCGGGTCAGCGCCCGCCGGGGTCGGCTACACGTCAACCAGCACCACCCGGAGCGCAACGCCGACGTGGTGATCTTCCTGGACACCTTCGCCGAGGTGGCCGGCGCGGGGGCGACAACTCTCGATCTCGCCGTCCGCGGAGCAGCGACCTTGGCCGGGCAGTACCTGCGGGTACGCGACCGGGTCGGGATGATCGGTTTCGGGGGCATCATCCGCTGGCTGCGCCCGGGCACGGGCACGATCCAGCTCTACCGACTGCTCGATTCACTGCTCGACACGCGCGTGGTGACCAGCTACGCCTGGAAGGACATCGACGTCATCCCCACCGGCACCCTGCCCCCTCAGGCCCTGCTGCTGGCGCTGACGCCTCTGGTCGACGAGCGGACCACGGGGGCCCTCCTCGACGTCCGCGGCCGCGGGTTCGACGTGGCCGTCCTGGAGCTCGACCCGGTGGCGATGGTGGCGCCGCGCCCGGACGAGCTGGGGCGGCTGGCGCACCGGCTCTGGCTGCTCCAGCGCGAGGCGCTTCGAGAGCGCTTCCGGGCGGCCGGGGTCCCGATCGCCAGCTGGAACGAAGGGCGGCCGCTGGAAGCGGCGCTGGAGGAGGTGGCGGCATCCCGAAGACACGCCGGGCGCGCGCGCGTCTGACCGTCGCCGGCTTCTCCTTCGCGGTTGCCGCCGCCATCGCGGCGGCGATCACCCTGAGCTGGCCCTTCGCCCGCGGGCAGGGCTACCTGGTCGCGGTCGCGGCCGCCGGCCTCGGCTGCCTGGCGCTGGGACTGCTGGCCTGGTGGGTCCGCGGCGTGGCCTGGGGGATCGCCCTGCTGGCGGCCACCTTCCTGCTCCGCGTCCAGCTCGACGCCGAGTCCGCCGCGGCCTGGACGCCGGTCGCCGCCGCCGGCCTGCTGCTGGTGGCGGAGCTCGCCTATTGGTCCTTCGAGCTCGACGGCGCCAACACCGCCGGCGCCCGGCACCTCGGGCGCCGCGCGCTGGAGATCGCCATCACCGCGGCCGGCGCCGGCGTGCTCGTGGAGCTGGTCCTGGACGGCTCGCTGCTGGTGCCGCTCTCGGGCACTTTGGTCCTGGTGGTGGGCGTCGCGGCGGTGGCCGCCCTGCTCGGGATCGTCGTCAGACTGGCCCGACGTTAGGCTGTCGCAAGATCCCGTGAGCCGTTCAGCCTAGGCCGTGCCCGCCGCAGGGATCAGGTAGTTCTCGGGCGCTGGTCGCGGCCCCGGCCTGCGCGCCAAAGCGGCGGCGACGGCCGGCCGCAGCCGCTCCTCCCTCGAGGACAGCCCCGCGGCGTCACGCTCGGCAAACTCCGGCAGCACCTCGCGGGCGAACGTCTCCAGCGACTCGCAGATGTGCTCGTGCCTCGTCCGCCCGGTCTGGCTGATGAAGATCACCTGGTCGACCCCCGCCTCCTCATAGCCGCGCAGGAAGCGGCGGATCTGGTCGGGGGTGCCGATGGCCCCGCGCAGGGAGCCGAGGGCCTGCTCCATCAGGCGGGCCGCGAGCTCGACGCCCTCCCGCGCGGCGAGGTCGCGGTCGAATCCGAACGCCGACCTGCGCTCCAGGAACTGCTCCCAGATGCTGGTGCGGCCTGGCGACTGCTCGCCGTAGACGTAGTAGTGGCCCAGCGAGTAGCCGAAGAAGTGCGCGCCGTCCAGCCCCCGGTCGATGGCGGTCGCCTCGTCCGGGTGACAGAGCAGCGGCGTGACCACGGCGACGCTCGGGTTGACCGCGAACCCGGCGGGCACGCACTCCGGGGAGGCGATGGTCGCGTAGTAGTCGTCGACGAAGGCGCGCGCTTCGCCCGGCTCGGCGAAGGAGAAAGAAAGGGCGCCCAGTCCCTTGGTGGCGGCCAGGTGGATGGTCTCCCGACGGCTGCAGGCGACCCACAGCGGCGGGTGCGGCTTCTGGAGCGGCTTCGGGACCACGTTGCGCGGCGGCATTTTCAGGTACTTGCCGTCGTAGCCGGCGAAGGGTGTCTAGACCAGCATCCGGGTGACCGCGTCCAGCGCTTCCGCCCACTGCTCGCGCTTGCTCTCGCGGGACACGCCGAAGCCACCCAGCTCGGACTCCGAGGAAGCCTCCCCGGTACCGAAGTCGACGCGGCCGTCGCTGAGCAGGTCGACCGTCGCGATCCGCTCTGCAACGCGCGCGCTGTGGTTGAAGGCCGGCGGCAGCTGGACGATGCCATGGCCGAGCCGGATCCGTTTGGTGCGCTGGCTCGCCGCCCCCAGGAAGACCTCCGGCGCGGAGGAGTGGCTGTATTCCTCCAGGAAGTGGTGCTCGACCTCCCAGGCGTAGTCGATGCCCAGCCGGTCGGCCAGCTCGATCTGCTCCAGCGCGTCCTTCAGGAGCCGGTGCTCGTCGTCGTCGGCCCAGGGCCGCGGCAGCTGGTGCTCGTAGAAGATCCCGAACTTCATGACCCCGCCGAGGTTACGGCAGCCGGGACTTGAGCCTCTCCATGCCGATCACCAGCAGTGCCTCGGCAGCCTGCTCCCACCCGCGCATCTGGGTCCACATGAGCGTCATCGCGCGGCCGGCGAGGTTGACCGTCTCATAGATCGGGAAGCGCTGCAGGCTGGCCTGCGGCCGGAGCTCGCGGTACCGATTGAGGAACGCCTTGCGCCCTTCCTCCGCCGCCACCGACTGCTCCCAGCTCTTCGGCATCGAGGGCACCAGATAGGCGCAGAACTTGCCGAGGTCGAAGCTGTTCTCGGCCAGCGCGAAGAAGTCGAAGTCGATGAGGCTGAAGTTGCCGTCCTCGTGCAGCAGCTGGTCGTACTTGTAGTCGCCGTGGGTGGGGAGCCAGTCTTCCTCGGGCAGTCCCTTGAGCTTGTCCTTGAGATGGGCGATCAGCTCGCGGAGCAGGAAATAGGCCCTGGGCTCGACCAGCGCGAACTGGTCCAGGGTCCGCGCCAGGCGAGAGACTTCGCGGTCGAGGGGGAGCTTCTTCTGGGTCGGGATGGCCGACTCGTGCAGCGTTGCCAGCGCCTCGGCGGCGTGGGTCACGCCGGGCAGGAACTCGGGCTTGGTCCGGTCCGAGGAGATTGGTTTACCCGCGACCGACGACTGCAGGTAGAGGCCGAGCTCCGGGTGGTAGCCAAGAGGCCGAGGCACGACCAGCTTGCCGTCGGAGCGCTCGGCCGCCTTCCAGATCTCGGTCATGACGCGGTGGCTCTCGGCTCCGCGATTGAATGGCTGAACCTTGCCGTAGATGGTCCGGGCCGAGGTCTCGGGATCGGTCTCGAGGTCGTAGCGAAGGATGGCGGCGATCTCGGGAAGGTAGCGGGCCAGCTCGACCTTGACCTCGGTGATCCGGCCGGGGTGCTCGAGCACCTCGGGCGCGTGGTTGCGGAAGAGCCGCAGCATCTCGACCGGATCGGCGGCACGGTGGAGGCTGGTGAGGTTGGGGTCGGCCGGGAAGAACCAGATCGCATGCTGCGTGTCGTCGAAGAGCGCCGGGCGAGCGGGGCCGCTCATCGGGTCGGAACCGAGTCCACCCAGCGCCTTGCCGACCTTCTCCCGATAGCTGCTCCAGTGCTCCGGGTCGAACACGCCCCGAGCTATCAACCGCAGCTCGCGCTCCTCGGTCCAGCTGGGCTGGGGGAGCTCCGCATCCGCCTCTTCGATCGCCGTTGAGACGTCGCCGGCCGGCGCGTCCTCGACCGCGAGCGGAACTGCGGCTTCTTCGAGGACGGGCTCGGCGTCCGGCTCTGGGTAGACAAGCTCTCCGCGGCCCAGCTTGACGACGTAGCTCGCCCAGTAGGCGTGGGGCGGTTCCAGGCGGACCGTCCGCCGGCGGACCTTGACCAGGTTCCAGTCGGAACCGGGCAGGACCACCTCTTCCAGGTACCGGGTCACCGCTTCGTGTCCGGTCGCCGCCTTGATCGCGCCGAGCGTTATCACGATTTCAATTGTCGCTCAATGGGGCACGTTGGATGGGCGCTGGATTGACATCAGACCCCCAGCATGATATGTAGTAGGCACTATCAACTTACGGCCCAGCAATTACATAGGGCCTATAACGCGGAGGTGTTCGGTGGAAGACGACGTCCTGGAAATTCGGCGTCGCCCTCTCGCCTACCGGATCGTCCTCTGGTCCTTCGTCGCCTTCAGTGCGACGATCCTCCTCATCAGCCGGACGCAACCGGCTCTCGCCGCCGACCTGAAGAACCATCACCACAGTCCTTCACCGGCGCCGGCAGCCCAGCATCAGCAGTCCGGCGGAGGCCAGAGCGCAAGCGGGGGTGCGGGTGCGAATGGAGGAGGAGCCGGCGCGTCGACGGGAGCGCCAGCTAATCAGAGTGCGCCCGCCAGTCAGAGTGCGCCCGCTAAGCAGAGCGCGCCCGCTAGTCAAACCGCGCCCGCCAATCAAGCCGCGCCCGCCAATCAGAGTGCGCCCGCCACCAAGGGCGGAAGCGGTGGCGGCAACCAGCCGCCCGCCAACAACGGCAGCACCGCCGGAGCCATGACGACGGCTGCCGCACGTAACGACCACTCGAGCGACGAGCAATCCATGAAGCTCGAGCTGGCGAACGGCGATCACCCGAACGACCCGGCGCACAACCCGGACGGGGAGACCGTGAACAGCGCCGGCGATTCCAACGGCGCGACCAACGACCCCGGCAGCCACAACAACAACGACTCGATGAACGAGTCCGCGGACACGAACGGTCACAGCGGCGGAGACACCCAGTCTCAGGCCAACGAGACGGCCAACGAGACCCCGGGCACCAACGGCAACTCCGCCCAGACGGGCTCGCAGGCGAACGAGACCCAGAACGAGACCCAGGCCACGGGCGGGAACTCGGCTCAGACCGCCTCGCAGGCGAATGAGACCCAAAACGAGACCCAGGCCACCAACGGGAACTCGGCCAA
>VBHN01000162.1 GCA_005881155.1 Chloroflexota bacterium | reverse complement strand
AGAATGATGAAAAAGCCGCCGTAGAACCATCGTCCATCGGTCCACCGCTGGGTCGAATAGCGGATCGTGAAGCGGCGGGTCGCCTCCGCCGTCATCGCGCCACGCGGACCGTGCCGGTGCGCTCCATCAGGTGGTCGGCACCTTCGAAATAGGTGTCGAGGTTGGGCTGCGACGTCAGCCATTGCCAGTACTCCCGGGCCATGGCTTCGAGCCCGATCTGCGCCTCCCAGCCGGCGGCCTTCATGCGGCTGACCTCGGGCACCGCGTGCCGGGCATCGCCGACGCGATAACGACCGGGCGTCTCGGGCGCCAGGTCGCGCTCGGCGACGCGTAACAGGATGCGGGCCAGGTCCATGAGGGTGTGCGCCCGCCCGCTCGCCACGTTGTAGGCGCCGGTCGGAAGCCCCGCCAGTGCCATCACGTTGGCGCGCGCCACGTCGTCGACGTCGATGAAATCACGCAACTGATTCCCATCCTCGAGCAGCAGCGGGGGCTGCCCGTGGGCCAGGCGGAGCGCGAAGATCCGCAGCGCACCGTAGTAGGCATTTTGAAACGGTTGCGCCCGTCCCTGGACCGCGCCGTAGCGCAGGATCACCCACTCGATCCCGTGGCGGTCGCCGAGCAACCGCACCAGTTCCTCCTGGGCCAGCTTGCTCAAGCCGTAGGCGCTGGTGGGTCGAGCCACCGACTCATCGGTGACCATCGGCGTGATCGCGCCGCCGCACACCGGGCAGGGCGGATCCCAGATGCCGCGCTCCAGCGCGTCGACCCGACGCGGCTGGGGATAGACGTCGCCGTCCTTGCCGCAACGATATTTGCCTTCGCCGTAGACCGCCATCGAGGAGCCGAGCACCACCCGGCGCACGGATGGCTTTCCCTCCAACAGCAACTCGAAGAGAATTGCGGTCCCGACGGTATTGACGTGAAAGAGCTTGCTGAACGACGGCAGGTAGTCGTGGTGGTCGGCGAGGTGCAGCACGACCTCGTTCTCTTTGAGCGCCTTGACCCAATCCTCCCGCTTGCGGATGTCCCCCTCGACGAGGTCCATGCCGGCCGGCAGCGCCGGCGGCCCATCGTGCGCGGGGGGCGAGAGGTTGTCGAGGATCGTGACCTGATGCCCCTGCTTCAGAAGGAGCTCGCCGGTGCGCTGACCAATGAAACCGGCCCCGCCGGTGATCAGCACCCTCATTGGTGCGGACTATAGCTGACGCCCGATCGGCCTCCGATCCCGACCCGTGACAGCGCCGTTACCGTCTCTTCACCGGTCCTTAACAGGCCCAAGATATCGTGATCCCCGCTTCCCCTTCCTTGAAGGCCGAGACCCCAATCTCGGCCTTTCTCTTTTGTCAGGGTCACATTCGGGCTCCTTCCAGCGAGCGTTGACAGTCACAGCTCGGGGTGGCCGGGATCTTCGGAATCAGGGACTCGAGCAGATGGCGGACGCGCGCGATGTTCTCCGCCAGCACCCGCATGACCTCATGCGCCTGCACTGGGCCAACCTCGGGCGATCCCTCCAGGCCGGCGTCGTAGTCCGTGACCAGCGAGAGATTGAGGTAACACATCTCGAGCTCGCGGGCCAGCATCACCTCCGGATACTGGGTCATGCCCACGATGTCCCAACCCATGCGGCCGTACCATCGACTCTCGGCGCGGGTCGAGAAGCGCGGCCCCTGGATCACGACCACCGTGCCACGGTCGTGGACGGGGATCTCGAGCGCCCGGCAGCGCTCGACGAGCAGCCCCCGCAGCACCGGGCTGAAGGGGTCGGCGGCGCTCACGTGGGTGCTCAGGGGGCCGTCGTAGAAGGTGTCGCGCCGGCCCGAGGTGCGGTCCACGAACTGGTCGCAGACCACGAAGTCACCCGGCTTCACGTGCGCCTGCAAGGAGCCGGCCGCGGTTGGCGCGATCACCTGCTCGACGCCCAGCTTCTTCATCGCCCAGAGGTTGGCGCGGTAGTTGATCTGTGCGGGCGGGATGGTGTGCTTGCTGCCGTGGCGGGGCAGGAAGACGACCTCGCGACCGTCGAGCGACCCGATCGCGAAATCCCCGCTGGGCTCGCCGTAGGGAGTCTTCAAGTGCTCTTTGCGCACGTCGTCGAGCAGGTTGTAGAGGCCGCTCCCGCCGAAGACGCCGATCACCGCGTCACCGCCGGCCGCAGCGCGGACAGGTTGCTCGGCTGCAGCACGCCCAGCTCGGTGATGATCGACGCGATCAGGCGGGCCGGCGTGACGTCGAAGGCGGGATTCCAGGCCGGGGTGCCGGCCGGCGCGAAGGTCGTCACCTCGGCGGCCGGGCGCTCCTCGATGACGATCGCGGAGCCGTCCGGGGTCTCCAGGTCGACAGTGCTGACCGGCGCGGCAACGTAGAAGGGGACGCCGTGCTCGCGGGCGAGCAGCGCCAGCGGGTAGGTGCCGACCTTGTTGGCGGTGTCGCCGTTGGCGGCGATCCGATCGGCTCCGGCGATGGCGACGTCCACCAGGCCCTGCTGGAAGGCGCGCCCCGCCGCCCCGTCGGCGAGGAGCCGGAAGGGGATGCCCAGCTTGGCCAGCTCCCAGGTTGTCAACCTCGCCCCTTGGGCGCGCGGCCGCGTCTCCAGGACCAGCACGCTGGGCTCCAGGCCCTGTTCCTGCGCCGCCCTCACGACCCCGAGGGCGGTGCCGTAGTCGACGGTGGCCAGGGCGCCCGTGTTGCAGATGGTGATGATCCGCGGCCGCTTTTTGAGCAGGGCGGCGCCCAGCCGGCCGATCCGGCGGCAGGCGTCCACGCTTTCGCGTGCGATCGCGTTCGCCTCCTCCAGCGGGTCGGCGGCGGAGGTGACCCGGTCGACTGCCCAGAAGAGGTCGCGCGCGGTCGGGCGGCTGCCGCGAAGAGCGGCCAGCCCGGCTTCCGGGTCAGGCTCCCCAAGCGCCAGCACGGCGCCGTAGGCGGCCGCCGCGCCGATCGCCGGCGCGCCCCGGACGACCATGTTCCGGATGGCCTTGGCGACCATCGCGGAGGTGCCGCAGCTGACGTAGCTCTCCTCGTCGGGGAGCTTCGTCTGGTCGATCAGCCGGACCGCACTGCCAGTCCACTCGACAGTGGCCATGTGGGTCAGCGCTTGGCGGGCCGCCAGCTGCGGTTGAGGCTGCCGGTCGCGTAGCCCTCGAGGTCCAGCGCCACGAACTTGTAGCCGGCCCCCTTCAGGCCCTCTACGACCGCGTCGCGGTTGGCGAAGAGCGCCTCCATCTCCTCCGGCTCGACCTCGACCCGGGCGACGTCGCCGTGGTGGCGGACCCGGACCTGGGTGAAGCCGAGCGCCTTCACGGCCGCCTCCGCCCGCTCGACGCGGCGCAGGGTCTCGACCGTCACCGGCGTCCCGTGAGGAATTCGCGATGAAAGGCAGGCGAAGGAGGGCTTGTTCCAGTTCGGCAGACCCAGCGAGCGGGCGGCCAGCCGGATCTCGGCCTTGCCCAGGCCGGCCTCGAGGAGCGGGAAGCGCACGCCGCGCTTGACCGCGGAGGCGTGGCCGGGCCGGTGATCGCCCTCGTCGTCCGCGGTGGCGCCATAGGCCAGGCTCTTCAGCCCCAGCCGCAGGCGGACGGGCTCCAGCGTGTCGAAGAGCTCCTCCTTGCAGTGGAAGCAGCGGTCGGGGTTGTTTCGCGCGTAAGCCTCTAGCTCGACTTCCGAGGTGCTGACCTCCACCAGCTCGGCGCCCAGTAGCCTGGCCACTCCCCGAGCCTCGTCCTGCTCGGTTTCGGGATAGGCGGGCGAGGAGGCGAGCACGGCAACCGTCTTGCCCGGCAGCTCCTCCAGCGCCAGCTTCAAGAGCAGCGTCGAGTCGACGCCGCCGGAGTAGGCGACCAGCACCGACCCCAGCTCGCGCACGAGGTCGCGGGCGCGCTCAAGAGCGGCGGGGTCGGCGCGCTGGAGCTGGATCACAGCTCCTGACTTTAGACGGTGGCTTGAACCGGTTCCTCGGACGCCTCGACCGACGGCATGTTGCACCAGGTCTCGTAGTCGATCAGCCCGGTGACGGTCGGGTTCTCGCCGCAGAGCACGCACTTCGGGTTCTTGCGGAGCTTGACCTCGCGGAACCTCATGTCCAGCCCTTCGAACATCAGCAGGCGGCCCTTGAGCGTCTCGCCGATGTCGAGGATCAGCTTGATCGTCTCGAACGCCATCATGCTCCCGACGATGCCCGGGAGGACGCCGAAAACTCCCGCCTCCGCGCAGGAGGCCACCGAACCCGGGGGCGGCGGCTCGCTGAAGAGGCAGCGGTAGCAGGCGGTGCCGTGGGCGGCGTCAAAGAGCGTCATCTGGCCCTCGAAGCGGTAGATGGCGCCGTGCACGAGAGGCTTGGCCAGGAAGAAGGCGGCGTCGTTGGCCAGGTAGCGGGTCGGGAAGTTGTCGGTCCCGTCGACGATCACGTCGTAGTCCTTGAAGACGTCCAGCACGTTGCCCGAGTTCAGGTGCTCCCGGATGCCGATGACCTCGACGTCGGGGTTCATCGACTTCATCCGGTCCGAGGCGGAGTCGACCTTGGGCCGCCCCAGATCCTCCACTCCGTGCAGGATCTGGCGCTGGAGGTTGGAGGCGTCGACGTCGTCGAAGTCGACGATTCCGATCTTGCCGATGCCGGCCGCGGCCAGGTAGAGGCCGGCTGGGGAGCCCAGGCCGCCGGCGCCGAGCAGCAGCACGCTGGTGTTCATCAGCTTGCGCTGGCCCTTGCCGCCGACCTCGGGGAGGATCAGGTGCCGCGCGTAGCGGGCGACCTGCTCGGGGGTGAATCCGTTCGGGGATGCCATTACGTGAAATTTATACCCGGCCCTGGTCGCCGGAATTCCTGAGCGGGCCTCGATTCCGCGCCGAATTGCCAGCTCTCGGCCTGCCGGATGATCGTTTCCGCGCGGAAACGGGTGTAATTCCTTCCAATGGATACCGAATACCTCGACGACGAGGAGGTCATCGCCCTCTACAACAAGGTCCGGACCGGCCGGAAGACCTGGCCCGCCGGCATCTGGTCGTCACCCGCAGCTCTCCAGTACGCGGTCACCATCTTCGATTACTGGATCCACAACGTGATGGGCTGGAAGAGCTGGCCGGAGGCGCGCACCCGCGTCAACCCGGTCCTGCTCGAGGAGCACCGGCTCGCCGACATCGTCGAGAACGTGCTGGTTCCGGAGTTCGGCGAGGACTGGCTGGACTTCGAGGTGGTCCTCAACGAGAGCATGCGGCTCAGCGAGGACGCCGACTGGGCGGTCGACCTGACCGATCGGCAGGAGCGCGTCGAAGCCGCCTTCGAGCACGCTTTCGAACAGTTGATCGGCTCGCCGCAGGCCAAGCCGGGCCTGCTCGCCACCTACCACCGCTTCCGCAATCACCTGCTGCGCATGTGGGGCTCCTTCCAGGAGGCCCAGGCTGAGCGGGAGAAGGCCCAGCGCGACGCCGCCAACCGCTTCTGGAAGGACCTCCGGCTGGTCCGCTCGACGCGCGGACAGAGCGCCGAGAGCTGGTCGATCGTCAACGGCGAGGACGAGCGGCTGGGCGAGGTCTCCATGCTCTGGGGCGAGCCGCACCCCTACTGCCTGATCGTGCTCGACGAAAGGATCGCCGAGGGCGACTGGGAACAGGTCGTGTACCGGATGGAGCAGGAGGTGCTGATCGAGGAACCGGGCATCGTCAGC
The DNA here is from genome assembly GCA_005881155.1 of Chloroflexota bacterium. GTDB lineage: Bacteria > Chloroflexota > Dormibacteria > Dormibacterales > Dormibacteraceae > CF-105. Next base: position 3,388 of record VBHN01000162.1, on the reverse strand, counting down.
TTCGCCGTCTGGCATAAGAGCTTCTTGGGTGAGTACTACCGCTGCCTGGACTGCGGCGAGCTGCACAGCCAGTTCGACGACGATGGCCCGGCCGACCTCCGCCTGCCCGGCATGCACGAGCCCGACGACGACGACGACTAGGAGATGTGATACCGGCCTTTGCCGGCACCGACGCCTTTTCCCAGCCTCCGTTACCGGCCTTTCCCGGCAGTCGCTGAGAGATTCAGACTAGGCGGCCAGCGGCAGCGCGTTTGGCTCGCTGACCGGCGCCGGCCTGTCGCCCCAGCACTCCCAGGCCAGGAAGACGGTCAGCGCCACGATCGCCAGCGCCGTGACCGCGGGCGCCATGATCAGTAGCTCGAGGGCCAGCCAGCCGCCGGCCAAAAGCGCGGCTCCCACACCATCAGCGAGAGGTCGTGCGCGTGCTGGTAGAGGCTCAAGGCCACCGAGCTGGCCACCGCCAGGGCGAACTGCAGGCGCGGGTCGGCCCGAGTTCGGAGCATCACGAAGGCGACCGCCAGCAACCCGGCCGCGACGACCACGACCTGCACGCCGGCCGGCAGTGGGAGCAGCTGCAGGAGGCCTCGGAGCGAGTAGGTCGACTGGGCGTTGACCGAGTAGCCTCCCCCGCCCGAGACCGCCCAGGGCGCGACGATCGACAGCCAATCCAGGCAGGCGCGGAGGCCGAACACGAGCAGGGAGACCAGCGCCAGCCCGGCCGCGACTCCGGCAAAAGCGCCCAGCGCCGGCCAGGACCGGCGCACCAGGAAGAGCGCTGGAACCAGCACCATCAGCTGCGGCTTGACCAGCGCCAGCGCGGCAAAGGCGCCGGCCCAGGCCGGCCGGCGCCGAACCCAGGCGAGCCCGGCCGCGGCCAGCGCCAGCAGCATGGGCGCGTCCGACTGGCCCTGGACGAGCAGGACGAATAGGGGCAGCGAAGCCGCCGCGGCGGCTGAGGCCAGGACGGCGGACCGACCCCGGAGGCCCGCGGCGCGAACCAGGACCAGGATCGCCGCCGCGACCAGGACCAGGATCGTGGCGCCCCAAGCGAGGTAGGCGGCGCGAAAGGGGAGCAGCCCAAGGGGGTAGAAGGCGAGCGTCACCCAGGGCGGCAGGATCTGCGGCAGGAGGACGTAGGCGCCGCCCCACTGGGCTGTGACCTGGTCCTGGAACTGCTTCTGCAGCGCGAGGTCATAGGCGCTGCCCGGCCCGCTCCTCAGCAGCTGGAGGGAGCTGGCGTAGTAGATGTAGAAGTCGGGCCCGCGCAGCGGCGTCAGCAGCGCGTTCTGGATCCAGAAGGCCACCTCCCCGGCCGCAATCTCCAGGCAGAGCGAGAGCGCCCCGAGGTAGGCGAGGTTGCGCCACCTCACCGGCAGGTCAGCGTGAAGTTGCGTCCCTCCCAGCGATCCGCGTAGTGGATCGTCCAGAACATGACCGCGCCCGGCCGCATGATCTGGGTGGGCAGCTCGGCGACGTGCAGGTCGAGGGTCGTGTCGATGGTGCGGCTCTCCCGGTAGGTCGCCCACTCGTCGGCACTCCAGCGGAGGGTGGCAGGCTCTGCCAGCTGCACCTTCACGCGCCTGCCGGCCTGGAAGGAGTGGATCTGGTGCGCGGCGCTCCAGACGAACGCCGGCTCGTGCTGGCCCTCACCGCCATACCGCTGCTTGATCATCGGCAGCAGGTCGCCGCAGCTCGAGTTGGCGATCGTGCTGAGGAGCTTCAGGTACTCGGCGTGGGCCCAGCCCAGCGGTGCCGCCGAGTTGGTCGCCGTGCCCGGGCGGAGGCCGCGCTGCGGGATCGGCGGGCCGTCCCAGATCTGCTCGGAGAGCATCAACCCGGGGCCCGCGAATGCCTCCATCGCCCGCGCCAGGTCGGTGGCTCGCGGCAGCCGGCCGGCCAGGAACTCCAGCTGCCCCCGCTCCCCGCAGAGCAGCGGCCAGGGCCTGCCGACCCCGGTCCCGTCCCAGGGCGAGCCATCCGGGTGCTCGCCGTAGGCGTCGCCGACGTACCGCCGCCAGGAGGGACCGCCCGGCGCCATGAAGAGCAGCTGGGCATCGATCTTCGCGAGGCTGGAGACGATCGCCGGATGCTCGGGCGACCGGATCCCGAACCGGACCAGCTCGACGAAGTCGGTGCTGAGGACGGAGCTCGGTCCCGGCTCCGAGTCCGGGTCGGTGGCCAGCCTCACGTAGTGCCCCGCGCCGGCGTTGTAGCACCAGGCCTCGACGCGGTCCGCCCAGTAGTCGGCGACGGCCAGGAGATGGGCTGCCGCGACGTGCTCACCCGCGTCGTGGGCGAAGTCGGCTGCGGCGACCAGGCCGGCCACCGCGGTGGCGATCGTCGAGGGGGACAACCCGCCTCCGTCCTCCCAGCGGTCGAGCGAGGTGTTGGGGCCGTTGCGGATCAGGTAGAGGGCGGCGCGGCGGACCAACTGCGGGTAGGGATCCCAGTCCAGCGCCTCCACACCTTTCAGCCGGCTGGCCAGGAGAATCGGGTAGGCGACCTCGTCGAGCTCGATCCCGGTCCAGTGCGCGCGTCCGCTCAGGTACCAGTTCTGGGGCCAGGACCCGTCCGGCCGCTGCACGCGGGCCAGGTGGCGCAGCGCTCGGGCGGCCGGCTCCACATCCCCCAGCTCCAGCAGGGCGGTGGCCTGCTGGTAGAGATCGCGCGACCAGACCAGGTCATAGACGTGGTTGCCGTCGCTGTTGGTCTCGCCCCAGGGCGCTCCCGGCGCAGCGACGAACCCGCCCCGCTCCTCCTTGTCCTCGAGGCTCCTCAGGACCGCGAAGGAGGCGGCGGCGAGGGCTCCACCGTCACCCGAGACCTGCACGATCCTCGGCGGCAGGTCGTGCTCCAGGCGCCAGGCCTCCTGCAGTGCGGCCCGGGTCTGGGCAGCTCCGCGGCGGAGCATCTCGCGAGCCGCCTCCTCGGCATCGGGCCGCGAGTGGGCGAAGCCGACCGCCACCTGGAAGGCTCCGGCATGCAGAGCCAGCTGGGCTCCCAGTGTCACGTTGCCCGGCCCCGCGGCCGAGTACGCGAAGCGCATCTCGCCGTCGTTGTCGTGGAGGTCGACGAAGAGGTCGGAACTGTTCAGGTAGCCGGCGCCGGCCCTCTCGAAGGGCCCGCAGACGGCGATGTGCACATCGCCCTGGCGCGCGATCAGGGCCGGGGGTGCGCTGCCGGTGATGACGGCGTCGTTGCCGATCCCGTAGCGGTTCAGGTGGGGCGTCGCCTGCAGGTAGAGGCGCAGGTCGGGAAGCTCCGGGTTGAAGTTGCCGGCGATCAGGAGGGCCTGCAGCTCGGTGTCGACCAGGAACTCCTTGGAGAGGTGGTACTCGTCGTGGGAACTGAAGACCTCGATGGCCGGCAGACCGGGCTTCGCCCAGCG
>VBHN01000026.1 GCA_005881155.1 Chloroflexota bacterium | reverse complement strand
CGTGATCGTCCACCGCCCCACCCTTCTGGCCGTCTCCTTCGCGTGCGGCGCCGCCACCTACGTGTGGGGCCGCTCCAGCCGGCGCCTCAATCGGGCCCGCATGCGCCTGGAGCGGGAGGTGCAGGTGAACGGGACCGGCCAGGAAGCCCTGGAGCTGGCCCGGTCCGCCTTCCAGAAGGAGGTGCACACCACCGTCCTCTACGGGCTGCTCGCCGTGTCGGCCCTAGCCACCTCGCTCACCGATCGCGACCTGGCCGACCTTCCCTTCCTGCTGGTCCTCGTGCCTGTGGCCATCTCCCTGCGCTACGCGCCCCGCTTCCTGGCCGCGGCCCGTCTCGCCGAGGAGCGCTCCCTGATCGAGCGCAGGGCTGAGGAGGTGCTGGCCCAGGAGGAGCTGGCGCCGCTGCGGTGGTCGGCCCGCCTGGCCCCCGAGGAGCTGCCCGTCATCGAGGGCTTCGAGGTGGGCCAGGTCTACGAGCCCGGCACCGGGGCCATGGCCGGCGACTTCTACGACCTGTACCCGACGACGCCCAGCCGGCTGGTCGCGGTGATCGGCGACGTGGCCGGGCGGGGCATCGAGCCGTCCATCACCGCTTTCCAGGTCAAGTACCTGCTGCGGGTCTTCCTGCGTCAGTACCGGGACCCGGCCCAGGCGGTGGAAGAGCTCAACGCCGTGCTGTCCTCCCAAGGGCGCCCGGACGAGCTCGTGTCCCTGTGCGCGGTGGTGTTCGACCAGGCGGGCGGCACCCTGCGGGTGGCCTCGGCCGGTCACCCCCCGGCCTGGCACTGGCACGACGGCGAGGTCCGGCCCCTGCGGGCCACCGGCCCCCTGCTGGCCCTCGACCCCCATGCTTCGTACACCAGCCGGGAGGTGGGCCTGGACGCGGGCGACGTGCTCCTGCTCTACACCGACGGGCTGGCCGAGGCCCGCTCGGGCGAGCAGCTCTTCGGCGAGGAACGCATCGCCGGGGTGCTGCGCCGGGACCCGGGCCAGGACGTCGACACCCTGTGCAAGAGCCTGCTGGAGGCGGCCCGGGACTTCGCCTCCAACCCGCTCTCCGACGACGTGGCCATCCTGGCCATACGCCGGACGTGAGCGGACGAGGGGAGGGGTCCTCTGCGGCTCCGATCCCAGGCCCGGGCGCCGCCGACGGCGGGGCCGGCGAGGGCTTGACGGCGGACGGCGCCGACCACCTGATCGGGGCCAACCGGCGGGCGCTGGAGGGCAACCTGGCCAAGGAGAGCGAGAAGCTGGCCCGCCAGCACAAGCTGTTCGTGCGGGACCGCCTCGCTCTCCTGCTCGACGCCGACTCGTTCGTGGAGGACGGCCTGCTGGCCAACGCCACCGCCCCCGGCGACGACCTGCCGGCCGACGGCGTGGTCACCGGGCGGGGGTGTGTCGACGGCCGGGCCGTGTGCGTGATGGCCAACGACCCCACGGTCAAGGCCGGGTCGTGGGGAGCCCGCACGGTGGAGAAGATCGTGCGCCTGACCGAGTACGCCCTGGCCCACGAGCTGCCCGTGGTGTGGCTGGTCGACTCCGCCGGCGCCCGCATCACCGACCAGGTCCAGCTCTTCCCCGGGCGCCGGGGCGCGGGCCGCATCTTCTACAACCAGATTCGGCTGTCGGGCCGGGTTCCCCAGGTCTGCTGCCTGTTCGGACCCTCGGCCGCGGGCGGGGCCTACATCCCGTCGTTCTGCGACGTCGTGTTCATGGTCGAGGGCAACGCCTCCATGTACCTGGGCTCGCCCCGTATGGCCGAGATGGTGATCGGGGAGCGCACGACGCTCGAGGACATGGGCGGGGCCCGCATGCACGCCACCATCTCGGGGTGCGGCGACAACCTGGTGGCCGACGACGCCGCAGCCATCGACCTGGCCCGGCGCTACCTCTCCTACCTGCCCGGGAACTGGCGCGAGCGCCCGCCGGCCACCGCTCCGGGCAAGCCCGCCACCACCCTGACCGCGGCCGTGATCCCGGCCAACGAGCGGGCCGGCTACGACATGCACCTGGTCGTCGACTCCCTGGTCGACGAGGACTCGTTCCTCGAGATCAAGCCCCTGTTCGCCCGGGAGCTGATCGTGGGCTTCGCCCGGCTCGACGGTCGCCCGGTAGGCATCGTGGCCAACAACCCCAAACAGAAGGGGGGCGTGCTCTTCGTCGACTCCGCCGACAAGGCCGCCCGCTTCATCTGGTGCTGCGACGCCTTCAACGTTCCCCTGGTGTTCTTGGCCGACGTGCCCGGCTTCATGGTGGGCACCCAGGTTGAGCGGCAGGGGATCATCCGCCACGGAGCCAAGATGATCACCGCGGTGGCCGAGGCGACCGTGGCCAAGATCTGCGTGGTGGTTCGAAAGGCCTACGGCGCCGGCCTGTACGCCATGTCAGGACCCGCCTTCGAGCCCGACGCCTGCCTGGCTCTCCCGTCGGCCCAGATCGCGGTGATGGGACCGGAGGCGGCCGTCAACGCGGTCTACGCCAACCGCATCGCCGCCATCGAGGACCCGGCCGAGCGGGCCGCCTTCGTCGCCGAGCGCCGGGCCGAGTACGAGGCCGACGTCGACCTGTTGCGCCTGGCCTCGGACCTGGTGGTCGATGCCGTCGTGGAGCCCGAGGAGCTCCGAGGGGAGTTGGTGCGGCGCCTGGCCATGGCCGAGGGGAAGGACCGCAGCTTCACCAAGCGGCGCCACGGCGTGCCGCCGGTGTGAGGACGGTCGTGGGGAGATCCGCGCTACCGGCCGTCGTTCGCATCCGAGAGGTGGGCCCTCGGGACGGCCTGCAGGCCGAGGAGCCCGTCGCTGCCAAGGAGAGGGCGGCGCTGGTGGATGCCCTGGCCGAGGCCGGGCTGCAGGAGATCGAGGCCGTCTCCTTCGTCTCCCCCCGGGCGGTGCCGGCCATGGCCGGCGCGGCCGAGGTGATGGCTGCGCTGCGGCGGAAGCCGACGGTGCGCTACCTCGCCCTGGTTCCCAACCGCAAGGGAGCCGAGCTGGCGCTGGACGCGGACGTGGACGGGCTGACGGTGACGGTGTCGGCCTCGCCCGTCTACAACGAGCGCAACGTGCACATGACCATCGACCAGTCCGTCTCCGCCGTGGCCGAGATCGCAGAGCGGGTCGCGCCCCGCGCTCTTCCCGTCGACGCGGTCGTGTCCTGCGCCTTCGGCTCGCCCTACGAGGGCGACATCGCTCCCGTCGAGGTCAACCGCTTGGGCGAGAGGCTCAAGGAGGTCGGCGCCATGTCGCTGACCTTCGCCGACACCACGGGTATGGCGACCCCCAGGCGCGTCCACGACCTCCTTGAGGTTGTGGGCCCGGACGTCGGGCTGCATCTGCACGACACCCGGGGGACCGCCCTGGTGAACGCCTACGCCGCTCTCGAGCGGGGCGTCACCCGCTTCGACACCGCCGCCGGCGGCATCGGGGGCTCGCCCTTTGCCGCGGGGGCGGGCGGGAACCTGGCCACCGAGGACCTGGTGCATCTCCTCGACGACCTCGGGGTGCAGACGGGGGTGTCCCTCGAGCGCGTGCTGGCGGCCTCGGCCCTGGTGACGGAGATGGTCGCCCATCCCGTGCCCAGCCGGGTGGCCGTCGCCGGTCCTCGGGACCGCTCCGAGCCCGGGTAGGGCGATCGTGCCGTGGTGCGAGGACTGCAGCCGGTTCTGGAACCCGCCCAGCCTGGGCACGGGCGGGGAGTGCCCGTCGTGCGGGCGGGTCATCGCCGCTCCCCCTAGGGCCCCGTGGCACTTCAAGGTCATGCTCTCCGCGCTGGTCGTGTACCTCGGGTTCCGGGCCTACCAGGGGGTGGTCTGGGTCGTCCACCGCGTCGGCTGACCGGGCGGGTCTACCATCGAGCACACGGGCTGTGGCGCAGCTTGGTTAGCGCGCTTGACTGGGGGTCAAGAGGTCGCCGGTTCAAATCCTGCCAGCCGGACAGTAAAAGACCTGGTCAGAGCCGGTGCGGCGAGCACCGGCTCTTCTTGTCTCCGGGCGATGTATGCAGAATGTATGCAGGAGTCACACCGCACCGGTACGATCCTGCTGACATGGAGTGGGTCAAGGTCGGCGAGCCCGAGGTGCACCGGCAGCGGGGCAAGTGGGTGGTGCGCCAGGGCGGCTACGACCCGACCTCCGGCCGCCGCCGGGTCAGGCAGCTGGGCACCTTCGACACGAAGAGGGCGGCCATGGCCCGGCGGAAGGAGCTGGCCGAGGGCCGAGCAGGCTCGGAGACGGAGACGGTCGGGGAGTTCCTCGAGGGAGCCTGGCTCCCCTCGAAGTCGGGACGGGTGGAGCCCAGCACGCTCGACCAGTACAGATGGGCGGTGCGCCGCCACATCGTGCCGGCCCTGGGTGCGGTGCGTCTGGGCGACCTGTCCCCGGAGATCGTCGACGCCTGGGTGGGCGAGCTGACCGTGGCGCGGGAGGGGAAGAAGCCCCGCCTCGGCGCTACCTCGGCCCGGCTGGTGCGCAAGGTGTTGTCCATGGCCCTCCAGGAGGCTGTCGAGCGCGGCCGGCTCCCACGCAACCCGGTCGCCCGGACTCAGCCGCCCCGCCGGGACCGCACGCATCGGCGGCTGGGGTGGACGCTCGAGGAGGCCAGGTGTTTTGTCGCCGCTACGTGTGGGCACCGGCTCGGAGCCGCCTTCCACCTGGCGCTGGTGACCGGACTGCGCAGGGGAGAGGTGCTCGGCTTGCGCTGGGAGGACCTCGACACCGAGGGCTGCCGGCTCCGGGTAGTGCAGCAACTGGCGATCGAGCGTGGCCGTCCCGTGCTCAAGGTGCTCAAGACCGAGGCGAGCGAGAGGGTTGTCACCTTCGGGGCGGCGACGGCCGCGGTCCTTGACGCCCACCGAAACGCGCAGCGCGCGGAAGCGGCGTTCGTGGGCGATGCCTGGCGGGAGACCGGTCTGGTGTTCACCACAGCCCTGGGGGGTTGGATCGATCCCAACAACTTCGCCCGGCTCATGGACTCGTTGATCGAAGAGGCCGGGGTTCCCCGGATCACGCCCAAGGGCATGCGGCATACGGCCCAGTCCGTCGGGCGAGTTGTTGTCGGGGACGACAAGGTCATGCAGGAGCGCCTCGGTCACGCCGACATCGGCGTGACGCTCAACACTTACACCTTCACGGTGACGGAGCAGCATCAAGAGGCCGGCCGCCGCCTGGACGACGCGTTTGCATCCACTGCCTCCACGGAGTGAGCCCGCTCCGCAGGCGGCGGGAGCGTCTGGCCGACGACGCGCTCGTCGTCGTTCGGGGTGGGGTGCTCTCCGAGGCGGACCTGGCACGTGATGCACTCCGCACGTCGAGCGCCTGGCGCGGTGCGATAATGAACTTCAGCGGAACCCGCATTTTCGTCCCGACGAGGTGCAGACGTGACCACGCCGATCGACATCGACGTCGACTGGAACACCATGGACGACACCGGACTCCCTTGGACGTTCCTCGACGAGGCGGCCAACCCTTCGAAGATCGTGCCCGGCGCCTTCGTGGTGGCCGGCCGCGGAACGGCTGTCGCGGTGGCCGAGGTCGTGGACGTCGACGAAACGGGCGTGGTTCACCTTCGGCCCGTTCCAGGGAGTGTGGCAGAGAATCTCTCCCTGGTAGGGCGCGGCCGCCCAGCGTGAACTCGCGGGTCGGCTCGCGGGGGACGCGAGCTCGCACCTTTGGTCGCTCGGACCTGAAGTGAGGATGCCGGTCAGCTCGCATAGGTAGGGCCCGGAGGTGACGGAGGCCTTGCGGTCATCGGGTGGAGTCACCCTCCGTGACGAGCTGACGTCGGACGTCGTTGGCCGGGGCGCTGCAGCATCGGGCCCGGCCGCACCTCAGGCGGAAGGCCCGCTCACCGATCCAGACGGTACGCGCGAAGAATTTCTGTCAACACTCGTGCAAAGACTCGCGCGAAGACGGTGTGCGAGTAAGAGCGAGCGCGGCGAGTCGTTGGGCCTCGCCCTGATGCCCGCTCACGACAAGCCGGCCGCCGCCATGCACGGCAAGTGTCCGCAAAGCCACTGTCATGCGCCAACGCTCAACAGGCCGAAGCCGACCGCCATAGCCGGGAACGAGCACAACCATCGACACTCGCGGAAACCTAGCGAGCGACTCCACGCATTGTGCCTAGCGCCCGTACGGCGCTGCATCACCTTCCGGACGTTGGGGGCTGCCTCAACATGCCATAGCCCAGGCTGGCCAGGTGGCAATGAGCCGGGCCGAACGGCGAGATGGATTGTCTGCCACCCTCGGCGAGCACCGGGCCGAAGTTGGTGCTGGACTTCCTGGAACTCACAGATTGGGTCGAACTCATACCCGAACGGTTCTGTGCCGATGGGTGCCACGCCCCGCCTTGGGGCGATGCTCAGGCGAGGTATATCCGTGACCAATCCAGCCTCGCCTCTCGAGAAGTTGACCGGCGGTGTGCGGGTCACGAACCCACCGGCCCCGGGCGCACGGCGGTCCCATCTCTTGGCCAGCGGAGATCTTGCCCTCGACGCTCGGCGGCGAGCGCCCGCGTGCCGGTTCATGATCTCGATCGCCGCTCTCGCGACCCTCACGGCCTGTGTAGGTGCCAACCGTCCTCCGGCGCGGGTCCCATCCGCCAGCGTGCCCGCCGTCAGCCTGCCCTCCGGCGAGCAAGCGGCGATACGCACCTTCGTGTTGCAAGAAACGTGGTCCGGCGGCGCCGGCATCCAGACAGCGGTGCAGCCCGATCCGCGGGCGCTCGTCATTGCCAAGGACATTCCCTCCGTCCTCGGCCATGGTCTCTTCGTCAGCACCCTGATGGTGTTCCCGCTCGTAGCAGCGTCGCCCGAGTGCGTCGAGCACGTACAACTCAGGCTCCACACCCTGGCGGTCGAGGGTCCCTCGCAAGCGACGGTGGCGGTGTACCCGTCTGCCGCGCTGTCGCTCGCTGCCGGGCAGGTACCAGCCGCGACAAGCGGGGGACCGAGCGCCCTGCTGGACAACCGTCCGCGGGGACTCGCAACCGTGACCCCGACGTCCTCGAGCACCGTCATCGATATCACCGACCTGTATCGAACCTGGGCCTCGGGCGGTCCGTTTCCATCACAGGGGCGCTCCGTCCCGCCTGGTACGCCACTCGTCGTGTCGGTAGGACCTCCTATGAGGGACGCGGGCGCCTTCACGACGCGCGTCAGCGGCCTCGTCGGCCCTCAATCGGAGCGCCCATCGCTGACGTGGACGGCCCACCCTGGGTGCGGTCCACCGGCCAGCTAGCCACGACAGGTCGGCTGGTGCCTGACAACGAGACAACGGGGTGCTGGCCGTGCTCTCACGCCTCTTCCCCGTTCACGAGATCGGCACAGCACGCGCTGGTCGATCAGCTGTCCGGCTGCTCGTGTAGCTCGTGTGCAACAGGGGCCTCCCGGCGAACTCTGCGACGCCATTTCCACCAATGCACGGGATGCCGGAAAGCCCTTGTCTCAAGGCGGGGAGGATGTATCCACGAAGCGGGAACGCCCAGAACGTGCTGCCCTTCCGCCTCCCGGAGCCGCTCGGGCCGTGACTTCCACTCCATCCCGAGGACATGTTGCGGT
>VBHN01000199.1:11114-59549 GCA_005881155.1 Chloroflexota bacterium | reverse complement strand
CTGGACCACGCGGTGGAGCTGGCGGCCGGGCTGGCTCAACCGGGCGGCGTCGTCCTCCTCAGCCCCGGCTACAAGAGCTTCGACTGGTTCACCAGCTTCGAGGATCGGGGCCGCCGCTTCAAAGCCGGCGTCCGGGCCTGGAACGCCAGGAAAGCTTCGGCCTAGGCATGGCTGTTGTCGAGGAGCTGCGCGAGCAGTGGCGGAGCGAGCGAACCGAAAGGGCCGAGCGGGCCGTCCGGCGGGAGGGCGATCGCTGGCTGCTCCTGGTGACGGTGCTGCTGGTGGGAACCGGGCTCGTCTTCGTGCTCAGCGCAAGCCAGGCGCTGGCTTACGTGCAGCACCTGACGGCGCTCTATTACTTCGAGCGTCAGCTGCTCTCCGCCGGCCTCGGGGCGGCGGCGATGCTCGCCCTGATGCGGATCGACTACCACCACCTGAAGCCCTTGATCCTGCCCGGGACCGTGGTCGTGACGGTGCTGCTGGTGCTGGTACCGCTGCTGGGTGTCGAGGTCAATGGCGCCCGCCGCTGGTTCGCCGCCGGCCCGCTGGTGATCCAGCCCACCGAGCTCGCCAAGCTGGCCTTCGCCCTCTTCATGTCGGCCTGGCTGGTCAAGCGCGGCGAGCGCCTGCGGGACCTGAAGGACGGCTTCGCCCCCTACCTGGTCCTGCTGGTCGGCGCGCTCGGCCTGGTCCTGCTCGAGCGCGACCTGGGCACGGCCCTGGTGATCGCGGCAATCCTGGTCGCCGCCTTCATCTCGGCCGGGGGCCGGAAGCGGCACCTCGTCCTCCTGCTGCTCGGGCTCGGCCTCTGCGGCTGGCTGGCCGTGGTCCTGGAGCCCTACCGGGCCGCCCGGCTGGCGGTCTTCGTCAACCCTTTCCAGGACCAGCTCAACGCGGGCTTCCAGTCCACCCAGGCGCTCTACGCGCTCGGCTCGGGCGGTTTCTGGGGGGTCGGGATCGGACATTCGGTGCAGAAGTTCCTCTGGCTGCCCGAGGCCCACACCGACTTCATCTTCGCGATCATCGGCGAGGAAACGGGCCTGGTCGGGACCAGCCTGGTGCTGTTCGGCTTCGCCCTCTTCGGGGTCCGCGGCTACCGGGCCGCACTGCGAGCGCCCGACCGGCTGGGCCTCACCCTGGCCGCGGCGATCACGACCTGGATCACCTTCCAGGCCCTGGTGAACATGGCGACCGTCACCGACACCCTGCCCATCACCGGCGTCCCGCTCCCGCTGATCAGCTACGGTGGCTCGTCGGTCGCCATGACGCTGGCCGCCATCGGCGTGCTGCTGAACATCTCTTCCCAAGGAACCCGGCGTCGGAGCAGGGGGGTAGGCCGCGCGCAGGCTGAGCCGAGCACGGCCGGCAGGGGGGACGTCCCCCCTATCAGGGGGGTAGGCCGCGCGCAGGCTGAGCCGAGCACGGCCGGCAGGGGGGATGTCCCCCCTGTCAGATGAGATTATTGATCTCGGGCGGAGGGACCGGCGGGCACCTGATGCCGGCCCTGGCCGTGGCCCAGGCCTTTCGCGCTGAGGAGCCGGAGGGCGCGGTGCTGCTGGTCGGCAAGGCGGGCGGGCCCGAGGAGCGACTGGTGCCCAAAGCCGGGTTCGAGCTGGAGACGATTCGCATCCAGGGCCTGAACCGCGACGCGCCGCTGAAGAACCTCGCCCTGCCCGCCGTCCTGCCCGCGGCGATGAGGCGGGGGGGAGCGATCGTGGAGGCGTTCCGGCCCGACGTGGTCCTGGGTGTCGGCGGGTACGCCTCGGTGCCCGCCCTCTGGGCGGCGCGCCGGCGCGGCATCCCCTACGTCCTCCACGAGCAGAACGTGCAGCCCGGGCTGGCGACGCGGATGTTCGCGACCGGAGCGGCCGCGGTCTGCGTTACGTTTCCGGGCACTCGCGTCAAGGCGGTGAGGACGGCGGTCACGGGACTGCCACTGAGGGAAGGTTTCTCCCGCCGTACACCGCGGGTGCCCGTCCAGACTCTCCTGGTCACCGGCGGCAGCCAGGGGGCGCGCCGGATCAACGAGGCGGTCTGGTCGGTGCTGGACGGTCTCCTGCGGCGCTTCCCCGAGGTCATCCACCTGACCGGTCGCCAGGGCGCCGCCGACGCCACGCGGCTGGCCCGGCCGGGGTACCGGCCCTACGAGTTCAATTCAGATGTGGCGGGCTTGCTGCGGGAGGCGGACCTGGTCGTCTCCCGGGCGGGCGTCTCGACGCTGGCCGAGATCACGGCCGTCGGGCTGCCGTCAATCCTCGTCCCGGGAAGCTTCGGGGGCGGCCACCAGGAGGCCAACGCCCGCTCGCTGGTCGAGTCGGGCGCGGCGGTCATGATCCTGGACCGGGAGCTGACCGGGGAGCGCCTGCTGGCGGAGGTCGACGCGCTGGACGAGGGCCGGCTGCGGGCGCTGGCGGAAGGCTCGGCGCGGCTTGGGCGCCAGGACGCGGCCCAACAGGTGCTGGGGTTCGTGCGGGAGGCGGTTCGTTGAAGGTCCACCTGATGGGCGTCGGTGGCGCCGGCGTCTCCTCGCTCGCCCAGGTCCTGCTCTCCCGCGGAGAGTCCGTCAGCGGCTGCGACCTGAGAGCGTCCGAGACGACCCAGCGCTTGGTGGCCGAGGGAGCCCTGATCTCCATCGGCCACGACCCCGCGCACGTCCGTGGCCAGGACCTGTTCATCCACTCGGCCGCCATCAGGCCGGGAAACGCGGAGCTGGAGGCCGCGCGCTCGGCCGGGATTCGGACGCTCAGCCGCGCCGAGCTGCTGGCCGACCTGTTCGCGGCCACCGACTCGGTAGCGGTGGCGGGCACCCACGGCAAGACCACGACCACCCACATGGCCGGCCAGGTTCTGACCGCCGCGGGTCTCGACCCCACGGTCCTGGTCGGCGACGGTGCCAGCACCAGGGTCGGCGCCGGGCGCTGGCTCATTGCGGAGGCCGACGAGAGCGACGGCTCGCTGGTCCTGCACCACCCCCGGCACGCGATCGTGACCAACCTCGAGCTCGACCACCCCGACCATTTCCCGAACCTGGGCGCCGTCCGCGAGGTCTTCGCCCGCTTCCTGGCCCAGGTCCGCGAGCTGGCTGTGGTCTGCGCCGAGGACGACGAGCTGCTGCGTCTGCCGGTCGCGGGCCGTCGCGTCACCTACGGCATCGAGACCGGCGACTACCGCTGGCGGGAGCTCGGGCTGACCATCGGCGTGCCCGGGCGGCACAACCAGCTGAACGCCTGCGGCGCTGCCGCCCTGGCGCTTGAGCTGGGGGTGGAGGAGGCCACCGTCGCCGAAGCCCTGGCCGCCTTCAAGGGCGCCCGGCGCCGGCTGGAGCTGGTCGGCGAATGGCGCGGCGCCCGCCTCTACGATGACTACGGGCACCATCCGACCGAGGTCCGAGCGACCCTCGGGGCAGCCCGCGAGCTGGCCGGCCAGGGACGCCTGCTCCTGGTCTTCCAACCGCACCGCTACACCCGGCTCGCAGGCCTCCTCGACCAGTTCGCCGGCAGCTTCGGCGGAGCGGACCAGGTGATCGTCACCGAGGTCTACGCGGCCGGCGAGGAGCCGGGCCCGGTGGGCGGCCGGCAGCTTGCCGAACAGGTGCCCGGCGCGCGTTTCGCACCCCATTTCGAAACCGTCAAAGACGATCTCTACTCCCTTGTCGAGCCGGGCGACCTGGTCCTCTTCATGGGCGCCGGCGACATCTGGAAGGTTCCGCATGAGCTGGCGCACTGAGGCCAACCTGGCCTGGCTCCGCGCCCTGCCTCGCGTGGAGGAGGGCAAGCCGCTGGCGCGCCACACCTCCTTCAACATCGGCGGCCCTGCCGACTTCCTGCTCGAGACCGCCGAGCCCGCGTCAATCCACGATGACGCGGTGGGGCGCGGCATCCCGGTCCGCGTCATCGGTGCGGGCACCAACCTGCTGGTCAGCGACGCCGGCGTCGAGGGCCTCGTGATCCGCGATGTCGACCGCCGCTTCCGGCGGCTGGAGGACCGGGTCTTCGGCGGGGCCGGTCTGAAGATGATGCGGCTGGCCCGGCTGGCAGCCGACCAGGACCTGGTGGGTCTCGAGTTCGCAATCGGGATCCCGGGCACCGTCGGAGGCGCCATCTACCAGGACGCCGGCTGCTGGGGTAGGGAGGTCCGGGAGGTGCTGGTCGAGGTCGAAGGCGGTGGCGGCCGGCGCTGGAAGCCGGAGGATCTGGACCTCGGCTATCGCACCTCGGCCTTTCGCGAGGGACCGCTGCGCGGCGAGCTGATCAGCGGCGCCTGGTTCCAGCTGGCGCCCGGCGACGGCGCCGCCGCCCGCGAGCAGATGGCTCGCTGGACGGCGGAGCGCGTGCGCACGCAGCCGATCAAGTCGAAGAACTGCGGCAGCGTCTTCAAGAACCCGGCCGGTGACTCGGCCGGCCGGCTGGTCGAGGCAGCCGGCCTGAAGGGCGCACGCGAGGGCGCCGCAGTGATCAGCACCAAGCACGCCAACTTCATCGAGAACCTGGGCGGCGCGACCGCCGCCGACGTGCGCCGGCTCGTCGAGCGCGCGCAGGCGGCCGTGCGCGAGCGCTTCGGAGTCGAGCTGGAGCCGGAAGTCGAGGAGCTCGGCCGGTGAAGGTGGCGGTGCTGAAGGGTGGCAGGTCCTCGGAACGGGAGGTCTCGCTCAACTCCGGCGCGCAGGTCGAGGCCGCGCTTCGGCGGCGAGGCCACGAGGTGATCGCGTTCGACCTCGACCGCGAGACCTGGAACTCGCTGGCGGCCGGCGGCTTCGACTGCGCCTTCATCGCCCTCCATGGCCCGCTCGGCGAGGACGGCACCGTCCAGGGCCTGTGCGAGCTGCTCCAGCTCCCCTACACCGGCTGCGGCGTGCTCTCCAGCGCCCTCTGCATCGACAAGGCGATGGCGAACCGCGTCCTGGAGCAAGCCGGCGTCGACGTGCCCGCCCACCAAGAGCACGACGTCCGCGAGGGCATCCCGGGCGACCTGCCCGGCCGGCTGGTCGCCGGGTTGGGGCTGCCGCTGGTGGTCAAGCCGACCCGGCAGGGTTCGACGGTCGGGCTGACCATCGCCCGTAGCGAGGAAGAGGTCGCCGACGGCCTGGTTCTGGCCGGCCGCTACGACTACCGGGTGCTGGCTCAGCGGTTCGTGACCGGGGTGGAGATCACCATCGGCATCCTGGCAACCCCCGAGCTCCAGGTCCTGCCGACGCTGGAGATCGTCAGTGAGAACCCGGTCTACGACTACGACGCCAAGTACACCGCCGGCAAGAGCCACCACGTCATCCCGGCGCGGATTCCCGAGTCGGCCCGCCGTGCCGCGGCAGCGTCCGCCGAGCTCAGCTTCCGGACCCTGCGCTGCGAGGGCATGGCGCGCGTCGACCTGATCGTCGACGCTCAGGGCACGCCCTGGGTCCTGGAGGTAAACACGGTCCCCGGCCTCACCGAGCTGTCACTTCTGCCCGATGCCGCCCGCGCGGCGGGCATCGACTTCGACGAGCTCTGCGAGCGCCTGGTCCGGCACGCCCGCGTCCGCGTCATGGAGGGTGGGGGAGGCTGATGCAGACCCGCCGCCGTCATTCCTTCGTCGGCGCCGGCCGCGACGCCAGCCGGACGGCTTCCGCGCGCCGTCCGCA
The DNA here is from genome assembly GCA_005881155.1 of Chloroflexota bacterium. Lineage (GTDB taxonomy): Bacteria > Chloroflexota > Dormibacteria > Dormibacterales > Dormibacteraceae > CF-105. The sequence continues at coordinate 53,932 of VBHN01000199.1, read as the reverse complement.
GCCGGGCGACGAGCTCGAGCCGCCTCCGCCCCGCGTCAGCCGGCCGCGGCGGCCGCGACGCCGGATCGAAGGCCTCTGGTGGCGGCTGCTCGCGCTCACGCTTGCCGCCGCCGAGGTCGCCGGAGCCGGCTGGGCTTTGCGCAACGAAGCGCTGACCGTGCGTCAGGTCACCGTCACGGGCGTGAACCACCTGAGCCAACAGCAGATCGTCAAAGCCACGGGCCTGACCCCGCGGACGTCGGTCCTGACGGTCGACGGCGACAGCATCCGGCGCGACCTGGCGCGGCTGGCCTGGGTGCGCACCGCCTCCGTGCAGCCCCTGCTGCCCGACCGGGTCGCGATCTCGATCGTCGAATGGCAGCCGGTGGCCGTCTACCGCAGCGGCGCGGCAGGTCAGCTGTTCTACCTCAACGACCAGGGCGAGGTCCTCGCCCCCGCGGCCGCCGCGGGACCGCTTCCGGTCATCCAGGGCGCCGGCGCCACACAGCCGAAGGTGGGATCAAACCCGCTGGAACCGCGCCTGCTCTCCGCGCTGGTCAGGATGCAGACCGCCTTCCCAGCCGTCTACGGCCAGCCGGTGGCGAATTTCCAGCTCGACTGCGTGGGATCGCTGACCCTCACCACGGCCCGCGGGGTGACCGTCTACTTCGGCCGCGTGCTGACGCCCGAGGAGTACGCGTCACTTTCCTCGAAGCTGTCCGCCCTGAACTCAATCGTCACCGCCGACCCCGAGGTCCGGAACCCCGACAAGGTCCAGTACATCAACCTCGAGGACGTGCAGCAGCCGGCCGTGAAGTTCAAGGGCGACCGAGCGCCGGCCACTCCGACTCCGGCCGCGGGCGCGCCCAGGCCCTCGCCGTCCGCCGCCGCTCCGACGCTGCAGGTGACAGCGTGCAGGTAATCGTCATCGCGGTGGTCTGCGCCGCGATCGGGCTGCTCCTCGGACTTCTCTCGCCGGTCACGATCCCGATCGGCTACGCCCGCTACACAGCCGTCGCGCTGCTGGCTGCGCTGGACTCCATCTTCGGCGCCTTCAAGGCGTACATCGCCGGGACCTACGAGCCGCGCGTCTTCCTGACCGGGCTGGTGACCAACATGGCACTGGCCGGCGGCCTGACCTTCGTCGGCGACAAGATCGGCGTCGACCTTTCGATCGCGGCCATCGTCGCGTTCGGCGTGCGCATCTTCAACAACGCCGCGAGCATCCGCCGCCACTATCTCTAAGGAGGTTCAGCACGGCGCTGCGTCGACCAGCTGCGAGGCGGCATACAGCTGGTTGCGGCCGTGCGAGATCTCGGTCTGGGCGACGGCGATCTCGCTCAGGCTGCCGGTCTCGTAGGCGTCCCAGCCCGCCCGCGCCCCCTGGCTGATGTCGCTGGTGGCCGCCCTGGCCATCAGGTCGGCGTCTCTCAAGCACGGGGCCGGCGGCAGGAGCGCGTCGTCCGCGATCCGGGGATGGGAAGGGGAGTCGATCCGGGAGAGGACCGCCGCGCCGACCTCGACGCGAAACAGCGCCTCCTGGCAGGCCGGCCGGTCGTCGCCGCAGCGATCCCAGCTTTCGATCGCCCGGAGCAGCTCGTCGCGGTCGACCGCGAAGTCGGCCCGCCAGAAACTCACCTCGTCGGTGACATGCGGACGGATGGGGTTGCCTGCGCAGGCGGCCAGCGGGAGGAAGGCCAGCAACAGGAGGGCGACCGAGGCAGCCCGGCGCATGACGCCGTTCAGACTAATCCTCGATCGCGCCGCTCTCGACCCGATCAGCCTGGCTCGCGATCACTGGCACCACCAGCGTGAAGGCGCTACCGATCCCCTGCTTCGACTCCACGAGAATCTCGCCCCCGTGCATGCGCGCCAGCTCCCTGGCCAGGTAGAGCCCCAGCCCGGTTCCGGGGATGTGGCTGTTCTCGGAGGTCACGATCCGACCGAAGCGGCTGAAGAGCCGCGGCAGGTCGTCCCGGGCGATCGCCGCCGGGGCTGTACTTGATGGCGTTGTCCAGCAGGTTGGCCAGTATCGTCAAGGCCCGGCCGCGGTCGGCCAGCACGCTCACCGGAGCGTCGGGCTCCAGCAGCAGCAGCCGGTGGGTCGGCAGAGCCCGGGGCCGAACCCGCTCCAGGGCCTCGGCCAGCAGCTCGCGCAGGTCCTGCCGGTCCAGCTGCAGGTGCAGCTGGCTGTCCTCCAGCCTCGCCGTCTCCAGCATCTGCTCGACCAGCTCGCTGACCTCGCCCAGCTTGCCGTTGACGACCTCCAGGATCCGCGGCGTGGCCGGATGCTCCGGCCCGATCGAGCCGTCGGAGAGCATTGAGATGTAGCCCTTGAGCACCGCGAGCGGGCCGCGCAGCTCGTGCGAGGCGACCTTCAGGAAGTCGGACTTGACCTTCTCCAGCTCGGCCATCCGCTCGGCGTGCGCGGTCAGCTCGCTGCTGCGCTCCAGCTCCAGCCGCAGGCGCTCCGCGTTGCCCACGGCCAGGCCTGCCAGGTCAGCCACCCCCTCCAGCATCCGCAACGCCGGCCACTCGAAGAGCGCCCCCTCCGAGCTGGCGACCACCACGCCGTAGAGCTGGTTGCCGATCCGGACCGGCGCCCAGGCGAAGGCCCGAGCCTGCGGTCCGAGATAGCCGGCCAGGCCCGCATCGACCTGGTCGCGCCGGCAGCCATAGGCGTGACCGGTCTCGATCGCCCGCAGCATCTCGGCGGGAGCGAAGGCCAGCGGGAAGTCGATGTCGCGCGTGCGCACGGAGTCCTCTATGAACTCGGAGAGGGCTGTGAGCCGGCTGTCCTCGACCCGGATCAAGGCCGCCCGGCCGTTTTCGGCCCGGAGGACATGGGTCACGGTCCTGACCACCGCCGCCTGGACCAGCTCGGGCTCGACCGAGGCGCCGAGCGAGCGAGCGGCATCGAGCAGGATGGTGAGCTCCTCGACCCTCCGCTTGACCCGGTCGTCGGCCAGCTGCAGCGCACCCTCCCGCTGGACCGCCTTCGAGATGGCCAGCGCCACCTGCTCGAGCAGGGCCAGGTCGCGCTCGTCGAAGCGGTTGGGCCGGTCCGAGTCGAGCTCCAGGACGCCGACGACCTTGCCGGCCGCCAGCAGGGGCACGACGACCAAGCTCTTGATGCGGGAGTTGGACCCGAGGGCCCGGTTGACCGGCGGAACGGGCAGGTCGGGCGCGTCGAGGTCGCGGACCAGGATCGAACGGCCCTCGGCCGCGGCCGTGCCCATGATCCCCTCGCCGACCGGGATGCGCGAGTTCCAGACCGCCTCGTCGATGTCACCTTCGGCGGCCGCGGCGTAGATCTCGCCTCGCTCGTCGATGAGCCCGATCAACCCGCCCCGCAATCCCTCCCGGGCCATCTCCTGCAGGATCCGGTCCAGGATCTGCTGGATCGAGTCGGCGGAGGTCGCGATCCGGGCCACGCGTGCCAGGAGGTCGGAGCGCTCACCCGCGGAGCGGGTGGCGGCCAGGTAGGCCCCGGCCACCCGGCCGACGGCCGCCACCAGGCCGAGGGTGACCACCTCGGCGCCGGCCTGGAGCGGAGGGACGCCACCCAGCGCGCCGGAGAGGACCCGGTTCAGGATCGCCAGGCCCGCGACCAGGGCGGCCAGCCGGCCGGAGAGAAGCCAGGCGGCGGCGACGACGGGCAGTATGGCCAGCGCTCCCAGGCTCAGGCCCGGCGTGCTGAGGTCGGCGGCGAGGACCAGCGCCAGGAACAGGATGCAGAGCGTGGTGGCCGCGACGGCCCCCGGCCCCCGGCTGAATCGCCGCGGCCGGAACCAGCCCGGGATGGTGGCGACCGCGTCCGCGATGGAGGTGCTGCGACGGCTGATATCCGACATCAGGACTAGCACACATGATGTACGACGAAGGCGCAGGCGCGTGCAAGTGCCAAAAGTCGGGGTTGGAGCGGCGAAACCTTCCGATATAATGCCGTCGCCCGCCCCCCGAAACTCCCCAGCCACAGGAGGCATCCCAGCACACGTCCTTGACGAGGCGGCAGCGTATCGTCGGTTTGGACCTTGGCACGAGCAAGGTCGCTACGGTCGTGGGCGAGTCCGACGAGTTTGGCAACATCGCCATCCTCGGTGTCGGCGAAGCCCCCACCGAAGGCCTTCGCAAGGGCGTGGTCGTCAACATCGAGAAGACGGTCGGGTCAATCACCGCCGCCGCCCACGCGGCCGAGCGGATGGCCGGCATCCGTTTCGACTCGGTCGTCGTATCCCTGGCCGGGCCGCACCTCAGCTCGCAGAACAGCCGGGGCGTGATCGCGGTCTCCCGCGACGACCACGAGATCGGCCACCAGGACGTCGAGCGGGTGGTCGACGCCTCCCGCGCGATCAGCGTTCCCAGTGACCGCGAGGTGGTGCACGTGATCCCGCGCAGCTTCACCGTCGACGGCCAGGACGGCGTCAAGGTGGCGACCGGGATGACTGGCAGCCGGCTCGAGGTCGAGACCCACATCGTCACCGGCGCCCAAACCTCGATCCAAAACGTGATCAAGTGCGTCCACCAGGCCGGCTTCGACGTGGACGACGTGGTCAGCCAGGGCCTCGCCTCGGGGCAGGCGGTGCTCAGCGGCAACGAGATGGAGCTGGGAGTCTGCCTCATCGACATCGGTGCCGGCACCACCGACGTGGTGGTCTTCAGCGAGGGCTCCGGGCTCCACCTGGCGGTCCTGCCGGTGGGTGGCAACCACGTCACGAGCGACATGGCGATCGGGCTCCGGACGACCCTGATCGAGGCCGAAACGCTGAAGCTCAACTACGGGCACACGCTGGCCGAGGTCATCCCCTCCGAGGAGCGGATCCAGGTCCGCGAGGTCGGCGGCGAGAAGGTGCAGCAGGTGCCGCGGAGGTACCTGGCCGAGATCATCGGTCCCCGGGTCCGGGAGATCTTCCAGATGGCGCGGGAGGAGGTGAGCAAGAGCGGGTACGACGGGCTGCTCCCGGCCGGGGTCGTGGTGACCGGCGGCGGAGCCCGCCTCCTGGGGACCATCGACGCCGCCCAGGGCGTCTTCGACTCGTCAGTCCGATTGGGGCTGCCGTCAGGCTTCGGCGGCCTGGCCGACCGCGTCAGCGGGCCTTCGTTCGCGACCGCGGTCGGGCTGGTCCGGTGGGGTGCCAAGCTCCAGCCGCTCGGCAACGGGAAACACCACGGCAACGGTCACGGCAACGGCAACCTCACGAGCGCTTACTCGAAGAGCGTGAGGTGGTTGCGTGACTTCTTCTAACCGGGACACAGATCAGCTGAGATTTGCAGCAGTGGAGGCGCATATGAGCGAGCGGGACCAGATGCAGGATGGACGGGCGCGGATCAAGGTGGTCGGCGCCGGCGGCGGCGGCGGCAACGCGGTCAACCGGATGATCTCCGCCAACTTGAAGGGCGTGCAGTTCATCGCGGTCAACACCGACCTGCAGGCGCTCGGCAACTGCAAGGCCGACACGCGCGTCAACATCGGCCGCAAGCTGACCCGCGGCCTCGGCTCGGGTGGTGACTGGACGCGCGGCCGTGACGCCGCCGACGAGAGCCGCCTGGAGCTGGGCGAGCTGATGAAGGACACCGACATGGTCTTCATCACCGCGGGCATGGGCGGCGGCACCGGCACCGGCTCCGCGCCCGTCATCGCCGAGCTCGCCAAGGAGTCCGGCGCGCTCACGATCGGCGTCGTCACCCGGCCCTTCAACTGGGAGGGCAAGGTGCGTAACGAGACCGCCGAGGCGGGCATCAAGAACCTGAAGGACAAGGTCGACGCGCTGATCGTCATCCCCAACGACCGGCTGACCCAGGTGGTCGACCACAAGACCACCCTCGAGCAGGCGTTCCGGATCGCCGACGACGTCCTCCGCCAGGGCGTCCAGGGCATCGCCGACCTGATCGTCAGCCCGGGCGTGATCAACCTCGACTTCGCCGACGTCAAGGCGATCATGTCCGATGCCGGCGAGGCCCTGATGGGCATCGGCTTCGGGTCCGGCGACAGCCGGGCCGAGGACGCCGCCAAGCAGGCCGTCTCCAGCCCGCTCCTGGAGACCTCCATCGACGGCGCCCGCGGGATCCTCTTCAGCATCACCGGCGGCTCCGATCTCACCCTCCACGAGATCCAGAAGGCCGCCCAGATCGTCAAGGCCTCCGCCGACCCCAGCGCCAACATCATCTTCGGGGTCGTCAGCGACGAGAAGATGCAGGGCGAGGTGAAGATCACCGTGATCGCCACCGGCTTCGGCAGCAAGATTGCGCAGTCGAAGGAGGCCGACGAGGGCGTCAAGAGCTTCTTCACGCGGGACAACGAGTCCCAGGAGACGCGGCCGGAGTTCGGCACCGACGAGGAGGACATCAACATCCCGGCCTTCCTCCGCCATAGGTCATAAAGGCAAGGGGGGAGCCAGTCCGCATTCCCCGCCCCACGGGGGCGGGGCCCCCTATCCAAGCCCCTTCCAAACCCCCCTCTCGGCGCAGCGCTTAGATGTCGATTTGAGACAGCTCAAACGGCCGGGGTAAACCCGGCCTTGGCACCGCGTGGCTTACTACGGACACAACTCAATTGACAGGGCATGATGGGCGACCGCAATATATTGTGGTCGTAGCTCCACCATGAGATGCCCTTATTGCGGTCACCACGACTTGAAGGTCGTCGACTCGCGCGATTCGGAGATCGGCGAGGCGATCCGCCGGCGCCGCGAGTGCCTGGCCTGCGGCAAACGCTTCACCACCTACGAGCGGATCGAGGCGGTGCCCTTCTACGTCACCAAGAAGGACGGGCGGCGCGAGGACTTCGACCCTCAGAAGCTCTACGGCGGGCTGGCCAAGGCGACCCAGAAGCGGGACATCTCGCCGGAGCGGCTGCGCGCGATCGTCGACGAGATCGAAGCCGAGCTCCGCAACAGCGGCCGGGCCGAGATCCCCAGCGGCGAGATCGGCGAGATGGTGATGGACCGGCTGAGGGTGCTGGACGAGGTCGCCTACATCCGCTTCGCGTCCGTCTACCGGGAGTTCATGGACCTGCAGCAGGTGAAGCGCGAGATCGAGCAGGTGCTCTCCTCGCGGTCTGGGGTAAAGGCCAAAGCCTAAGCTGGCCTCCGTCGGTGCCCGCCTTTCTCAGCATCCCTCCCCTCGCCAACGAGCGCTGGATCATCCATGGCTTCTCCACGGCGGAGATGGGTTCGATGGGGATCACCAACGCGCCGGACCCCCAGAAGGTGACCGAGAACCGCCGCCGCTTCGCGCGTTCGATGCACGTCCCTCCCGAGGCCATCACCGTGGCCGGCGCCGTCCACGGCGCCGAGATCGCCCGAGTCGATCGCCCGGTGCCTCTCGTCAGGGAGGTGGACGGGCTGGTCACCGACCGGCCCGAAGTCGCCCTCTTCGCGACCTTCGCCGACTGTCTCCCGCTGATCGCCTACGATCCGGAGCAGCGGGCGGCCGGCCTTGCCCACGCGGGCTGGCGCGGGACCGAGGCGGGCATCGCCAGGAACCTGGTGGCCGCGCTGAAACGCGAGTACGGCTCGAGGGCCGAGGATCTGCGGGTCGGAATCGGCCCGGGCATCTGCGGCCGCTGCTACGAGGTCGGTCCCGAGTTCGCGGAGCGCTTTCCCACCGAGATGCTACGTCCCGGCGCCGACGGCAAGCTGCTGCTGGACCTGGCCGAGGCAAACCGGCAGCAGTTCCTGGCCCTGGGAGTGCTGCCGCGGCGGATCCGCGTCCACTCCCTCTGCACTTTCGAGTCCGACCGCCTGTTCTCGCACCGCCGGCTGCCCGACGGATCCCGCTTCGCCGCCCTTGTCGCGGTTCGCTGAGCGGCTGGAGGCCGTCCGGGACCGGGTCCGGGCGACCGGCCGCGACCTCGAGGAGATAACCATCGTGGCGGTCACCAAAGGCCGCCCTCTGGGAGAGAACCGCGTGCAGGAGGCTCTGCCCAAGCTCGACGCCTTGCCCGAGGCCGAATGGCACCTGGTCGGCCACCTCCAGAGCAACAAGGTCCGGCAGGTCGCCGGCCGCTTCCGGCTGATCCAGTCACTCGACTCCGTGCGCCTGGCGGAGCTGCTGGCGGAGCGGGAGGGCGGGCAGCGGGTGCTTTTGGAGGTCAACGTCAGCCGCGAGCCGGCCAAAAAGGGGGTCGTGCCCGAGGACGCGGTCGCGGTCGCGCGCCAGATCGGGGACCTTCTGCCGTTGGAAGGTCTGATGGGGTTGGGCCCTCAGTCCGCAGACCCGGAGCCTGCCTTCCGCGAGCTGGCCGAGCTCAGGCAGCGCTGCCAGGACGCCAGCGGCCGCGCTCTCCCGATTCTCTCGATGGGGATGAGCGGCGACTTCGAGGCGGCCTGCCGGGCCGGCAGCACGATGCTGCGGCTGGGCCGGGTGCTGTTCGAGAATCCCGTTCCTTAACCTCTGTCCCCGCCAACTCCGAGGAGAAAGCCTGAGATGTTCGTGATCGCCTTTGTCGTCGCCACCCTCGGCTATGCCGTGGGCACCCTGCTCCTGATCAGGGTCGTCTACAGCATGGTCAGCCATAACGAAGAGAGCCCGATCTACCGGTTCACCTACCAGGTCACCGAGCCGCTGCTGGCCCCGATTCGCAAGCTGGTGCCGTCCGGGGTCACCGCCGGCCTCGACCTGTCGCCGGCGATCGTCGGCTTCGGGCTGATCATCGTCATCGCCGTCGCGTCTCGCCTCTCGTAGCGGCCTCGGCCCCTCGTTTGGGCCGCCGCCGGTTCCGGGCAGAATGAACGCGAAATGGGAGTCTTTGCGGCGCTCATCAGCACGGTCTGTTACGCGCTGGTGATCCTGATCTTCGTCCGGGTCGCCTTCAGCTGGATCAGCCGCGACTTCACCAACCCGATCTACCGGTTCAGCTTCCAGCTGACCGAACCGCTGCTGCGGCCGGTCCGAAACCTGCTGCCCGGCGGCATGGGCGGGCTCGACTTCTCGCCGATGGTCGTCAGCTTCGGGCTCCTGATCATCGTCAGCTTCGTCAACCGCCTGGGCTAGCTCCTCTCAGTCCAGCCGGGCTCCGGGTCCACACCCAGCCCATCGGCCAGCCGGTCGTAGTAGTTGAAGAAGCCCGTGACCTGCACGGCGTCGTGGATCGCCTCGTCGCTCCACCCCTCTGCGCGCAGTGCTTCGACGGCCTCGCGGGAGCCGGCCCGGGCGTCGCGGGTGATGGCGACGCAGTAGTCGAGGAGCGCCCGCAGAGGCGGGTCCAGCTCGGCCTCCGTGTAGTCCGCCATGACCTGGCGGGTCAGCGATTCGTCCCCGGTCAGCGCCAGGAAGTCCTCGCCGTGCGAGGTAGTTCAATAGAAACAGTCGTTGGCGCGCGAGACGACGGTGGCGATCAGCTCGCGCTGTGCCCGGGTGAGGGCCGACGGCCCGTGCATCAGCGCGAGGTAGAGCTGGACGCCCGCATGCAGGACGGGCGGGTTCAGGCTCTGCAGCTGGAGGATGTGCGCGACGTGGCCCGCCCGCTTGAGCGCGGTCTCGTACTCCTGCTTCAGCGGTCCGGTGGCGTCGGCGGGCGGGATGGTCCGGATGTGGGCCATTGACAGGTCCGATGCTAAACTTGATGCTGCGTATCAGGCGCTGACGAAGACGGGTAGTTCCGCGACCGCCGCGTACAGAGAGCTCCGGGGTGCTGAGATCCGGGCCGTGGCAGCGACAACGAGATCACTTCCGAGCCTGTAACCAGTTGAGTGTCCAGGGTGATGGCCCTGGGAAGCTGGGTGGTACCGCGGGTCTGCAAAGAAGGCTCGTCCCAGTGTGGACGGGTCTTTTTGTTTTGAGCGAGATGGACACCAAGAGGAAGCTCTTCGAACCGGTCGGCTCCAAGGCCGACTTCCCCGCGCTGGAGCGCGAGGTCATGCGCTTTTGGAAGGAGGACGGCACCTTCCAGGAGTCGCTGCGGATCCGCGAAGGCGCGCCGCGCTTCGTCTTCTACGAGGGGCCGCCGACCGCGAACGGGAACCCCGGCACCCACCACATCCTCTCGCGCGCCTTCAAGGACGTCTTCGGCCGCTACCAGACCATGAAGGGCCGCTACGTCGAGCGCAAGGCGGGTTGGGACGTGCACGGCCTGCCCGTCGAGCTGGAGGTCGAGAAGGAGCTCAAGATCTCCGGCAAGCAGCAGATCGAGGCGTACGGCATCGCGGCCTTCAACGAAAGGTGCCGGGAATCGGTGCATCGCTACGTCGCCAACTGGCGCGCCTTCAGCGAGCGGATGGCGTTCTGGCTCGACTACGACAACGCGTATTGGACCTACCACTCCTCCTACATCCAGTCGGTCTGGTGGGCGATCAAGTCGATGTGGGACCAGGGCCTGGTCTACAAGGGCTTCCGGGTGGCGCCGTACTGCCCTCGCTGCGCGACGCCGCTCAGCAGCCACGAGCTGTCCCAGGGCTATCGCGATGACACGCCGGACCCGAGCGTCTACGTCCGCTTCCGGCTGAGGGACCAGCCGGCCACTTCGGTGCTGGCCTGGACGACCACGCCCTGGACGCTGCCGGGGAACGTGGCGCTGGCGGTCGGGAACGACATCGAGTACGTGAAGGTCAAGCAGAACGACGAGTTCCTGATCCTGGCCGAGGCGCGCCTCCCGGTTCTGACCGGCGAGTTCGAGGTCGTGGATCGGATGCGGGGCAGCGACCTGGTCGGCCTGGATTACGAGCCGCTCTACCCGTATTCAGTCCCCAAACAGGGGGGAGGGTCGCGCGCAGGCTCTGCCGAGCACGACCACGAGGGGGGACGTCCCCCCTCCCAAACAGGCCGTGCTCACTACCTCGTCGACGCCGACTTCGTCTCCACCGAGGACGGCACCGGCGTCGTCCACACCTCCGCGCTCTACGGCGCGGACGACCTCCGCCTCTGCCAGGAGAAGGGCATCCCCTTCCAGCACACCGTCGACCTCCGCGGCCGCTTCTTCCCCTACGTCGAGAAGTTCGCCGGGAAGTTCGTGAAGGAGGCCGACCCCGACATCATCGACGACCTCCGCGAGCGCGGGCTGCTCTACCGCGACGAGACCGTCCACCACACCTACCCGTTCTGCTGGCGCTGCGAGACGCCGCTGATCTACTACGCGCTCGACTCCTGGTACATCCGGACCACCGAGCGGCGCGACGACCTGATGCGCAACAACGCCGCCACCAACTGGGTGCCAGAGCACATCAAGGAAGGCCGGATGGGCGACTGGCTGCGCAACAACGTGGACTGGGCCCTGTCGCGGTCGCGCTACTGGGGCACTCCGCTGCCGGTCTGGGTCTGCGAGGCCTGCGAGGAGCAGCGCTGCGTCGAGAGCGCGGCCGAGCTCGGCCTCGACGACGACGCCGACCTGCACCGTCCCTTCGTCGACGAGGTGACGCTCGTCTGCGCCAAATGCCAAGGGACGATGCGCCGGGTCCCCGACGTCATCGACTGCTGGTTCGACTCGGGAGCCATGCCCTTTGCCCAGCGCGGCTACCCGCGTCAGAACCAGGAGCTCTTCAAGCAGACCTTCCCGGCCGACTTCATCGCGGAGGCGATCGACCAGACCCGGGGCTGGTTCTACAGCCTGCTCGGCGAGTCGACGCTGCTCTTCGGCCAGAACTCCTATCGCAACGTGATCTGCCTCGGCCACATCCTCGACGAGAGGGGGCAGAAGGCGTCGAAGTCACGCGGCAACGTGATGGACCCCAACCTGGTCTTCGAGAAGTGGGGGTCGGACGCAATCCGCTGGATGTTCTTCACCGCCCCGGTGGGCGAGAGCTACCGAGTCGGTCCCAAGTCCCTGGACGAGGTCGTCCGCCGCCTGCTGACGCTCTGGAACGTCTACTCGTTCTTCGTCACCTACGCCCGTCTCGACGGGTTCCAGCCGGGCTCCGCCGCGCCGCTTCCCGTCGCCCAGCGGCCGGTGCTCGACCGCTGGCTGCTGAGCCGGCTCAGCCAGCTGGTTGCGACCGCCGACCGCGGGCTCACGACCTACGACGTCAATGCCGCCACCCGGCCGCTCGAGGACTTCGTCACCGATCTCTCGGTCTGGTACGTGCGCCGCTCCCGGCGCCGCTTCTGGAAGTCGGAGTCGGATTCGGACAAGCTGTCCGCGTACCAGACGCTCCACCAGACCCTGGAGACGGTCGCCCGGCTGGCGGCGCCGTTCATGCCCTTCCTGGCCGAGGCCATCTACCGCAACCTGACCGGGGAGCGCAGCGTCCACCTGGCCGACTTCCCGACCGCCGACCCTGCCGCCGCTGACCCCGAGCTGGAGGCGCAGATGGCGGACGCCCGGCGCGCCGTCGAGGCCGGCCTGGCGGCACGCGACGCGGCCCGGATCAAGGTCCGCCAGCCGCTCGGCTCGGCTGCGCTCCCGGGCGACCCGCTGACCGAGGAGATCGCCGCCATCGTCCGCGAGGAGCTGAACGTCAAGAAGCTCTCCTTTGGCGCTCCCGAGGTGCTGCTCGACACCCATATCACCGAGGAGCTCCGGTTGGAGGGGCTCGCCCGCGACATCGTCCGCACGATCCAGAACCTGCGCAAGGATTCCGGGTTCGAGATCGAGGACCGGATTCTCACCTATTGGGAGGACGAGATTCCCGGCCACCTGCCGCAGGGCTTCGTCCACCACGCCTTCGAGACCTGGGGCGACTACCTCCGGGCGGAGACGCTCTCGCTCGAGCTCGTCCACGGGATCCCCGAAGGAATGGAGCCGAAAGAGGTCACAATCGACGGCGAAAAGGTTTGGTTGGCGCTGAAACAAGCCCGGTGAGCCGGCCCCGGCTGGTCTTCGCGGCGATCGCCGTCGGCGTCTTCGCCCTGGACCGGGTGACCAAGTACCTGGTGGTCTCGACCATCCCCTCCGACACCGAGCGCGGCCCGATCGCGGGCGTCCTCTGGATCCAACACCTCCAGAACTCCTGTGCCGCCTTCAGCCTCTGCGGGCCGAGCCAGGTCGCCTTCCTGGTGATCTCGATCGTGGTCGCGGTGGCGATAGTCGTCTACGCGCTCCAGCAGGAGGGCGGCGTCTGGAGCCACGCCGTCCTGGGGCTGGTCCTGGGCGGCGTGCTGGGCAACGCCTACGACCGCCTCCTCCACGGCTCGGTCACCGACTTCCTGGCGTTGCACTGGTGGCCGACCTTCAACGTGGCGGACAGCGCGATCAGCGTCGGCGTGGTGGCGCTGGCCGTGGGGTACCTGGCGCGGCGGAAACCAGAAGGCTGACCGCCGCCCGCGGGGCGGCCCGGCTCGACCGCTTCCTGGCCGAGCAGGTTCCCGGCCTGAGCCGCTCGCAGGCCGGGCGGCTGGCCAGGGACGGGAAGGTCCAGGTCAACGGGCGGCCGGCCGGGGCGGCGGACCGGGTGCGGGAAAATGACGTCGTTGAGTTCGAAGAGCCGGCGTCCGAGCTGGTCCTTCCGCGCCCGGAGGAGATCGCGCTGGAGGTGGTCTACGAGGATGCCGACCTGGTCGTGGTGGTGAAGCCGGCGGGGATGGTCGCCCACCCAGCGGCCGGCCATCACTCGGGCACCCTGGTCCACGCCCTGCTCGGCCTCGGCGGCAGCTGGTCGACGGCCGGCGGCGCCGCCCGGCCCGGCCTCGTCCACCGCCTCGACAAGGACACCTCCGGGCTGCTGGTGGCCGCCCGCAACGACGCCGCCCACCGCGCGCTCAGCGCCCAGCTTGCCGACCGGACCATGTCCCGCACCTACCTGGCGATCGTGACCGGCCGGGTGGCCGGCCCCGCGGGCGAGCTGGAGGGCGACATCGGCCGCCATCCCCGCGACCGGAAGCGGATGGCAGTGGTGGCCGCGGGCCGGCCGGCCCGGACCCGCTACGAGGTCGTGGAGGCCCTGCGCGGGCACACCCTGCTGCGCTGTGACCTCTTCAGCGGCCGCACCCACCAGGTCCGGGTCCACCTGGCCGCCTTCGGCCACCCGGTCGCCGGCGACCGCGCCTATGGCGGCGGTGCGGCGGCCCCGCGGACGATGCTGCACGCGTGGCGGCTCAAGTTCCGCCACCCCGCGACCGGTGCCGCGATGACCTTCCAGGCGGAGCCGCCGGCCGACTTCCAGTCCTACCTGGAGTCGCTGCGGTGACCCCGGCGGGGCTGCTGCTGGTCATCTCCGGTCCGGGTGGCGTCGGCAAGGACACGGTGATCGACCGCCTGCTCGAGCTCGACCCCAACATCCGCTTCGCCGTCTCCTTCACCACCCGGCCCAAGCGCGACTACGAGATCGACGGCGTCCACTACAGCTTCGTCAGCAAGCCCAAGTTCGAGGAACTGATCGGGAGGGGCGAGCTCCTCGAATGGACCAAGCTGGAGGCCAACGGCTACCTCTACGGGAGCTCGCGGAGCCGTGTCGAGAAGCTCCAGCGCTCGGGCAAGGACGTGGTCCTGAAGATCGAGGTCCACGGCGCCGAGGCGATCCGCCAGCAGCGTCCCGACGGTATCTTCATCTTCCTCCAGCCGCCTTCCATGGAGGAGCTGATGCGGCGCCGCCACGAGCGCGGCTCGGAGGACGAGGAGGAGATGAAGCGCAGGCAGAAACTGGCGGCGTGGGAGATGTCGCACGCGCAGTATTACGACTACGTGGTCGTGAACGAGAATGCCGACGTCGCCGCCCGGGACATCCTGGAGATCGTGAAAGCCGAGCGCGCCCGCCGCAAGGCGGCCACCGCGGAGGCGCCCGGTGCCAATTGATCCTGCCGAGGTCCCGGCCGCCGTGCGGGGTCGCCGGGTGGCGGTCATGGTCTCGGGCGGGATCGCCGCCTACAAGGTCGCCGACCTCGTCTCTCAGCTCCTCCAGGCGGGCTGCCAGGTCCGCGTCGCCATGACCGCGGCCGCGACCCGCTTCGTCGGCGGCGCCACCTTCCACGGGCTCACCGGACAGCCAGTGCAGACCGACCTCTGGGCCAACACGGGTCAGGCGGAGCCTCACGTCGCCCTGGGCGACTGGGCGCAGGCGGTCCTGCTGGCGCCGGCGACGGCCAACCTGCTTGCCAAGCTGGCCGGCGGCCACTCCGACGACCTGGTGACGGCGACCGTCCTGGCCGCTCGCTGCCCGGTCGTGGTGGCGCCGGCCATGAACGACGCGATGTGGGCCAAGCCGGCCGTGGCGGCCAACCTGTCGGTGCTCCGGGAACGCGGCTTCACGCTCGTCGAGCCGGAGTCGGGAAGGCTGGCCAGCGGGCACGCAGGAGCGGGCCGGCTGGCCTCGGCCGCCGAGATCTTCGCGGGCCTCGAGGCCGCGATCCGGGCTCGCTACGACCTGGCCGGCCGCCGGGTCGTGGTCACCGCCGGCGGCACCCGGGAGGCGATCGACCCGGTCCGTTTCATCAGCAACTATTCGAGCGGGAAGATGGGCCACGCGGTGGCCGAGGCGGCGGCGGAGCGGGGCGCGACCGTGGCCCTGGTGACGACGGCGCCTTTCGCCGGCCACCCTGGCGTCTCGGTCCGCCGCGTGGAGTCCGCGCTGGAGATGCTGGACACGGTGCGGCAGGAGCTTGACGGCGCCGACCTGTTGGTCATGGTGGCCGCGGTGGCGGACTTCCGGCCGGCCCGGACCGTGTCGGGCAAGATCCGGCGCGAGGAGACGGAGACGCTGGAGCTGAAGCTGGAGCGAAACGTGGACATCCTTGCCGAGCTCGGCAAGGACAGCCAGGCCGAGGGCGTCTTCCGGGTCGGCTTCGCGGCCGAGGACGCCGACCTCGAGGCGCACGCGGCGGAGAAGCTGGCGCGCAAGAAGCTGGATGCCATCGTCGCCAACGACATCCGGGGAGGCGTCTTCGGCAGCGACGAGAACGAAGGCGTGATGTTCTTCCGGAGCGGCGAGCGGCTCGCCCTGGGGCGCTCTTCGAAACGGCAGATGGCCGAGCGGATCCTGGACGCCGTCAAGGACAGGCTGCGGTGAGACGCCTGCTGGCCATGACCCTGGCCGCCGTGGTCGCCTTGGTCGCCTGCGGCGCCAGCGGCGGCGACTCCGACCTGCAGACGGTCGCAAGCGCCGTCCGGGAGGTGGAGTCCAAGGGCGCCAGCTTCCAGATGACGGAGACGCTGACCGAGACCGGTGGTGACGTCCCCAAGGGGAAGATGGCCCAGATCAAGTTCACCGCGAACGGCCAGACGCGCGACGACCGGGTCGTGCTGATCTTGCAGCTCACCAACGGCAGCGGCCAGTCGGGCGGCGCCTACGACGTCGTCATCAACGATTCCGAGCTGTACGTCCGCCCCCATGGGAGCTCCCGGGCGTTCTTCCTGGGTGCGGCGGCCGTCGCCAACACCTTCTACCCGGGCGTCCGGCTGAACCTGCTGCGGGAGTCGGCGCTGCTGGCGACCAAGGTCACCAAGACCACCAACTACAGCAACGGCTCCTTCAGCGACCAGTACGCGGTGACGCCGAGCGGCGACCAGCTCGAACAGCTGCAGTCGATGGTCGTGACCGCCGCCAAGGAGGGGCACCGACCCGGACACCGGCCTCAAGTCCGCCTTCACGTCTTCTCTGACCTTCACCAAGCTGGGCAAGGTTCCGACCCCGAAGGTGCCCGCGGGCGCGATCGCCGTCCAGCCGACGGACCTGTTCTCGACGGCAGCCACCCCGCCCAGCCAGGGCTGAGGGACAAGGCCTGACCCGGATCCGGTACGCCGAGGTGGCGGTCGAGGCGGCGCGGGCGCTGGACCGCGGTCACTACACGTACCTGGTGCCGGACGACATGGAGCTGGTCCCGGGTCACCGGGTGCTGGTGCCCTTCGGCCGCCGCTCGGCCTGGGGCTACGTCCTGGCAGTCTCCGGCGAAGACCCGGGCATCGAGCTGAAGGCGATCGAGCGCACCGACCGGGAACCGCTCCTGCTGCCGCACCAGCTGGAGCTGGCGCGGGCGATGGCGGAGCATTATTGGGCGCCGCTGCTGGAGTGCATTCGCGCGATGGTCCCGCCGCGCATCCGCGGCGGCAGGTCGAGCGGCGCCGGCCCCTCGACGCGCCAGCGCCGGCACAGCGCGCTGCTGGCTCAGGCGGCAGGATCTGGCCAGGCCCCCGAGACGCCCCGGCCGCTGACGCCCGCCCAGCGCGCGGCGGTCGCCCAGGTGCGGAGCAACCAGGCCGTGCTCCTGCACGGGGTGACCGGCAGCGGCAAGACCGAGGTCTACCTCGCCGCCGTCGAGGCCGCCCGCGTCGACGGGCTGCAGTCGCTGGTCCTGGTGCCGGAGATCTCGCTCACACCGCAGCTGGTCGAGCGCTTCGCGCGCCGCTTCGGAGGCCGGCTGGCCGTGCTCCATTCGCGGCTGACCGAGCTGGAGCGGGCGCAGCAATGGTGGCGGGCTCGCCGGGGCGAGGTCGACCTGGTCGTCGGCTCCCGCTCGGCAGTGTTCGCGCCGCTGCCGCGCCTGGGACTTGTCTGCGTGGACGAGGAGGGCTCGTCGTCCTACAAACAGGATCGGACCCCTCGCTATGACGCCGGCTGGGTGGCGCGACGGTTGGCTGAGCTGGCGGGGGCCCGGCTCCTGCTGGGCTCGGCGACCCCCTCCGTGGCCACCTACCGCGAGGCCGAAACGGGCGCGCTGGCGCTGGCCGAGCTGCCCCAGCGCATCGGTGGCGGCCTGCCCGAGGTGGAGCTGGTGGACATGCGCCAGGAGCCGGAGGCTGGCAACCGGTCGCCGGTCAGCCGCCGCCTCAAGGAGGTCGTGGACGCCGCCCTCGACTCCGAGCAGCAGGCGATCCTCTTCCTCAACCGGCGGGGTATGGCGACCTTCGTGCTCTGCCGGGATTGCGGCCGCAGCGTGCAGTGCCCCAACTGCTCGGTGGCGCTCGTCCAGCACGCCGAGCTGGACGGGCTGGCCTGCCATTACTGCGGGTTCGCGGAGCCGCTGCCGGCGCACTGCCCGTACTGTGGCTCCCGCCAGATCCGGGCCTTCGGGATCGGCACCCAGCGGCTGGAGTCGCTGGCGCGCCGGCTCTGGCCGGAGGCGCGGATCCTCCGCCTGGACCGCGACACGGCAGGTGGGGAGGAGGGCTATTTCGAGATCTTCGACGCCTTCTCCTCGGGCCGGGCCGACATCCTGGTCGGAACCCAGCTGGTGGCGCGGGGCTTCGACCTGCCCGCGGTGGCCGCGGTGGGCGTGGTCGATGCCGACCTGCCGCTGCACTTCCCGGACTACCGCTCGGCCGAGAACACCTTCGCGCTCGTCACCCAGGTGGCGGGCCGGGCGGGCCGCACCGGCCGGCCGGCGCGGGTGGTCGTGCAGACCTCCAACCCCGAGCACTACGCTCTGCGCCGCGCCGCGGAGCACGACTACCTGGGCTTCTACCGGGAGGAGCTGCCCTCCCGGGAGATCTTCGGCTTCCCGCCCTTCGCCGAGCTCGCCGTGCTCACCTACTCCGACGACGACGCCGAGCGCGCCGCGGCCACGGCTCGCGACGGCGCGGAGTGGCTGGCGACGGGGATGGTCCGCGGCGCGATCCAGGGGGTGAAGCTGATGGGTCCGTCACCAGCCTTCATCCTCAAGCTGCGCGGCTCCTACCGCTGGCAGCTCACCCTCAAGGGCGAGGGCCTGTCCCGCCTGGCCCACCTGGCGCCCAGGGGCCGCGGCTGGTCCTACGACGTCGACCCCGTGATGTAGCCGGAAATTCAGTCCCGGTCGAGGGCTTCTCGGATCCAGTCGACGTGCGAGTCCTCGTGCTCGAGCATGTACGGAATGGAGGCCCGGATCGTCCGGGCCGGCCATTCCGGCCACCGGATCGCTCGGTCCAGGTCGTCCTCGACGAGCTTGCCGAAGACCTCGCTGAGCGTGTCGCGCGCGTCAGCCAGCTCGGTCCGGCAGCGGTCAATCGTCCAGCCGTCGGTCTTGGCGACCTCGTCGTGGTTGAAGGCGTCGCGGCTGTCTGGGTCCATGTGAATGAGCTCGCCCTCGGCCGCCATCCGGATGAAGAAGGCCTCGCCCATCTCGGCGCTGGCGATGTGGCCGATGATGTTGCGGACGCTCCAGCCGCTGGCTGCGTGAACCCGATCCAGGTCGGCCTCGGACAGCGAATCCAAGACCTTGAGCGTCTCCTCGCGCTGCCCGTGCAGCGGAGTCAGGAGGTCACTGGGAGCCATTCCCTGACGGTAGATTAGCGGGGATCGCTGGGTAGACTGAACTCGGATGGCTCTCCGAACGATCTACGGCTTCGATCACCCCACACTCCGCGAGAAGGCCAAGCGGGTGCCCAAGGTCGACGCCTCGATCATCAGGCTGATCGACGACCTCGCCGAGACCATGCTCGCGGCGCCCGGGGCTGGGCTCGCCGCGCCGCAGGTCGGTGTGCCCCTGCGCGTCTTCGTGGTGAAGGGCGAGGAGAACCAGGTGATAGGCCTCGTCAACCCCGAGCTGGTGAAGGGCGAAGGCGTCCAGGTCGGCTACGAGGGGTGCCTCAGCTACCCTGGCTGGGTCGGCGAGGTGGCGCGTTACGAAGAGGTCGTGATCAAGGGCCGCAACCGCCACGGGAAGGAGGTCCGGATCAAGTCCTCGGGCTTCACCGCCCGCGCCTACCAGCACGAGCTCGACCACCTCGACGGAATCCTCTTCATCGACCGCCTGACAAGCCTCGACACCCTCCGCAAACTTGAGGATCTCGAGGACGAGGAAGAGGAAGAGGCCGTGGCGGTGGTCGAGGCCTGAGCGGAATCCCCTGCGCATCGTCTTCGCCGGCACGGCGGCGTTTGCCGTGCCCTCCCTCGAGGCCCTGATCGCAGCCGGCCACGACCTCGTCCTGGTCCTGACCCAGCCCGACCGACCCGGGCACCGGAACAAGATCCTGCCCACGCCGGTCAAGCAGGTGGCACTGAAGCAGGGCCTGCACGTCTACCAGCCCGACCGGGTCGGCTCGCCGGAGGCGATCGCCCAGATCAAGTGGGCCGACCCGGACCTGCTGGTGGTGGTCGCCTACGGCCAGATCCTTCCGCGCGAGGTGCTCGAGATTCCAAGGCACGGTGCCCTGAACGTGCATGCGTCATTGCTGCCGCGTCATCGGGGCGCCGCCCCGATCGCGCACGCCATCCTCGCCGGCGACCGCGTGACCGGCGTGACGATCATGCGCATGGACGAGCAGCTCGACCACGGACCGGTCCTCGCAACCCGGGAGGTGGAGATCGCGCCGGGCGAGACCGCCGAGGAGCTGACGGCGCGGCTCGCTCCGATCGGCGCCGAGCTCCTGACCGAGGTGGTGGCGGGCCTGGACGGGTTGGAGCCTCATGAGCAGGACCATGGCCGGGCCACGCTCGCCCCGCGCTTGCGCAAGGAGGACGGAGAGCTCTCCTGGGCCCTGCCTGCGGCCGAGGTCGACCGCCGGGTCCGGGCCCTGAACCCCTGGCCGGGAACCACGGCCGAGCTGGCCGGCAAGGAGGTCAAGGTGCTGCGGGGCAGGACCGCCCCCGGCAAGGGGAAGCCGGGCCAGGTCATCTCCGCGACCAAGGAGGGCCTGCTGGTCGGGACTGCCGACGGCGCCTTCCTGGTCGAGGAGGTGCAGCTTCCCGGCCGCCGCCCGATGCCCGCGCGCCAGCTGCTGCCATGACCGACCGGGATGCACCTCCGAAGGAGATCGCCAGCAACCGGCGGGCCTTCCACGACTACTTCATCGACGAGCGGCTGGAGGCGGGTCTGGAGCTGCTGGGCACGGAGGTGAAATCACTGCGCGCGGGTCGCGCCAACCTCCGCGACGGCTACGTCCGGATCAACGGCGACCAGGCCTGGCTGGAGAACGTACACATCTCGCCCTATCCGCAGGCGAACCTGCAGAACCACGAGCCGATGCGGCCGCGGAAGCTGCTCCTCCATCGCAAGGAGATCGACAGCCTGATCGGCAAGGTGCGGCAGAAGGGGTACACGCTGATCCCGCTCCGGGTCTACTTTGTGAGGAACCGGGCCAAGGTCGAGGTCGGCCTGGCGCGCGGCAAGCGCCAGTACGACAAGCGCGAGGCACTGGCCGAGGCGGATGCGAAGCGGGAGATGGCGCGAGCGGTGCGCCGTGGATAGGGAGGTTTTTTCATAGGATGGGCTCGAAAGCCGAAGCTGACGCGGAAGAGTTCGAGGAGGTGACCGACCAGCTGGTCGAGCTCTGCGAGTCGATCAGCGAGGAGCAGTGGGACCGCCGCTGCCCCGGCGAGGGCTGGAGCATCGGCGCCGTCGCCCACCACGTGGCGGAGGCCAACCGGCTCCTGGCGGAGCGGCTCGCTCAGCCGCTGGGGACGGTGACCGACGAGGAGATGGCGGTGATCAACGCCCGGGATGCGGCTTCCCTGCCCAACCCCGACCGAGAGGAGACGGTCCTGGTCCTGCGCGAGGTCGCCGATCAGGCGCTGGCCCAGGTCCGGGAGCGGGACGACGACCGCCTGGCCCGGCGCCTGACCCAGCACACCCGCGGCCACCTGGAAAGCATTCGGAGGGCGCTGGCCGCCCAAGCTTCCTAAGCGGCGAGATTTATCCCGATCGCCTGGAGGCGCTTGTTGAGGGAGCTCATCGCGTAGTCCATGACCTCGTCCTGGCTGCGCCCAAAGTCCGTGTAGTAGCGCTGGTCGCCATCCGGCGGCTCCAGCGTGCCGGTGATCAAGGGCAGGCAGTCGACCAGAGTCCGCTGCACCAGCGGCGCGAAGCGGTCCGCGTCATCCCGGATCGCCTCCTGCAGGAACTTGATCCCGAAGTTGACGTGGCGCGACTCGTCTCGGGCCACCGCGGTGAAGCCCTGGTAGAAGCCGAGGCCGGTATTGCCCTCCTGGCGCATCTGGTCGAGCGTGAAGCGCTGGCCCGTCAGCGCCAGCGTCGCCTCGATCACGATGTGGTACATGGTCACGCCCTCGACCAGCGCGTCGAGGTCGCGAGGATTGTTCGCCATCCGCTGGGCGACGTTGGGGAGTCGGTCGTAGAAGAGCTCGTTGTAGCCGCCGGCGACGGCCGGGCGGACGTCGTCGAGGAGACTCGCCATGTCCTTCTTGTCGGTCCCGGGCACGGCCCGCCACCAGCTGTCGAAGAAGACCGAATGGCGCGCCTCGTCGACCATCTGGGTGGAGAGGAAGATCTCGATCTCCGGCGTCGGCGCGGCCCAGACGAAGGGCGCCAGGGTGGCGGTGACCCGCTCCTCGCCGTTGAAGAAGAGCCGCATCGTCCAGAGGGTGTACTTCTTCTCGTCCTCGGTCAGCGTCGCCCACTCCTTTTGATCCGGCTCGAAGTCGAGGGTACTTCTTCTCGTCCTCGGTCAGCGTCGCCCACTCCTTTTGATCCGGCTCGAAGTCGAGGTCGGCGACGGCCCACTGCTGCTTCTCCCAGCGCCGGTAGAGATCCAGGTAGCTGGGCATCTGCTCGATCCCGCGGTCGATGAAGGAGAGCACGTCGTCGATCCGGATGTCGCCCAACTCCTTGAGACTGGCCCGGGCGTCCGCCCACCACAGCGCGAGCTGGTTGGCCATCCCGATCAGGCCCTCCGCCACCACCACCTCGGCGTCGAAGCGATCGGCCAGGCGGCGGATGAAGGAGTCGTAGAGGCCCTCTACCGCCGGATCGGCCTGCAGCGCCTGACGGAAGAACACCCGGTGCAGGTCGGGGTGCTCCTCGACGAAGTCGAAGTAGGCCCTCATCCCGGCGAGGAAGGGCTGCTCCGTGCTGCGGGCCTCTTCCAGCATCGCCTCGAGGCGGTCCATCGAGCGTGCGGCGACAGCTTCGAAGAGCTCGCGCTTGCCGGCGAAGTGCTGGTAGAGGAGAGCCTCCGAAACGCCCGCCTGGGCGGCCACCTCGCGAGTCGTCGCGGAGTGGTAGCCGTGGCCGCCGAAGACGACCTCGGCGGCGTCCAGGATCAGGTCTCGGCGGGTGGAGGCCGGCATCCGCCGGGGGGTGGCGACAGCCATCTAAGTAAGTGTTCACTTAGCTCCCGGGCATTGTCAAGTTCCGGGCAGCGGTTGGAGCCCGCCGGACGGGGGTAGAATTTTCGAACGCGAAGTTCACCGGTTTTCGTGGGGGCGTCCGGTCTCGACGGGGTAGTTGGGCTTCGGGATCGCGAGTCGAAGGCGTGAGCGTCACAGCGCAAAAAAGACAAGTGCCAACAAGCACTCACAGCTCGCTCTGGCCGCGTAAGTAGCCTGAGTTAGCTCCCCGGGACTTCGATCCCGGGCGTGGCCCTCGGTAGGTCCGGCGGACCGGGGAGCCACGTCAAACAGCCGGATCGCCGCCTGGGAGGCGCCTCGGCTCCAGGGCGGGACTTTCACCGAGGCTGGCCGCAAGGATCCTGTCGTGAGGAGCCCCAAGGCGAGATCAAAATCACGAAAACACTCGTAGAGATCCCGAGGGACGCTGCTTCGGACGCGGGTTCAACTCCCGCCGCCTCCACCAAACCCGCGGCAGGGCCGAACCGTTGCCCTTGACGGCCTGGCTGCGTTTCCATTCCGATAGGACCGATGCGGCTTCGGCAAGCTGTTTTGGCATTGTTGGCGTGCGCGGCGGTGGTGTCGTGCTCGCCGGCGCCGTCCTCGCCCGACACTCACGTCTACCTGGACGGCGAGGAGCTGCAGATCGCCGGCATCTGCACGCGAAGTCAAACGGATACCTGTGAGAGCCTTCGCGCAAGGGTCCTCCAGCACAACCCCGGGCTGATCATCGAATGCAACTTGGACGTCGGCGGAAACTCGGCCGGCGGCCGTCTGATCCTGCTGGAGTGGTACGGCAGCTCGGTGACCTTCCAGGCCAACAACACTTACTACGTGGCCGGCAAGAGCAACTCGGGCAAGGCGACGGGCTGGACAAGCGGTTTCGCGGCGAACCGGGGCGTGACCTTCGACCTCAACCTGGAGAGCACCAGCTTCCCGGCCGAGCCGCACCGCCACCTCTTTGGCGACATCCGCTGCCCCTGACGGTTGCCGGCTGGACCGCTACCATCCCCGCGAAGCGAGATGCGGATCTTCCGTGGACTGTTCGCCTTGATCGCGTTCGTCGGCGTGGCTTACGCGGCTTGGTGGATCGCCTGGTACGCCGGCACGCAGAGCAACGGCCCGACCTTGCCGCCACCACCGGGCTGGTCGCAGACTCCCAACCCGTAGGGAATGTAGTTGACCGCGCAAGCGGTTTCCACCCAGCGTGAGCACCGAAACCAGCAATCGTTATGAATCCTTCAACGAGGCCTTGATCGCCGACCTCCGCGCGAATCAAGGCCAAGCGACCTCGGGCCCCTTCCAGGGCCGACCGGTCCTGATCCTGACCACCACCGGCGCCAAGTCCGGCCAGCGTCGCGAGAACCCCCTCGCCTTCACGCGAACCGGCGACGACTACGTGGTCATCGCCTCCAAGGGCGGCTCGCCCGAGAATCCGAGCTGGTACCACAACCTGGTCGCCAATCCTGAGGTCACGGTGGAGGTCCTGGGCGAGAAGTTCACCGCCAGGGCGCGCGTCGCGACCGGCGAGGAGCACGAGCGCCTCTTCGCGGCCCAGGCGAAGGTGATGCCGGGCTTTGCCGACTACCAGCGCCGGACCGCCCGCAAGATCCCGGTCATCGTCCTCCACCGCCGGGGCTGAGACGGGGCGCGCGCCGCGGCGCGCAGAATGACTCCGATGGCAGCCAAGCCGCCAGGCACCGCACCCGGGCCCGCCCCGCGCCCGCCCTTGGGCCGCAACGGAGTGCCTGACAAGAACGCCCCGCCCAAGAACGCCCCGCCCTCGCTTGGATCCCAGTTTCGGAGCCCGCGCTTCTGGGTGACCCTGCTGATCCTGCTGGTCGCCAACGTCCTGATCAGCAACCTGCTCTTCCAGCCCAGCCAGCCGAAGTCGGTGAACATCTCCTACACCGAGTTCAAGCGCCAGGTGACGGACGGCAACGTCAGCAGCATCACCGCCATCGGCAACTCGGTCACCGGCAGCACCCACCAGGCCGTCAAGGACATCAACGGCAAGGACAGCGCCACCCATTTCGCGACTGAGGTCCCCGTCTACGCCGGCAGCGGGCTGGAGGCGATGCTCGACTCGCACGACGTCATCCAGTACGCCCGGCCGGCGACCGACCAGACGCCGCTCTGGCTGACCCTGCTCTTCAACGTCGGCCCGACGATCCTGCTGGTCGCCCTCTTCCTCTACATCAGCCGGCGGGCGTCGATGGGCTCGGGAGGGATCCTGGGCCAGTTCGGCCAGAGCCGGGCCCGGCTCTTCGACCAGGAGCGGCCCACGACCACCTTCGCCGACGTGGCCGGGATCGACGAGGTCAAGGCGGAGCTGCAGGAGGTGGTCGACTTCCTGCGCGAACCCACCAAGTACCAGCGACTGGGCGGCACCATGCCCAAAGGCGTCCTGCTGGTGGGCCCGCCAGGCACCGGCAAGACGCTGCTGGCGCGCGCCGTGGCAGGGGAGGCCGGCGTGCCCTTCTTCAGCCAGTCCGCGTCGGAGTTCGTGGAGGCGATCGTCGGTGTCGGGGCGGCCCGGGTGCGCGACCTCTTCGCCAAGGCGAGGGCGGCCGCGCCGGCCATCATCTTCATCGATGAGCTGGACGCCATCGGCCGGAGCCGAGGAGCGGCCCTGCGCATGGGCGGCAACGACGAGCAGGAGCAGACGCTCAACCAGATCCTGACCGAGATGGACGGGTTCGACTCCCGGGAGGGCGTGATCGTGCTGGCCGCCACCAACCGCTCCGACGTCCTGGACCCGGCCCTGCTTCGCCCGGGACGGTTCGACCGCCGGGTGGTCGTTCAGCCGCCCGACCGCCGCGGCCGGGCCGCGATCCTGCGCATCCACACCCGGAACGTGCCTCTCGGGCCGGACGTCAACCTGGACGAGCTGGCGGCCCAGACGCCTGGCTCGGTCGGCGCCGACCTCCGCAACCTGGTCAACGAGGCGGCGCTGCTGGCCGCCCGCCGGGGCGAGACGGCGGTGAGCCAAGCGGACTTCCAGAGCGCGCTCGAGAAGGTGCTGCTGGGGCCCGAGCGAAAGGTCGTGATGTCGAAGCTGGACCGCGAGCGGGTGGCCTACCACGAGTCCGGCCACGCCCTGCTCGGGCTGCTGGTGCCGGGCGCGGACCCGGTCCGCAAGGTGACCATCATCCCTCGCGGAATAGCACTCGGGGTCACTGTGCAGAGCCCCATCGACGACCGCTTCAACTACGGCGAGGACTACCTGCGGGCGCGGATCGTGGGAGCCCTTGGCGGCAGAGGCGCGGAGAGCATCGTCTACGGGGTCGTCTCGACCGGCGCCGAGAACGACCTCCAGCAGGTGACCCGGATCGCGCACGAGATGGTCGTCCGGTGGGGGATGAGCCCCAAGGTCGGCCCGCTCAACTTCTCGGGCCAGGACGGTGAGAACCCGATGCTGGTCCAGCGCTCCTACAGCGAAGCCACGGCGAAGCTGATCGACGAGGAGATGAAACGGATCGTCGAGGAATGCTTCACCGAGGCCAACCGCCTGCTCAACTCCAACCGCGACCGGCTCGACAAGCTGGCCGGCGCCCTCCTCGAGCACGACTCGCTGGAGGAGAAGGAGATCCTGGAGGTGACCGGGCTGACCCCGCCCGCGGTCGGCGCCACGGTGGAAGGGCGCACCGCCTGAGCAGCTTCCAGGCCGAGATCGACCTCGAGGCGACCCCGGGCCCGGACGCCCTCGTCTTCGCCTTCCACGAGGGGCGTCTCCTGGTCAGGCGCCACGACGACCGAGCCGAGGCGCCGCTCTCCGGCGAGGTCGGGCCGGCGCTGGCCGGCGCGTCCGCCCACATCTACCTGGGCCGGCTGGACGGCCGGCCCTGCTTCGCGATTCCCCTGCCGGCGGAGCCGGCGCTGGCGGACGGCTTTGTCCTCACCGGCCTCCGTGATCTCTTCGGGCGCCTCGAAGAGCCGATCCACGGCGTCGCCGGACGCGCCTTCCAGATCCTGGAGTGGTATTCGAGCCACGCCTTCTGCGGCCGCTGCGGGACGCCGACCGAGCTGGTCGCCAAGGAGCGCGCCCGCGGCTGTCCGAGCTGCGGCGCCACCTACTTCCCGCGCATCAACCCCGCCGTGATCATGCTGGTGGAGCGCGAGGGCAAGCTGCTGCTGGCGCGCAACAAGCTCTTTCGCGGTCCCTTCTACAGCTGCCTGGCCGGCTTCGTCGAACCTGGCGAATCGCTCGAGGAGGCCGTCGCCAGGGAGGTCGAGGAGGAGGTCGGCGTCGAGATCGAGGCGATCGCCTACTTCGCCAGCCAGCCCTGGCCCTTTCCGAGCCAGCTGATGATCGGCTTCAACGCGCGCCACCGAGCGGGCGAGATCAGGGTCCAGGACTCCGAGATCGTCGACGCCGGCTGGTTCGGGCCCGAGGAACTGCCGCAGCTGCCCGGCCCCTTCAGCCTGGCCAGGCGGCTGATCGACGGCCATCTAGAGCGTGCGAAGGCCGGGTTCACCCCGGCCGTTTGAGTCCTGCCAATCGAAGCAAAACGCGGTGCTGCGAGGGGGGTTCCGGAAGGGGGGACTTGCCCCCCTTGCCTCGTCATCAGGGTCGTTTGCGCAGCCCGTTGACGTAAGACTGGATCGCCGTCAGGGCCGCGTCCGACTTCCATGCGGCCTCCACCTCGGGATCGACGGCGCCCGAGTGCAGGCGGATCGCCTCCAGGTAAGGCCGGCGCAGCTCGAGCTTGGTCAGCTCGAACGTCCGCGCCGGGACCGCCGCCAGCCCGGCCGCCGCGGCCACGGCTCGGTCGAGGACGACCTCCGGCTCCGCCAGCTCGTCGACCAGTCCCATTTCGAGCGCGCGTTGGGGTGGGTGGGTGCGGCCGCTGAACACCATCGCCGGCAGGGCCGGACCGGCGCCAAAACGCATGATCTCCAGCGCGTCGACGGGGAAGGGGACGCCGACCAGCAGCTCGGTGACGCCGATTCGCCCCGGCCCGGCGCTCATCACGCGCAGGTCGGCGGTCTGGGCCAGCACGCAGCCACCGGCGACGGCGTGCCCGTTGACAGCCGCGACCAGTGGCCGCGGGAAGGAGAAGAGGATGTCGAAGGTCTCCCGCAGCCTGGGCATGAACTCATCCAGGTAGGCGCGCCCGCCGGCCGCCACCTGGTAGAGGTCGACGCCGGCCGAGAAGATGCCGCCGGTCCCGGTCAGGACCACGGCGGGCGCCGCGCGCAGGTCCGTGAAGAGCGCGCTGAGGGAGTCCAGCAGCTTGAGGTCGAGGGCGTTGGCCTTCCCGTGATTCATCCGGAGGATGGTCACGGGGCCGGCGGCCTCGGAAATGATCGGCTCGCTCACCCTGTTGCAAACGATACGGTGATGGAATGAGGCAGCCCGCCCAGGGCCTGTTCAGCCCGCCCGCCGAGCCCGTCCCCGCACCGCCCGCTCCCGCGCCGCCGCGCCACGGCAAGCGCTACCTGTTCACCGCTGCGGGCGTGATCGCGCTCGGCTCGGCGGCGTCGATCCTCTCCAGCACCGTCGTCAACGTCGCCGTCCCCGACCTCCAGGTCGCCTTCCACTCCTCCATCACGGACGTCCAGTGGGTGCTGACCGCCTACCTGCTCGGCCTCTCGACGGTGATCCCGGTCAGCGGCTACCTGTCCGACCGGTTCGGGACCAAGCGCGTCTACCTGGTGACCCTGGTCGCTTTCACCCTCGCCTCGGCGCTGTGCGGGCTGGCCTGGAACCTGCAGTCCGAGATCGCCTTCCGCGTCCTCCAGGGCCTGGCGGGCGGCATGGTGATGCCGGTCGGGATGACGATCATCATGCGCATGGCGCCCCCCGAGGAGCGGGGCCGGCTGATGTCCATCCTGGGCGTGCCGATGATGCTCGCGCCTGCCCTCGGGCCCACCGTGGGCGGATGGCTGATCCAGGTCTTCGACTGGCGCTGGGTCTTCTGGGTGAACCTCCCGGCCGGCATCCTCGCCCTGGTCCTCGGTTACTTCCTGCTCGAGTCGGGGCGGCTGCCCTGGCAGGAGCGGACCATCGACGTGGTCGGACTCTTCCTGGCGACGCCCGGCGTGGCCCTGATCATCTACGGGCTCACCCAGGCCTCGATCCACGGTTGGGGATCCGCGCAGGCGCTGGCGTCCTTGGGCGGGGGCTTCGCCCTGGTCGTCGCCTTCGTCGGCTGGGAGCTCCGCCAGGAGCATCCGCTGCTCGACCTCCGGGTCTTCGGCGACGCCGGCTTCACCGCCTCGATCGTGGTCGGGGTGATCGTCGCCAGCGCCCTCTTCGGGGCGGTCTTCCTGATGCCGGTCTTCATGCAGGAGATCCAAGGCAAGGACACCCTCCAGACCGGCCTCCTGCTGGCGCCGCAGGGGCTGGCCGCAGCCGCGGCGATGACGATCTCGGGGACCCTCAGCGACCGCTTCGGCGCGCGCTGGGTCGTCTTCTGCGGGGTCCTGGCGCTGGTGGCGGCGACGCTCCTGCTGACCGGGATCACACCCAGGACCGACAACTGGAGCTGGATCCTGATCACCTCGGCGCGCGGGTTCGGCATGGGGTTCGCGATGATGCCCAACTTCGCGGCCGCCTACGTGACGCTGCCGCAAGCTGCCATCGCGCGGGCGACCGCGGTCGCCAACACGCTCCAGCGGATCTCGTCCTCGTTCGGGATCGCGGTGCTGGCGACCGTCGTCGAAGCACGGATCACCGCCCACCTGCCCGCCGTCCACGGCCTGGCCGGCGGCGCTCAGACCGTGGCGGCGACCACCATCCCGCCGGCGATTCGAGGTGCCGCGGCGAGAGGCTTCGACGACACCTTCTGGCTGGCTGCGGGAGTGGCCGCTCTCGCGCTACCGGCCACCATGCTGCTGCGGCGTCCGCTGCCGGAGGGCGAACGGCTGCTTGCCGAGTCGGAGGGCAGGCAGGCTCAGCATCCGCCCCTGGACGCACGGACCCGATTCATCTTCGCCGTCCTGCTGGTCGCCGCCCTGGCGTTCTTCGCCTGGACGATCGCCAAGTCGCTGAACTGGTCTTAGCGTTTCCGCGCGGAAACGGGCGCGGAAACGTGCTAGCCCGTTAGCGTCGTCACCTCGTCGAGGACCGGCATCACCTCGTCGCGAGGTCCCGAGGGCATCCAGAAGACCAGCCGGTCGACGCCCAGGCTCCGGTACTCCTCGACCGCCTCCGGCGTGCGGCGCGAGCCGTAGACGGTGACCGGCAGCCGCCCGCGGCCGGACTCCTCGCAGAGGCGGTGGAACTCGGGGATCATCTCCAGCAGCTGCGCCCGGCGGCCGTTCGGGATCCAGCCGTCGCCGTAAGCGACAACACGCTTCAGGGTGTTCTCGGCGTTGCCGCCGATCAGCACCGGAAGCCGCTCCTGGACCGGTTTCGGCCAGGACCAGATCGGGTCGAAGTCGACCAGCTCGCCGTGATACTCCGCCGCCTCCTTGGACCAGATCTCGCGCATCGCCTCGACCCGCTCCCGAAGCAGCCGGAAGCGCCGGCCGGGATCCGTCCCGTGGTTGCGCATCTCCTCCAGGTTCCAGCCGCCGCCGACGCCGAGGATGACGCGCCCACCCGAGACGTGGTCGAGGCTGGCCACCGCCTTGGCCGTGACGATCGGGTCTCGCTCGATCAGCAGCAGGACGCCGAACCCGAGCTTGAGCCGGGTGGTGACGGCCGCGGCGGCGGTCAGGGCGACGAAGGGATCGAGGATCCGCCGGTAGTACTCGGGCAGCTCGCCACCGCTTGGATAGGGCGTCTCGCGGCTGGCCGGGATGTGGGTGTGCTCGGGCAGCCAGAGTGATTCGAAGCCGCGCGCCTCGACCTCCCGGCTCAGCTCACCGACGTCGATCGAGCGGTCGGTGCCGAAAATCGCGATCCCGAACTGCATTGGCAAGTCCCCGGGAACAGCGTAAGCTCCGGCCGGTTATGGATCTGGCGATGCGCTGGCACCGCCTGCTGCGGGCCCTGGCCTTCCTGGCGGGGATCGCGGTCGGACTCGGCGGCGCGATCTTCATCTTCAGCAACGTGACACCCGTCGAGGTCCACTGGCGGATCCCGTCGGCGGGTGGCTACGTGCTCAACTGGACGCTGAACGGCGTCAGCGTCTGGCTGATCGCCACGCTCCCGCTGGTGATCGGGGTGGCCGCCGGCTACCTGTATCACCTGCCGGCTCGCATGCACCACTTCAGCGAGCACATGCGGCACCGGGGCCGCGTGCATGAGTTGGAGCACGAGCTGAGGGAGCTCAAGTCGAGCCTCGACAAGGTGCTGATGATGCCCGAGGACGGCACGACCCCGATCGAGGCCAACCTGCTGCCGGAACCGGCGCGAGCGGCAGTGGAGCCGGAGGACGACCGCGGGCTGCCCCGGGAACCGGCCGCCGCCGAGCTGCTGGCCGCACCCGCCAAGAAGAAGGTGAGCCGAGCCCGCCTGTCCGGCGTCGAGCTGACCCAGCCGGTGGCCGTGGCCAGCGCGGACCGCCCGCGGCGCAACGGCAAGACGGCCCCGGCCAAGCGTTCCAGGCCCCGCTCCGAGCCGGCAGCCGAGACGGCCGCTTCCTGACCCCGGCCGGTCGGGAAGCCACCGCTAGGATGAGAGGCGTCCATCGATGAGCGAACGCCGCCGCGCCGGTCGCACCCTCGTCCCACGTTCGAAGCCGCTCGCCGACAAGGCCTTCCTCGACCGCGACGCCTTCGACCAGATGATGTACCACGCCGATCCGTGGCGGGCTTTGCGCATCCTGTCGGAGTTCGTCGAAGGCTTCGACGCGCTGAGCGGGCTCGGCCCGGCGATCAGCATCTTCGGCTCCGCCCGCACGCCCCGGGAGGATGCCTACTACGTGGCGGCAGAGCGCACCGGGCAGGCCATCGCCGAGCGCGGCTTCGCGGTCATCACCGGCGGCGGTCCGGGGATCATGGAAGCGGCCAACAAGGGCTGCAAGCAGGCAGGCGGCCTCTCGGTCGGCTGCAACATCGAGCTGCCCGACGAGCAGGGCATCAACGACTACGTGGACCTGGGCGTGGAGTTCCGCTACTTCTTCGCCCGCAAGACCATGTTCGTCAAGTACGCGCGCGGCTTCATCATCTTCCCCGGCGGCTTCGGGACCCTGGACGAGCTCTTCGAGTCGCTGACGCTGGCCCAGACCGGCAAGATCGACCACTTCCCGATCGTGCTCTTCGGACGCGCGTACTGGACCGGCCTCCTCGAATGGATCCGCAGCCAGGGCCTGCCTCGCGCCTATCTCCAGGCGCAGGACCTGGACCTGGTCCTGGTCACCGACGATCCCGAGGAAGCGGCCGAGGTCGCCACCCGCGCCCGGCCCGAGCCGTCCGGCGGACCCGACGCGGACCACAGCACCTAGAGCTTGCAGCCAGCACCGCCGATCGAGTTCGCCTTCCTCGAGGACGGCGCCCAGAGCGCCGACGGCACTGCCGCCCTGCTGGCCGGCTTCATCGGCGAGGCACGGTCCACGCTGGAGATCGCGATCTACGACCTTAGGCTGGCGGGGCCCCCGGCGGAGCTCCTGCTCGCGGCCGTCAAAGCGGCCGCCGCGCGGGGCGTGATGGTGCGGATCGTGTTCAACCAGGACCATCCGAAGAAGCGACCGGTGCCGCCCCCCAGCGAGGTTGACTGGGACCTGGTCAAGCAGATGGACGTGCCCTTTCACCCGATCAGCGGCGTGCCGGACCTTATGCACCACAAGTACGTCGTGCGCGACGCGGCGGTGGTCTGGACCGGGTCCACCAACTGGACCACCGACTCCTGGACGCGGGAGGAGAACGTGATCGTCCGCGTCGCCTCGCCGGGCCTGGCCGCCTCGTACAGGCAGGACTTCGAGGAGCTCTGGACGACCCGCAAGGTGGCCGCCTCCGGTCACTTTTCGGCGCCCTGGGTCGAGCTGGCGGCGGCCCGCGCCCGGCCCTTCTTCTCACCGGGTCGCGGCCAGAAGATGACGCATGAGATCGCGCACCGGATCGCGATCGCCAGCCGGAGGATCCGGATCGCCTCGCCGGTCCTCACCGCCGGTCCGGTGCTGGGCACGCTGGCCGAGCTGATCAAGTCCCCGCGAGCCGACCTGAAGGGCATCTACGACCGCACCCAGATGGAGGAGGTCAAGTTCCAGTGGTCGCAGAACAGCCTCTCGGCCTGGAAGCTGGAGGCCTTCAAGACGGTCGAGGAGAGCGGGCTCTTCGCCTCCAAGGTCACCACGCCCTACGCGCCGGGCTCGGTCCATGACTTCATGCACGCGAAGCTGACAGTTGCCGACGACACGGTCTTCGTAGGAAGCTTCAACCTCTCCCACAGCGGTGAGCTGAACGCCGAGAACGTCCTCGAGATCGAGAGCCGTCCCCTCGCGGACCTCTGCGTCGCCTACATCGAACGGATCATGGAGAAGTACCGGGTGGCGGCGCCGAGATGAGCATGGAACAGCGACGCGGACGCCTGCGAGGAGACGTCCGCGTGGTTCTGGCGCGGCCCCCGAAGCTGCCCCGCACGCTGGGCACGGGGGCGCTCTTCGCGGCCTGCTACGGGAACGTCGGCTCCAGCATCTACTACGCGCTCGGCGTCACCGCGGCCATCGCGCTGGGCCTCACGCCCCTCGCCTTCCTGCTCGCCGGCTGCATCTTCGTGACCACCGCCCTCAACTACGCGGAGGGCACGGCGGCCGTCCCCCAGGCGGGCGGAAGCTCCTCCTTCGCCCGGCGGGCGTTCAACGAGCCGATCGGCTTCCTGGTGGGCTGGATCCAGCTGCTCAACTACACGGCGACGGTCTCCATCTCCGCCTACACCGCGATCGCCTACCTGACCGTCTTCCCCGTCTTCCACTTCCTCCGAGCGGACGTCAACCACGAGCTGGCCACCGTGCTGCTGATCGTCGTGCTGGCCTTCGTGAACGTGGTCGGCATCCAGGAGTCGAGCGTGCTCAACCTGACGCTGGCGATGCTGGACCTGGCGACGCAGGTGGTCCTGGTCCTGCTCGGCATCTTCCTGCTCCTCAACTTCGACACCGTGATCCGCAACATCCATTGGGGGGTGGCCCCGACCTGGGGCAACTTCCTGGCCAGCGTCTCGATCGCGATGGTCTCCTACACGGGCATCGAGACCATCTCGAACATGTCCGAGGAGGCGAAGAACCCGGGCCGGACCGTGCCCCGCGCGACCTTCTACGTGATCGGCGCCGTGCTCTTCGTCTCCGCCTTCCTGCCGACCATCGGCGTCAGCGTCTTCCCGATCCAATACGACGCCCAGCACCACCTGTACTTCACCGAGCTGGGCACCAAGTGGGCCAACGACCCGGTGGCCGGCATCGTGACCAGGTTTCCCTCGCAGGTCCTGGCCTTCTGGGCCGGTGTCTGGGTCGCCATCCTCGCCTTCACGATCCTGGTCATCGCGACCAACGCGGGCCTGATCGGGATCTCCCGCCTGAGCTACTCGCTGGCCATCTACAAGCTGGTCCCGGTTCAGTTCTCAAACCTGCACCCCCGCTTCAAGACTCCCTACATCTCGATCGTCGTCTTCGCGGTGGCCGCCGCCGTGCTGGTGCTGCCCGGCAAGCTCGACCTGCTGGCGGCCACCTACTCGCTGGCCGCTACCTTCGCCTTCTGCACCGCCCACCTGGCCGTGATGCGGCTGCGCTACGTTTCGCCCGACCTCTACCGGCCCTACCAGATGCCCCTCAACATCCCCTTCGGACGGGCGGCCATCCCGGTCCTGTCGGTGGTGGGCGGCGTGGCGATCGGCGCCGTCTTCACGCAGCTGATCGCCCAGAACATCTCCTACTCCTCCTACATCTTCGCGGGCTGGATCGCGCTGGGCGTGGCCGCCTTCGTCGCCTACCGGCGCTACATCGGGCAGTTCCTCTGGGAGCCGCTGGCGGTGCCGCCGCCACCGGACCGGGAGGTCCAGCACGAGCCGCTGGCGGTGCCCCACGCCGCACGCATCCGCCTCAAGCATCCCGAGCAGGTTCGAGACCTGCCGGCTCCGGAGCCGGCCGCGATCGAACGGCAGCGCCACCGGAGGATCCGCCGGCTCCAGCTCGCCGTGGAGCGTGCCGGGCGGCTCCGGGTCATGCTGGGGCTGGCCGTCTGCTTGGCCGTGAGCGTGCTCGCGGTCTACCTCGACCTCTCGCGCTACGACCCCTTCGGGCCCCGGCTCGGCTGGTCGCCTGGCGTGCTGGTGGTCACCTTCCTCTCCGCCCTGCTGCTGGTCCGCAGCCGCTACGAGGAGTAGCCGGGCGCGGTCTCTAGACTTGGTCGCGTGCTGACCGCCGGCCGTTTCCGCGCGCTCGTCGCGGTAACGGCCCTCTCCGGCTATCTCCAGATCACCCTCGGCGGGCTGGTCCGCGTCTCCGGCTCCGGGCTCGGCTGCCCGGATTGGCCGACCTGCTACGGCAAGCCCTACCCGCCGCTCACCTTCCACGCGATCGTCGAGTACAGCCACCGCGCCAACGGGGCCCTCTTCGGATTGCTGGTGATCCTGACCGTGCTGGCCGGGTTCTGGCTCTACCGCGGCCGGCGGACGCCGGTCACGTGGCTCACGGTCGCCACCCTGGCGACGGTGGTGGCAGAGGGGCTGCTCGGCTGGCAGGTCGTCGCCAACCTGCTGGCGCCGGTGCTGGTCCTGGTCCACCTGGCCATCGCGCTCCTGATCCTGGGCCTGATGGTGGCCATCTACATCCTGGCCGGACCGGCACCGACCGGGCCTGCGGACCGGGGCTTCGGTAGGCTGGCCGCCGCGGCGGCGCCACTGACCTTCCTGCTCCTGCTGACCGGCTCCTCGGTCGTCGCGACCAAGGCGGACACGGTCTGCAAGTCCTGGCCGCTCTGCGGAACCGGCTTTGCCTTCGACTTTGGTGGCGCGGCCGCGTTCGACATGCTGCACCGCCTGACCGTCGGCGTGGTCGGGCTCTTCCTGGCCTACGTGCTGGTGGCCGGGCTGCGCCGCCACCGCCGCCTGGCCGCGCTCACCCTACTGGCGCTGGCCGTGCAGGTCGCGCTGGGCGCGCTGGTCGCCGTCACCAGCGAGGTCGCCTTCCTGCAGGGAGCGCACATCGTGGTGGGAAGCGCCCTCTGGGCCGGCGTCGTCGCCCTGGCGGTTCTGGCGCTCCGACCCGCACCGGCCGCTGTGCGCGATGATGCCCGGGTGACCGCATTGGAGGGACGCCCGGCTTGAGGGCGATGGAGGCGGTCCGCACCCAGGCGCCCGCCCGGCAGCTCTTCGCCGACTACCTGAGCCTGACCAAGCCCTCGATCGTGGGGCTGCTGGTGGCGACCGCCCTCGCGGCCATGGTCGCCGCCTCGCACGGGCGGCCGCACCTGCTGGCCATGCTGGCCGTCATCGTCGGCGGCAGCCTCGCCGCCGGCGGCGCTCACGCCATCAACTGCTGGTACGACGGCGACATCGACCTCCTGATGTCGCGCACGCGCCGGCGTCCGATCCCCGACGGCCGGATCCCCGGCTGGCACGCGCTGGCCCTCGGCGTCGCTTGCAACGTCGTGGCCTTCACGGTGCTCTGGGCCTGGGCCAACCTCTTCGCGGCCAGCCTGGCGCTGGCGGCGACCCTGATCTACGTCTTCGTCTATACGATCTGGCTGAAGCGCGCGACGCCGCAGAACATCGTCATCGGCGGCGCCGCCGGCGCCATCCCACCGCTGGTCGGCTGGGCCGCCGTCACCGGTGGTCTCGACGTGACGGCGATCTCGCTCTTCCTGGTCATCTTCCTCTGGACGCCGCCGCACTTCTGGGCGCTGGCGCAGCTGATCGCGCGCGACTACCGCCAGGCCGGCATCCCGATGATGCCCGTGGTCCACTCCAGCCTCTCGACCAAGCGCCAGAGCGTGGCCTACGCGGTGGCCACAGCCGCCGTCAGCCTGGTGCCTTACTTCACGGGCGACGCCGGCGTCCTCTACCTGGTGGGCGCTGTCGTGCTCGGCGTCGGGCTGGTCGGGGTGTCCGTGCTCGACCTGCGGGGCCGGCGCTGGACGGGTCCGCTCTTCGCCTACTCGATCGCCTACCTGGCGGCGCTCTTCACGGTGCTGGCGGTCGCTGGGCTCTTCGCTTAGTGGAGGTAATTCGCCTCCACCTGGGACAGGTCAGCTCCAAGCGCCGGCCCTTCGACGCGCCCGTCCACGGCTTCATCATCAAGCACCCCTCGGCGGGGGCGATCCTGGTCGACACCGGGATCGGCAACCCACCCGAGGAGCTGATCCGCCACTGGGACATCGTCAACCGGGCGATGGCGGAGGCGATGGCCGAGCACGACCTCTCGCCGGCCGACGTCCGGATCGTGATCAACACGCACCTGCATTGGGACCACTGCGGCCAGAACGCGGTGTTTCCGCGGGCGCCCTTCTACGTGCAGCGGGCGGAGCTGGACCGGGCTCGGCGGGAGGAGATGCTGACCAGCGAGTGGTTCGACTTCGCGGGCGCAAAGTTCGAGCTGCTGGACGGGGAGGCCGAGATCGCGCCGGGGATTCGCGTCATCCCGACGCCAGGGCATACGGTCGGACACCACAGCGTGGTCATCGAGGACGGTCCGGAGCAGCTGTTCATCGGCGACGCCGCGTATACGAAGGACATCTTCGAGAACTTCGAGGACTTCCCGGTCGAGCGGCTGACCGGCCAGGCCGAGAACGTCGACGCCTGGCGGGACTCGCTGCGCCGGATCAGTTCCCGCGACACCGACGCCATCCACTTCTGCCACGACACGCGAGTGGTCCACCCGCACCGGCACTAGGTCCGTTTTCGCGCGGAATGCGGCTAGTCGGGCAGCTCGTGGCAGTCGCGGCAGCGGGCCTCGTAGCTCTCCGCGGCGCCGATCAGGATCAGCGGGCTCGAGCGCGGCGCCGGCCGGCCGTCGATCAAGCGCTGCGTCATCGTCCCCTGCAGCGAGCGGCACTTCATGCAGACGGCGCGCAGCTTCATCACGTCGTCGGCCATGGCCATCAGGCCCGACATCGGTCCGAACGGCTCGCCCTTGAAGTTGCGGTCCAGGCCCGCGACCAGCACGACCAGCCCCTCCTCGACGAGTTGAGCGCAGACGTCGACCAGGCCATCGTCGAAGAACTGCGCCTCGTCCACCGCCACGACCTCGTAGCTGGTCCCCAGCAGCCCGATGCTGGCCGAGCCGCCGACCGGCTCCGCCTCCGCCGACTGCCCGCCGTGGGTGGAGATGTGGTCGGCGCCCTCGTAGCGG
Source organism: Chloroflexota bacterium (assembly GCA_005881155.1). GTDB lineage: Bacteria > Chloroflexota > Dormibacteria > Dormibacterales > Dormibacteraceae > CF-105. The sequence goes on along the minus strand of VBHN01000199.1, from coordinate 15,936 downwards.
TCGTCCAGGGTGTGCTTGAAGAGCCCGACCCGGCGGCCGGCGATCCGGTGCACGGTGGCGAGTCTCAGCAGCTCGCCGCTCTTGTTGGAGAACATCGGGCCGGTGATCACGGTCAGCGAGCCCTTGGCCATCCCAGCGCGCATCCTAGGGCTCAACCAGGATCGCCCCGGGCACCTCGAGGGTGGCCCTGCCGGACCCGCCGAATCGTCTCTCCTCTGTGTGCAGCAAGACGCGGCCGGGCGGCTGCGCTGCACGCGCCTCGCCGTGCAGCGTCGCCGCCAGCAGGCGCCGGCGGCTGCCTGCCCGGCGTTCGACGTAGACCACCTCGCCCTCAGCCCAGGTCCTGGTAGCCTCGCGGTCGGGTCGCTTCAGGACCGGGTCCTGCAGCCGTAACCGGAGCAGCTCGCGGTAGAGCGCGGTGGCCCAGCGGCCGGCCGCCAGCTCGCCGCGATCCAGCTTGGACTCCTGGAAGGTTCGCTCCGCTTGCGGGTCGGCGATCCGCTCCGGGTGCTCGCGGTACTCGCGGAAGACGGCGAACTCCCTCCGCCTCCCGGCGGTGACCGCCTTGCCGAGGTCGCTCTCGTGGTCGGTGAAGTAGTGGAAGTGCCCGCGGCTGGCGAACTCCTGGCCCTGGAAAAGCATCGCCCGCTCCGGCGCCAGCATCAGGAGCGCCGACGCGGCTCGGAACTGGCCGGGCTCGACCAGCGCGGCGAGATGGAGGGCGTCCGCCCGGTTGCCGACCTGGTCGTGGTTCTCGATGCAGAAGACGAAGGCCTCCGCGGGCAGGCCGGCGGTGGACGATCCCGGCCCCGCGGAGCTGGTCCGGTCGCCCTCGTGGATCCAGCCGTCCTGGATGGCCTTGGCGATCTCCTCCGGGGAGCCGAGGTAGTCCGCGAAGTAGTGGTCCTTCTGGCCGGTCAGGCTGACGCGGACGGCATGGTGGAAGTCGTCGGCCAGGATCGAGTCCAGCCGGTCGACGAGCACCAGCCGGGCCTCGTTGCGGTGGTCCTCGGCGACGACGTACGCACGTCGATAGCCGCGCCGGGCCGACCGCCCGATCAGGGCCAGGATGCTCTCCTCGCCCTCGTCGAAGACCGCGTGGGTGGCGTCCAGGCGGAGGCCGTCGAAGCCGTACTGCTGGATCCACCAGCGCGCCGCGTCCGCGACCGTCCGGCGGACCTCCGGCCGCGAGTAGTCGATGGCGCCGCCCCAGGGTGTGCGGTGGCGGTCGGTGAAGAACTCGGGGGCGTAGCGGTAGATGTAGGCGCCGTCGGGTCCGAGGTGGTTGTAGACCACGTCGAGGAGCACTGACAGGCCGACGCGGTGGGCGCCGGCGACAAAGCGCCGCAGCTCGGCGGGCGTGCCATAGGCCCGAGTCGGCGCATAGAGATAGGCGCCGTCGTAGCCCCAGTTCCAGCGTCCTGGAAACTCACTCACGGGCATCACCTGCACGGTGTCCAGGCCCAGGCGCTGAAGGCGATGCAGGTCGGCGGCGGCGTGGCGGTAGTCACCTTCGGGCGTGAAGGTGCCGACGTGCAGCTCGTAGGTGGCCTGGGCTCGGCGCCGCGGCACCGGCCGGTGGGACGGTCCCGCGACCGGGGCGACCAGCGCGCTGGGTCCGTGCACCCCTTGCGGCTGCCAGCGCGACCAGGGGTCGGGGAAGGGCCCGTCGCCGTCCAGGGCGAACCGGTAGGTGTCGCCAGGGCGGCCCCCCTCGACGAGCACCGAGTGAATGCCATCGCGCTTTCGCATCGCGAACCGCCTGCTCCCGAGGACCAGCTCGGCGCGCCGAGTCGAGGGCGCCCAGGTCCGGAACCGGACTTGGCCGCCCGCAGTCCAGGAGGGGCCGAAGTACGGCTGCCAGGGCACGCTAATGTCTCGGACTCACGACACTCTGAGTTTGAAAGAATCGGGCTGATGGCTGAGCGATTCGGTCCGCTCGTCTCGGCCGATTGGCTCCGCGAGCATCTCGGCGAACCCAACCTCCGCGTGGTCGATCTGCGCTGGTACCTGGACGGCCGGAGCGGCCGCGACGCTTTCGAGGCGGGTCACCTGCCGGGTGCGGTCTTCGTCGACCTGGACCGCGACCTTGCCGCACCCGCCGGCGACGGCCGCCACCCGCTGCCGGCTCGCGAGCAGTTTCAAGAGGCCATGCGGGCAGCGGGCGTCGATGCGGCCGCGCGGGTGGTGGTCTACGACGACCAGGGCGGGTTCAGCGCCGCCCGGCTCTGGTGGCTGCTGCGCTACTTCGGCCATCCTGCCGCCGCGGTCCTCGACGGCGGCATCCAAGCCTGGGGCGAGCGGCTCCAGAGCGGACCCGCCCCGCCGCCGGCCCCGGGCGCCTTCGTTGCCGCCGAGCCGGACGCGTCGCTGGTCGTGGGCAGGGAGGAGATACAGGCCGGCGGGACTGGACTCCTGATCGACGCGCGGGCGGGCGAACGATACCGCGGCGAGGTCGAGCCGATCGACCCCAAAGCCGGCCACATCCCCGGCGCGCGGAACCTGGTCTGGCGCTCGCTGCTCGGTCCCGACTGGCGCTTTCTCCCCGCCTCCGAGCTGCGTCGCAAGTTCGAAGCGGTCGGAGCGACCGGGGCAGAGGTGACCATGTACTGCGGCTCGGGCGTGAGCTCCTGCGTGAACGTCCTCGCCTTCGAGCTGGCCGGCCTTGGGCGGGCCCGGCTCTACGTGGGCTCCTGGAGCGACTGGTCCAACCAGGACCTCCCGGTCGCCACCGGCGCCCACCCGTAACGTCGGACTCGACTCCCGGCTTACCCTATCTGCGGTGGGAATCCTCGACGGCAAGAAGCTGCTGGTCACGGGCGTCCTGACCCGGCAGTCGATCGCTTTCGCGATCGCCGACGTCGCCCAGAAGGAAGGCGCCGAGATCGTCCTGACCAGCTTCGGGCGGGTTCGGAATATCACCGAGATGTCCGCCAAGAGGTTGAAGCCGATCCCTGAGATCCTGGAGCTGGACGTAAACCAGCGGGACGACATCGACGCCGTCCGCGAGGACCTCCAGAAGCGCTGGGGGCGCCTCGACGGGATCGTCCACGCGATCGCTTTCGCACCCGCCGACGCGCTCGGCGGCAACTTCCTGAACACGCCCTGGGAAAGCGCGCTGACCGCCTTTCGGACCAGCGCGTTCTCCTTGAAGGAGCTGACCGTCGGCCTTTTGCCGTTGATGCGCGAGCACGGCGGTGCGGTGGTGACGCTGGACTTCGACAACAGCACCCAGGCCTGGCCGTCCTACGACTGGATGGGCGTCTCCAAGGCCGCCCTGGAATCGATCGTCCGCTATCTCGCGCGCGACCTCGGACGTTATGGGATCCGGGTCAACGCCCTCGGCGCCGGGCCGCTTTCAACGATCGCGGCCAAGGGGGTGCCAGGGTTCAAGCAGGTCGAGGACAGCTGGGACCGGCGGGCGCCCCTGGGCTGGGACAGCAAGTCCGCCGGCGCGGTCGCCCGCACCGCCTGCGCGATGCTCTCCGACTACCTGCCGATGACGACCGGCGAGCTGATCCACGTGGATGGCGGCTACCACGCCATCGGCGCGGAGATGCCGGAGCCGGACTAGCCGGCGCCTGCCGGCAGCCCGAAGCGGCCCATGCGTAGGTTGGCCAGCTCCGGGACCTCGACTCCGTCGGCGATCGCCTTGGCCAGCCAGCCGGCCAGGGCGGGCGCAGTCATCATGCCGATCGAGCCGTGGCCGCCGTGCACCCAGAGCCCGACCGGTCCGGCCGGACCCGCCAGCGGCATCCCGTCCGGCGTCATCGGGCGCAGGCCAAACCAGGAGGCGGTGATCGGGATCTCAGCCAGGCCGGGGGCGGCCGCCAGCGCGTGGGCTGCGATCCGGCGCGGCATGTCGACCCCCTCGTAGGCGTCTCGCAGGGAGGGGGAGAGGGAGGCGCCGACGAGGGCCTCGCCGCCCGGCAGCTGCGCGATCACGAAGGCCTGGACGACAGGCTCGTCGTGACCCCCGGCCACCTCGCCCAGCGTCGGCGGCCGCGAGACCCTGCCCAGCTGGTCCTGGTCGGGCCAGCCCGAGTCTTCGACGATCCAGGGAAGTCGAAAGCCGAGCCGCCCCGTCCGGAGCACCCAGCCGCGGCCGACGCTGACCGGCGCCGGTCGCCAGAGGTCCGGCAGCCAGGGACCGGCGGCCAGAACGACGGCATCGAAGGCGTGCCGGCCGGAGTCGGTGACCAGTCCCTGCACCCGGCCGCCGCCGACCGCCACCTGCGCGACGCGGTCTCCGGTCCGCACCTCCGCGCCCGCCGCCCGCGCCGCCTGCGCGAAGGCGATCGTCGCAGGCGCGGGATCCAGCATCCACGCGTTGCCGATCAGGTGGCCCCCGCTGAAGCGCGGGCCCAGCGCCGGAAAGTTGCGCCGCACCTCGGCGGCGCCGACCTCCTCCACCTGCATGCCGACGGCCCGCATCTCGAACGCGCGCTTGCTCATCGCCGCGAACTGGCTCTCATCGGTTGCGACGACCAGCTGCGGCACCTCGCGAAGCTGGAACTCAACCTCACCTTTGGCCAGCTCGCGGTAGATCTCGAGCGAGCGCCGCATGATGCTGACCACGCCGGGCTCGGTCTGGTTCAGGAGCAGGCCCATGTTCCGGCCGGACGCTTCGCCCGCGATCGGGCCCCGCTCGAAAAGGGTCACCTTGAGCCCGCGCCGCGCCAGCTCGTAGGCGATCGTGCAGCCGGCGATCCCACCGCCGACCACCCCCACCTCCGAGATCGCCATTCGCTTCAAATGAGTGTAAGGGGGCGCCCGGGACACCGTGCCTGGTTTTACCCAGGTTGCCCACATCTTGGGGAAA
>VBHN01000199.1:0-11066 GCA_005881155.1 Chloroflexota bacterium | reverse complement strand
TCCGTTGGAGGGATGCCGCTTTGCGAGAGTGCCTCATCATCTATGTGGACGCAGCTCTGGACAAAAACGGCCGGGCCGGGTGTGGCCTGGCCGTTTTCATCAGGGGCCGCGCGCTCTACACCGAGTCCTTCGGCTTCACGCACGAAGGCGGGTCCGCGCAGCTGGAGGCGCACGTCTGCGCCGCCGCCCTGGAGCTTGCCGCCCACCGATGGCCCTTTCACCGAGTCATCGTGCGCACCGACTGCGCGCCGGTTGTGCGCAGCCGCACGCCATCGAGCGAGACATTCCGAGAAGCGGTTCACGAAGTTCGCGAACGCTGCCGGCGTGGCTATCGAGTCGTCCGCTACGTGAGCCGAAAGGCCAATCCCGCGCACGAGCTGGCGCGTGAAGGATTGAAAAGCGTTTTGAGGCCGCGCGTCGAGCTCGCCGCCTGAAAACTCGCGCGTAGGTTTTATACTTCGGCCAATCCCGTTCGCACCTCGACCGCGACTTGAAGGAGTTGTAATGGCCGAAGAGAAATCCTCCGATTCAGCGCCCAAGCGGCGCGCGCGTCGCGCAACCGGCACGCGAGCCGCGCGCACTACGCGGACCACGCGAGGCGCTGCCGCCACCCGACGCCGCGGCACCGGTGGCGACATGGTGCAAAACCTCAACGGAATGATCGATGAGCTGATCAAGGAGAACCGCAAGCTCAAGCGCCAGGTCGATCGCCTGACGGCCAAGGGCGCCGCGGCGGCCAGCTCGGGCATCGAGCGCGGCTTGCGCTCGATTCAGCGGCGCGTGCAGAAGGCGCTGACCGGAGCGACCACGACGCGACGCCGCACCACGCGGAAGGCCGCCGGCACGACGGCGACCCGGCGCCGCCGCACCACGACCACGCGCCGGCGCCGAACAACCACGGGCGGCACCAGCTCCGCGAGCTGAGCCTCGCACTCGACCATGTCCTGCTGGCGGTCCCCGACCTCGAGGTCGGGGCCGCCCGGTTGCGCGACACGTACGGCCTGCTGTCCGTCCCCGGCGGGCGCCATCCCGGCGTCGGCACAGCCAACCGGCTGGTCCCGCTGGGTTCGACCTACCTGGAGCTGATCACCGTGGTGGACGAGGCCGAGGCCGAGGCCAATCCCCTCGGCCTGGTCGCGCCGGCGCTGAGGCGTGGCGCACACTTCGCCTCCTGGGCGGTGCGCACGGATGATCTCGATTCGGAGCTCCGTCGGTTTGAAACACTCGGCTTTCCGACGCTGGGCCCCCACCGCGGCGCGCGCCTGCGACCCGATGGCGTCACCCTGCGCTGGCGCACCCTGCACCTCGGCGATGGGCTCAACCCGGCCCTGCCCTTCGTCATCGAGTGGCAGGTGCCTGCCGGCGAGCACCCCGCCGAGCTGCCAGTGACACACCCCGTAGGCGAGGCGAGCATCGAGCGTGTCGTCCTCTCCGCGCCCCGTCCGGCGCAGCTCCGTGACCAGCTCCGCACGCTGCTCGGAGAGCTGCCGGCAGAGGTTGTCGGCGGCGCCTCCGAAGAGGTGACGGCCGTCCGGCTCCGCGCGGGCGACAGGCTCCTGGTGCTGGATTGAAGCTGCAGGGAAGGGTTGCCGTGGTCACCGGCTCGACACGTGGCATCGGCCGCGCGATCGCAGAGTCCCTTGCGAAAGAAGGCGCGCTGGTGATCGTCAACTCGCGTCACCAAAAGGAGGCTGACGAGGCTGCGCTCGACCTTGGCGGGGGCGCCGTCGGCATTGGTGCGGACCTCGCCGCGCCCGCCGGCGTGGAGGCTCTCTTCGACGCGGTCGAGAGCCGGTTCGAACGCGTCGACATCCTCGTCAACAATGCCGGTATCCCGATGGTCCGAGACTCCGCCGAGCTCTCGCTGGCCGACTGGCAGCAGACTCTCGACATCAACCTGACGGCTCCCTTTCTGTGCGCGCAGCGCGCCGGGCGCGACATGCTGGCGAAGGGCGGCGGCAACATCGTCAACATCGCCTCGGTGACCGCGTTTGCACCCTTTCCGAAGCGCCTTGCCTATGCGACCACCAAAGCGGGCCTGGTGATGATGACCAGGATCCTGGCCGCGGAGTGGGCGCCCACGGTGCGAGTGAACGCGGTCGCGCCTGGCTTCATCAAAACCGGCCTGGTGATGGGACTGGCGGCCGAAGGAAAAGTGGACCTGAAGGAGCTCGAAGGGCGCACGCCACAGCGCCGGCTGGGCAGTGCGCAGGATGTCGCCAGCGCCTGTCTTTTCCTGGTCTCCGACGAGGCCGGCTTCATCACCGGGGAGACCCTGGTCACCGACGGCGGCTGGCTCGCCTACGGGTTTGTCTAGAGGTCTTCGCCTAAACGAACTCGGCTTCGATGCGCTTGGCCTCGTGGTAGGCGTCCCAGATCTGGAACGCGTAGAGGCCGAGGCCGCCAGCTCCGAGCGGTACTCCCAGCAGGCCGCCGATGACGGACAGGTCGAGGTCGAAGCCGAGGAACTCGAGGCCGCCACAGGAGAGGAGGAAGAAGAGGCCCTTCAGGTTGTGGCCGAGGTAGATGTGGCCCATGCCGGGGACGATCGCCAGCGCCGCGGCCAGGGCCGGGTTCTTGCGAGGTCGAGCGGCGCGGCGGCCCTGGTAGCCCTGGGAAGGGCGGGCGCCGCAATTGGGACAGGTCGAGGAGGGGTTCGGGAGAGGCGTCCCGCAGCGGCCACAGATGGTGGTCGAGGCCATCACCAAAAGCTTATTCCCGATGGTGATAGCCTCCAACCCATGGACTTGAAGTTCAGCCAAGAGGACGAAGCCTTTCGGCAGGAGGTCAGGGGCTGGCTCGACGCGAATCTGGCGGCCGACTGGCGGCACCGGGGAGTGGGGGGCTACCGGGAGGACGAGGACGAGAACGTCCAGCGCCACTGGCAGAAGCAGCTCCACGAGGGCGGCTGGCTGAAGCTGGCCTGGCCCAGGGAGTCTGGCGGCCGCGGCGCGACCCCGGTCCAGCAGGCCATCTACCAGGAGGAGCTGGCCGCCGCGGGCGCGCCACCCATCCTCGGCCGGCTGGGCGTCAGCCTGGCGGCCCCGACCATCAACCTGCTCGGGAGCCAGTGGCAGAAGGACACCTACATCGAGCGCATCCTCGCCTGCGAGGAGGTCTGGGCCCAGGGTTTCAGCGAGCCGAACGCCGGCAGCGACCTGGCCGGCCTCAAGACCCGCGCCGTCAAGGATGGCGACCGCTGGATCCTCAACGGGCAGAAGGTCTGGTCCTCGGGAGCGCACTACTCCGACCGCAGCTTCCTGCTCGCCCGAACCGATCCTGAAGCACCTCCGCACAAGGGCATCGGCTACTTCATCGTCGACCTGAAGCAGCCGGGCGTGGAAGTCCGCCGGATCCGCCAGCTCACCGGCGGCGGCGAGTTCTGCGAGATCTTCCTCAATGACGCGGTGGTCGAAGACCGCGACCTGGTCGGAGATCAAACCGAGGGCTGGAAGGCGGCGATGACGACCTTCGGTTTCGAGCGCGGAGGCCTGGCCAACGCATCGCGGTTCGAGAGCGCGGTGGTGAGCCTCGCCAACCTCGCCCGCAACCTCGGCCAGGGGTCCGACCCGCTGGTCCGCCAGCGGGTGGCGCAGGCCAAGATCGAGGCCCACACCTTCCGGATGAACGGGCTCCGCGCGCTGACCAAGGCTCAGCAGGGCGCCGCGCCAGGACCGGAGGCGAGCCTGACCAAGCTCTACTGGAGCGAGATGGACAAGCGCATCCAGGAGACGGCAGTCGCGGTCCAGGGCCAGTACGGCGCGCTCTCCCCCGACGACGCCTACGCCGTCGAGGAAGGCCGCTGGCAGTTGGGCTGGATGTGGTCGCAGGCGGAGACGATCTACGCGGGCAGCTCGGAGATCCAGCGGAACATCATCGCCGAGCGGGTGCTTGGGCTCCCGCGGGGACGCTGACAACCAGCACTCGTAAGGCGCGGGGGTAGAAGCAGGTGGCTGTGCAGCAGCACAACATGGCTGATTACGAGGAGACCGTTCGGACGTTCAAACTCGACGTCCCGGAGCGGTTCAACTTCGCGCGAGAGGTGATCGGGCGCTACGCCGAAGACCCTGAGCACCTGGCCATGTGGTGGCTGTCGGGCGATGGGTCGCAGGAGCGGAAGATCACCTTCAAGGAGTTCGCCGAGCGCTCCGACAAGTTCGCCGAGATCCTCCAGCGCAGCGGCGTCAAGCCCGGCGACCGCGTGCTCGTGCAACTGCCCCGAGTGCCCGCCTGGTGGGAGGTTCTGCTCGGCTGCATGAAGGCTGGCGCGGTCGCCGTCCCCGGCACCGTCCTGCTCACGCCCAAGGACATCCTTTATCGCTCCGGCCTCAGCGAAGGCGTGGCTTACGTCTGCGACACCGACAACGCGGCCAAGGTCGACCAGGTCAAAGGCGAGCTGCCGAGCCTGAGCGCGCTCTTCGTGGTCGGTGGCGAGAGGGACGGCTGGCGCTCCTACGAGAAGGAGATGGCGGCTGCCTCGGGCCACCACCAGAAGGTCGACACGAGGTCCTCAGATCCCTGCCTCATCTACTTCACGTCGGGCACCGTCGGCAACCCGAAGATGGTGCTCCATACGCACGCCTCCTACCCGATCGGGCACGTCGTGACCGGCAGGTTCTGGCTCGACCTGCGGCCGGACGACCTGCACCTGAACTTGTCCGAGACCGGCTGGGCGAAAGCCGCCTGGTCCAGCTTCCTCGGCCCCTGGAACATGGGTGCCGCGCTTTTCGTACAGGACGCCCGCGGGAAGTTCAACGCGGCCGAGACGATGCAGCTGCTGGAGGACTACCCGGTCACCACCTTCTGCGCGCCGCCCACCGCCTACCGGATGCTGGTCCTCGAAGACCTCTCCCATTACCAGACCAGCCTTCGCCATTGCGTCGGGGCCGGCGAGCCGCTCAACCCGGAGGTGATCGCCACCTGGCAGAAGGGCACCGGCCACCTGATCCGAGACGGGTACGGCCAGACCGAGACCATCCTGCTCTGCTGCAACTTCCCGCCCCTGCAGGTGCGGCCGGGCTCGATGGGCAAGCCTTCGCCGACGGTCACGGTCTCGGTCATCGACGAGGAGGGCCGACCCCTGCCCTACGACAGCGAGGGCGACATCGCGGTCCGGGTCGAGCCGGACCGGCCGGTCGGGATCTTCAAGGAGTACTGGCGCAACCCAGAAGCGACCAAGAGCTGCATCCGCGGAGATTGGTACGTCACCGGCGACCGCGCCTATGTCGACTGCGACGGCTACTTCTGGTTCGTCGGCCGCGCCGACGATGTGATCATCAGCGCCGGCTACCGGATCGGTCCCTTCGAGGTCGAGAGCGCCCTCGTGGAGCACCCGGCCGTCGCCGAGGCGGCGGTCGTCGGCAAGGGCGACCCGCTGCGCGGGACCATCGTCAAGGCCTACGTGATCCTGGCACCCGGGCATCTGGGCTCGGACGTTCTGGCCGCCGAGCTGCAGGAGCACGTGAAGAAGGTGACCGCTCCCTACAAATACCCGCGCGAGGTCGAGTTCGTGAGCGAGCTGCCGAAAACCATCTCGGGCAAGATCCGGCGCGTGGAGCTCCGAGCCCGATAACGGCTGTCTCAGCTTCTAAAACAATCTTTACAGCTCTTAACTCAAGCGACAACAGGAAAGAGCTTGGCTGACGTTACCTTCTCTGAGTTGACCCCCCTTGTGGAATTCGTGGGCGTCAACCGCGTCTACGGGCAAGTGGTGGCTTTGGACGACTGCTTCTTTCGGCTGCTGCCGGGCGAGCTCTCGTTCCTGGTCGGCCCGAGCGGCGCGGGAAAGACGACCCTTCTGAGACTGATCAACCGGGAGATCAAGCCCACGCGCGGTGAAGTGTGGGTGGACGGTCTGCCTGCTCACGACCTGTCGGCCAAGCGGCTCGCGGAGCTGCGCCGCAAGGTCGGCGTAGTCTTCCAGGACTTCAAGCTCCTGCCCCGGCTGACGGCGGCCGAGAACGTGGCCTTCGCGCTCCAGGTCACCGACCTCCGGATCGCCGACGGGGAGGCCAGGGAACGCGCCCTCGACGCGCTGGATGCGGTGGGCCTCCACGACCGCGCCGAGCACTATCCTCACGAGCTCTCCGGTGGCCAGCAGCAGCGGGTCGCCATCGCCAGGGCGGTCGTCAGCCAGCCGCCGCTGCTGATCGCCGACGAGCCGACCGGCAACCTCGACCAGGAGACCGCGTGGCAGATCTCGACGCTGCTCGAGGACATCGCCCGCTTCGGCACCACGGTCCTGGTCGCAACCCACAACATGGAGATCGTCCACCGGCTCCAGCGGCGCGTGCTGACCCTGTCCGCGGGCCGGATCGTGGACGACCAGCCGGCCGGTCGCTCGGCGAGGTTGCTGTGGGCAACATCCTGAGAGGGCCGCGCCCGCCCCGCTGGCGAACGGTCAAGGTCGTGGTCCGCAATACCTTCCGCTACCTGGTCGGCGGTGCGATCCGGAACTGGCTCCGCAACTTCGGCTCGACCGCGCCGGCGCTGGGCTCGATGACGCTGCTGCTGCTCTTGGTCGGATTGGGCCTGGTCGGCGCGGTGGTCGGGCAGAACATCGCCAACACCGAGGCCCGGGATGCGTCCGTCCTCCACGTGTACCTGCGCGACGACGCGACCACCGATGCCGTCAACGCCCTCGAGGCGCAGCTCAGCGGCAACCCGGACGTGCAGTCGGTGGCCTACGTCAGCAAGAGCGAGGCGCTCGCCCGAGCGCAGAACCGACCCGGCCTGCCGCAGCTGGCCGACGCCGCCGAGAGCAATCCCTTCCCAGCCAGCCTCGACGTCAAGATCCGATCGGTCGACCGGGTCGGAGCCGTCGACGCCAGCGTCCGCCACAACCCCGCCGTCGACTCCGGGGTGCCCAGCTCTTACGACCCCAGCGCCTACCGGCGCTTCCAGCAGGTCCTCTTCTGGGTCGCCGCGGTCGGGATCGCCTTCTTGATCCTGCTCGCCTTCATCGCCGTGACGGTGACCGCGAACAGCATCCGGGCCGCGATCCTCAGCCGGCGCGACGAGATCGGCATCATGCAGCTGGTCGGCGCGCCGCGCTGGATGGTGCGGGGACCGTTTGTGATCGAGGGCGCCGTCACCGGCGCTGCCGCAGGGGCTCTCTCCGGCGTGCTGGCCCTGGTCGTCTGCGTCTTCGCCGTCCAGGCGGGGGCCTCCAGCTTCGCCCAGATCGCGCCCGGGCTGACCCTGAAGGCCGGCCTCGTGATCGGCCTCTTCCTCTTCCTGGCCGGACCGTTGCTGGGCTCCGTCTCCTCTTTGGGCAGCGTCCGGAGGCACCTGGAGTCGTGAGGCTCCGGTTCCTGCTGGCCGCCCTGTTGGCGGCACTGGCGATCCCTGCTGCCAGCTCGGCCTCGGCTGCGGCGCCCACCCCCGCCGACATCGCCGCCGCCCAGGCGCGGGCCCAGGTCATCGAGACCGTTCGCGCCCAGCTGGGCTCGCAGCTGGCGACCGCCCTCCAGACCCAGGACCAGATCACGCAATCGCTGCGCGACAACGCGAGTCAGCAGGAGGTGCTCAACGCCAGCATCGCCGACACCGAGGCCAAGCTCGCCGACCTCGACGCTCAGATCATCAAGCTGGACGCCCAGATCGTCGACACCAATGCTCGCATCGCGCGCGAGAAAGCCCAGATCGGCTCCCTGGCCAGGGCCATCTACGCGCAGCCCAGCTCGGTGCTGCTGCTGATGGTCGAATCCAAGAGCCTGGGCGAGATGGTCACGCGGGTCAACGACCTGCGCTCCGCCGGCGCCCGGGCCGAGACGCTCAAGCACCAGCTCCGCGTCGACCTCTCCGAGCTGGACAACGACCGCGCCAAGGTGGGAGCAGCCCGCGACGCCGCGGAGAAGCTGCGCCAGCAGGAGGCCGCGGACCTGGCCAAGCTGCAGGATTTGCAGGCGAAGCAGGAGAAGGCGCAGGCCGACCTCGCCGCGCAGATCGGCGCCACCCGCTACGAGCTGACCCGGCTGGACGGACAGTCCACGGCCCTGGCGCAGCAGATCACGGACATGCTCCAGCAGCAGGAGGAGGGCATCATCGCGGCCGCCGAGTCGGCGGTCTGGGACCAGGTCCAGACGATCCATCCGGCCGGGCTGCCGACGATGTTCAGCGCCGGCCACTCGAAGACCTACCGCTTCATCTGGCCGATGCCGACCGCGGTGGAGACGCAGCCCTTCGGCCCCTGCAGCTTCTGGTTCGAGCCTCCCTACGGCAGCTATGCCCACTTCCACACCGGGATCGACATGTCGACCGCCGAAGGCACCCCGGTGCTCTCCGCTGACGACGGGGTCGTGATCCTGGCCGGCGGCTCCTACGTGAACGGCGCCCTGGTCGGCTACGGCAACTACGTCGTCATCGCCCACACGGGCGGGCTGACGACGCTCTACGGGCACCTGCTGCGGATCGCCGTCAAGGCCGGCGACTCGGTCATCCAGGGCCAGGTCGTTGGCCAGGAGGGATCGACCGGGAACTCGACCGGCGCCCACCTGCACTTCGAGCTCCGCCAGGGCAACGCCCCCATCGACCCGGCGCCCTTCCTGCCACCGAACGGTCCGAACGACTTCAAGGGCTGAATTAACCAGTAGCCTCAACAGTCGTCAAAGACTGGGTGATCGTCTACACCGGCGACGAGATCGAAGCCGCCACGGCCAAGGCCGCCCTCGAAGCAGCGGGAATCGACGCCGTCTCGATGGCCGACGGCAGCAACCTGCCGGGCGTCTACAACCTGCGCGTCTCCATCGACGTCGCCGTCCCCAGGCGGTTCGCGCTGGAGGCCAGCCACGTCCTGAAGTCCGAGCTCGTTCGCAGGGACGACTTCGAGGAGAGCCCGACCAGCCGCCGCGTGGGCCTGGCGACGGTGGCGGTCATCGTCATCGTCTGCCTGGCGCTGCTGGCCTCATTCGTCTTCGTGCCGAGGCACTGAGCCGGCCGGCCTAGCCCCGGAAGTAGCGGTAGGCCGCCCGCGCCACGTCGCGGATCGGCTGCACGGTTCCGCCGCCGGTCTGGCTGTACACCGAGACCAGGAAGGGGCCGCCCGCCGCGTAGACGATGCCGACGTCGTTCATCACTCCACCGTCCGCGCCCGTCTTGTGTGCGACCGTCAGCCCGCCCAGGTAGTAGTTGATGCGGTCGTCGAAGACGGTGCTCTCGAAAACGGTCAGCAGGGTCGCGGTGTCGGCCCGGTTCAGAAGCTGGCCACGGTAAAGCCGCGCCAGCATCAGACCGGACTCGTGGGCGGTGCAGTTGTCGTCCACCTGGTGGCAGTCCGGCGCTCCGATCGAGGCCGCGTAGGCGTCGATGGTGTCGGCCCCCAGGACCCGCTGTAGGGTCCGCCAGGCGGTGTTGTCACTCTGCTCGATGAGCAGCGTCAACAGGTCCCAGTAGCTGAACTGGTCGCCGGCCGAGGCGGACCCCTGGAGGAGGCCGGTGCCGCCCATGAAGTCCTCGGCCTCGAGTGTGACCTTGTCGTCCCACTTGACCGCGTTCGCCTCGACCTGGTGGAACACGTAGAGCGCCACCGGGATCTTGATGTCGCTGGCCGCCTCCATCAGGTCGTCCTGGTGGTAGCCGAACTCGCTGCCGGTCTTGAGATCCAGGAAGTAGATCCCGAACTGGCCGCCGGTCGAGCGCAGGTAGGCGTCGAGCCCGGCCAGGAAGGCGGCCTGGTCGCCGGGCACGATCGCCGGCACGGCGCCCAGCCCGACCCTCGTCTGCTGCTTCCAGCCGATTTCGACGCTCGTCGTCTGCGGCCAGGTCGTGGCCGACCGGTAGGCGACGCTGTGGGAACCCGTGGGGAGCGCTCCCGACCAGGACCCGTTCGAGACCTGGGAGCCGTCGATCCACACCTCGCCGGCAGCCGGCGCGTCGAGCTGGAGGGTGCCCGTCTTGCGGACCAGCGTCGTGGTCACCGGCAGTGACTGGTGGTCGCCGACCACCAGCGTCTGGGACCAGGGGACGTAGAGGTCGTTGGTGACCGAGAGCACGTGGCTACCGATGGCGATGTTGACCGAACAGGGCGTCACGTCACAGCCGGGCAGCGGCTTGCCGTCCAGCAGCGGAGCCAGGCCGGCGGGGACGGTGTTCAGCTCCAACGTGCCCAGCTGGCGCGGAAGCACCGGCTTGATCTTGAAGCGGCCGTCCGCCTGGAGGTCCACCGTGGTCACGTAACCGTCGTGCTCGGGCGCCGAGACCTGGACCTGGTAGGTCCCGGGCTGAAGGAAGCCGTCCAGCTGGAAGCTGCCGTTTTCTGCAGACCTCGCCGACCACTCGCTGGGGCTGCCGGGCTGGGTCAGGACGAGGAAGGCGCCGGCCAGACCGGCGCCGGTCTCGTCCACCACCTTGCCCTCCAGGTCGGGCAGGCGATGCAGCACGAGCCGCAGCGAGCCCTCACCGGGATCCGGCCGGCTGAGTGGGAGATAACCGGGAGCGGTCGCCAGGAGCTGATGGGCGTCGATCCGGTGGCCGCCGCTGACCGACCAGCGACCGCCGGCATTGCCCGCGGCGGTTCCGTCCAGGCGCAGCCCGGCCCAGAGCTGGACGACGGCGCCTCCGACCGGCCGGCCGTCCACGTCGAGGACGCGGCCCTGGTAGGAGACCGGAAGGTAGCTCCAGCCGGCCGAGGCGCCCGCCAGCGTGGCCAGGACCGCCAGCAGCAGGGCCAACCGCGACCGGCGCCGGCCGGCCGGCCGCTCCCAGAACCGGGGCAGGCTGGAGGTTACCCGTGAACCGTGCTGTGGGGAGTCGAGGGGACGGGCAACCTGCATTCGGGTTGACTACATACAGCACAGCGGTGCTGTAAGTCCACTGCAGACGCTGATCAGGCGGCTTCCTCCACCGGCTCTGCCGGTCGCGGCCGGAGGCCCGCGAGGCGCGGCGACAGCCACAGCACCGCCGCGTCGAGCAGGCAGTAGGCTCCTGCGATGACCGAGGGCGGATTGCCCTGGTGGAGGTGGGTGACCGGCGCGACCGCCTGCCAGGTCCAGTTTCCGAAGCCCGTCCCGAACAGCTCCAGCACCGACGTCATCAGGAAGGCCGCGGCATACACCGGGGCCTGTCGG
>VBHN01000025.1 GCA_005881155.1 Chloroflexota bacterium | reverse complement strand
GTCGGTCGCCCAGGGCGCCGCGACCGGCATGGATCAGCGGGTTCGCTAGATAATCAGCATTCGGCTCCCGAGCTCCGGGAGTTTGCGCGCCTGTAGCTCACCGGATAGAGCGCATGCCTGCGGAGCATGAGGTAGCAGGTTCGATTCCTGCCAGGCGCACTCCACAACGCCTCCTTCCGAGGCATAGCCCGGTCCCAGCGCGATGGCGACGGTTCCGAATAGGCTGTTGATTGAAGGTGGCAGACCCGCTTCGAATCGGTCTCAAGCTCTCGCAGGATGCGTCGATCGAGACGTTTCGGACCGTCTGGCGCATCGCCGACGAGGCAAGGTTCGACCACTGCTGGGCGATGGACCACCTGGCCAGCATCGGCGGGATCGGAGACGATCGCCCGATTTTCGACGGCTGGGAGCTGCTGGCGGGCATGGCGGTGGCGACCCAACACGTCCGGATCGGCCTTCTGGTGACCGGTATCACCTACCGCAACCCGGCGCTGCTGGCCAAGGTCGCCACGACCGTGGATCACCTCTCCGGCGGCCGGCTCGAATTCGGAGTTGGCGCCGCTTGGGCCGCGAACGAGCACGAGATGTACGGCATCTCCGGCCTCGATCACCGGGTTGGCCTCCTCTCAGAGGGCCTTCAGGTGATCAAGATGCTCTGGACCCAAGAGCGGACCGACTTCGACGGCCGCTACTTCAGGATGCGACAGGCGGTCGCCAACCCAAAGCCGGTTCAGAAGCCCCACCCGCCGATCTGGATCGGGTCCGGCGGGCAGCTCACCCTGCGCCTGACGGCGCGTCATGCCGATGTCTGGAACGCGTCCGGCGCCGCGGGCGCGGGGCTCGAGACGGCGGTCGAGTGGTCCAAGCGCTTGGACGAGGAGTGCTCGGCGATCGGCCGCGATCCGAACGAGATCCGGCGCTCCGCTCAGCTCCCCGCGGGTGACGACCCGGCAGAGCTCGTCGACCGCCTGAGTCGGTACCACCAGGCCGGCTTCACGGAATTGGTTGTGATGCTGAGCGGCGGGTCGATGCCGACCGCCAAGGATCCGGCCCGCCTCGCGGCCATCGTCGCTGAGAAGGTGCTGCCCCAGCTTCGGCAGCCATCCCGGTCCGAACGCTAATGAGGAGGATCCCGAGATGGACGGCAAGAATGGAGGACGGTCGAGGGCGTCGAGGCGCCAGCACCTCAAGCCGGTAGCTCCTTATATGGCGGTGGGCCTCTCCACCGTCGTGCACGGGATAGGTGAGCGCGCGCACATCGCCCGGAACCTGGCCATCGTCGAAGATGCAATCCACGCCGCGGTCTCGATCATCGGAATCAACCTGCCCGTCAAGCTGATCGCGCTCGCCGAGGGCGCGCTGACCGGGTTCACCGACGAGATCTTCGACATCCCCCACGTGGTCGCGGCACGGGAGCTCTTCATCGACATCCCCGGCCCGGAGACTGAGCGCCTGGCGCAACTAGCGCGGCATTACGACACGTACATCGTCGCCCAGTGCAAGGCGCGCTGGCCGGAGGTGATGCCGGAGCGCTTCTTCAACACCCTCTTCGTCCTCTCGCCGCAAGGCGAGGTCGTGCATCGGGCCGCAAAGAACCATCTCTGGTGCCGAGAGCGGTCCTGTACACCGCACGACATACTCGACCGCTGGGTCGAGCTGTTCGGCGATGGCATTGACGCGTTCTACCCGGTGCTTCGCACGGACGACATCGGCAATCTCGGCACCATCTGTTGCAGCGACGGCGAGTATCCGGAGGCCGTCCGCGCACTCGCCTTCAATGGCGCGGAGGTCGTCTACCGCCCGAGCGAGGCGGTGCCCATGACCCAGTCCGGCGGAGACCTCGGCGGCACCTGGCTGCTCCAGAACCGCGCTCACGCGCATTTCAACAACGTCTACATGGTCTGCCCGAACGTCGGGCCGGTCTACGTGCATCCGGCGATGGAGCATCCATTCGACATTGCGGGTGGCAACTCCCACATCGTCGACTATCAGGGCGCCGTGATCGGGCACACGGCGTCAGGCTATAACAGCTTCGTGGCCGGCATCGTCGACATCGAGGCGCTTCGCCAGTTCCGAACCATGAACCTGAACTCCAACTGGATGAAGGACCTCCGGACCGAGGTTTTCCGGCGGATGTACGAGGAGTCGGTCCACCGGGCCAACCTCTGGCTCGACCGCGACCCGGGCCAGCATGCGGAAGTGGACGAGATCTACCGCGCCAACATTCGCCGGCTGGTGGAACGTGGGTCGTACACCCTGCCGGCCGAATCGTTCGCGGGCGTCCGATACATCCCCGCCGGCGACCCGGAATCAGCCGGCTGGAACGCGGTGCGCAAGCTCTGGACCGAGGTCGATTCCTCTGGCGGCTGAAGCAGGGCCTGCACGCGTTACTTTGGCCGCCGGGACGGGATCTCCTCAAGGGCGTGCTTTAGGTGCTTGTAAACGAGGCCGTGGCCGAGTAGGTCGAAGTGAGTCATCGAACCAACATGGACGACCGATTCAGTCGGTATCGGTATCGGGCGCGTCCGGTGGCGACCGCCGGCGCTGTCGGTTCGCACCAATAAGTCACCCGCCAGCCGGCCGAGTGGGCTCGATGGGTCGCGCGTGAGGGTGGCGGTGATGAAGGTATGGGTGCAGCCGGGCGTGGGAGAGACCATGCCGCGCTGGTCGTCGAGCAGCCGATCCGGGTCCTCTAGGCGCCAGTCGGCCTCCAGTAGGTAGCCGTGGGTCAGGTCGCGGATGCCGGCGCTTCGATTGTCGAGGACCTCAGCCAGCGGGCGTGCCTCGGGAACCTTGCGCAGCACCCATGCCGCCGCCTGGACCGCCTTCGGCAGCGGGGCGCCTGTGTGGGGAGTTCCCAGGGTGACCAGGTAGCGCAGGCGTAAGGGCCAAACGCGGCCGCCTTGGAGGGCCGCGTGGCACGCGGATCGAGCAACGAGGCCGCCCATCGAGTGGCCGACCAGCGCCAACTCCTCGACCTCGACTGGCCACCTCCCGACGAGGTCCTCGAGGAGCTGAGCCAGGAGGTCGCCGTTGTCACTGACGTGGCGGCCGCTGTTGTAGCGGACGTGGACGGGCGTGAGGCCGAGATCGGCTCGGAGACGAGAGCCGAAAGAGAACGCACGCCCAGGGCGCCAGTGTTCCTCGTTCTCACCCAGTCCGTGCAGGAAGACGACTACGCGGGAGGTGGCTTTGGGGAAGGCCTTGGCCAGGGCGGCTCGGCCTGTACGAACATCCATGCCACGTTGGCGAATCGACATCGCGATTGCGAGGTGGTTGCCCTGGTCGGCGAGCCGGTCGCCGATCACCGCGTTGAGGAGGCCGACCACAAGGCGGCCGCGGCTCGTGGCGTTCAGCGGTCGGACGCTTCGACCTCGCCCGGCCGCGCGAGCCGTCGCCGCGGCCGCCGAGGCGGCCGTCCTGGTGCCCATGCGGAGGCCGGTGTAAACCGCGCCGGCGATTCCGTCGTGGACGGTGCGGGTCGGCATCGCGAGTGGACCGAGAGATGTCCAGACGCGCCTGGCGATGGCGCGGTGCAGCGATTCCGCCGGAGTGATGCCGAGCCGCTCCATCATCTCGGCCGCGACCTCGAGCAGGGCGCCAACCTCGTTCACGGCGCCGGCCTCGTTCCACTTCTCCATTCGTCTCTCCTGGGAGTCGCCAGACGTACTCACCCGTTGAGCAATCGCCAGAGCCGCAGCGGCGTCACCGGCACCTCACCGACGCAGATCTCCCGGCCGGCTGCGTAGAGAGCATCCTCGACCGCGTTGGCGATCGCAGCCGGGACGGCGATGGTGCCCGCCTCGCCAACTCCGCGAAAGCCCTCGGGGTTGTGGCTGGACGCGGTCTCGGTGTGGATCAGCTCCGGTTCGACCGCCAGCTCGGGAGGGCTCGGGATCGTGTAGTCGAGAAAGCTGGCGGAGCGGAGGGCGCCCTCCTCGGAGTAAAGAGCCTCCTCGAAGAGCCCGTAGCCGAGTCCGTGCGCGTAGCCGCCCTGCAGCTGGCCCTCGAGCAACAGCGGATTTATCGCCCGGCCCGAGTCGTGTGCGATCACGTAACGCTCCATCTCCACTCCGGCCGTCTCCAGGTCGACGGCGACGACGGCGACGTGGCAGCTCGACGCCCAGGCGGGAGCGCCGTGTGAATCCCAGGTCTCGAAGGTCGCCAAGCCCTCTCCGACCAGGTCGGCCAGGCTCGCGCCGCGGCCGGGAGCGCCTCGCACCGCAACGCCGTCTTGTGTGACCTCGAGGTCCTCGGGCGCCGCTTCGAGAAGGTTGGCTGCGCGTTCCAGCAGCTGCCGGCGGGCCGCTGCGGCGGACAGCGCCACCGAGTTTCCCACCTCGACGGCGGTCCGGCTGCCGGCGGTTACGGCGGAAAAAGGGACGCCGCGGCTGTCACCGGCCCGCACGACCACCTTGTCGAGTGGCCACCCCAGCCGGTCGGCTGCCACCTGGGCAAGAAAGGTCAGGTGGCCCTGTCCCTGCGGTGTGCTGCCGGCGATAACCTCCGCGGTGCCGTCGGGATGGAGGAGTACGCGCGAGGGCTCCGGCATCCCGATCCCGGTGGACTCTACACACATGGCGACACCGACGCCGACCGTCTCCCCGTGCTTCTGCCGGGCGCGGACTTCGCGGTGGCCGGCTCGCTCGGTGGCGAGGTCGAGGAGGCGTCGGTAATCACCGCCGTCGTAAACCTGTCCCGGGAAGCCGGTCTCGTGCGGCATCGCCTCGGCCGGGATCAGGTTTCGGCGGCGGAGCTCCACCGGGTCGAGTCCAAGCTTGCGCGCAAGCCGGTCCAACATCCGCTCGATACCGAAATTGCCGACCGGCCGCCCGCCGCCCCGGATGAAGCTCGCGGCTGGGCCGGGGGCCGTGCGGGCCGTGATGGCGAGATCCATGGCCGGCAGCCGGTAGGCCGAGACCATGTGGCTGGCGTAGCCGTGGCTCATCATCGCGCCCCTGGTGACGTAGGCCCCGATCGGCCAGTCGATGCGCCCGCGCACGCCCCGCAGCCGGCCGTCGGCGTCTGCAGCCAACTCGAGGTCGAGGCGGGCGCCATGGGCCTGGGCCGTGGTCAGACCGTCCTCGACGCGGCCGGCAACCCAGCGGACGGGACGCTTCAGGAGCCGGCTGACGGCGGCGGCCACCACGTACTCGGGGTAGGTCTGGTTCTTGGCTCCAAAGCTGCCGCCGACATCCTCCGAAAGGGCGACGACCTGATCCGGCTCGAGGCCGAGACAGCCGGCGACCGTGTCCCGGAGGCCGTGGACCCAGCCCACGCTGGCGCGCATGTCAAGCCGCTGCTCCGAATCGTGCCAATCGGCGAGGCAAGCCCGGGGCTCGATGGCGGCGCCTTCGATCCTGGCCATGCCCAGCTCCTCACGGACCGTCACCGCGGCACCCCGGAACGCGGAGTCGGCGTCGCCGAAGCCGTGGCTGGACTCGATCACGTGGGCCTCCACCAGGTCAGGTTCGGTGAGCTCGACCGTCACGGCTTCTACGGCATCCGCCGCCTCGTAGTCGGACTCAGCGGCGATCACCGCCACCGCCTCGCCTTCGAAGCGGACGGCGTCGGAGGCCAGGATCGGCCGCTCGATGGGCGTCTCCACTCCGCGCTCGACAATGGCTCCGACCTTCAGGCCCAGCTCGCCGGCCGTCCAGGCACCTACCACACCAGGCATCGAGCGAGCCGCCGACACGTCCACGTGAAGGCCCCTGCCGCCCGGCGAGCCCGCGCGGCGGAAAGCCAGATGCACTGTTCCAGCCGGCGCCAGATCGGCCGCATAGCGGCCTTCGCCTCGGAGCAGGTGAGGGTCTTCGCGCCTCTTTACCGGCTGACCGATCCAGGTGCTCACGCAACGTCCATGATGACCGGCCGCCGAGCCCGGACGCAGCCGGTCCCCGCACAGCCGCTCCCTTACTGTTCGGCCGTTTGCTTAAGGCCCTCCAACATCGGGCCCCAATTGTCCGCGGCCATCTTGTCGGCGTCCTCTTGGGTTGGGTTGTTGTCCTGCGTCAGGGTCAAAATGGTCGTCGCGCCCTCTTGCGCCAGTTCACATCTCACGGTGTGGTAGTTCTCAGGCCTGTCCTCACTGCCACCCATGGGGCTCCAGTGCGTGAATTCCAGGAGCCTGGGCGGCTCGATCTGCAGGACCTTTCCCTTGTCCTCGTATGGCTGCCCTTTCCACTCGCCCCTCCACGCGATCGGGCTGCCCACCTTCCAGTCGGTGGAGAGGTTGGTCCCGTGCATGTACCGCTTCACCTTGGCGGGATCGGTCAACGCATCCCAAACCGCGGACCTGGGAGCGTCGACAGTCACGGTCGCGATCGCGTCGAATCCCCTGGACATCTGGCTTCCTCCGTTCAATCTCAGGCGTATGAACACACTCATACCATCCAGAGTCTGAGGGGGGTCGCTCTACCGCTCAATCGGCTGGTATTTGCTGCGGAAGGGATTGATTCGGAAGGAAGCGAAGGTCCGGGCGGTCCGGTCCGGCAGCGCCAGGATGATCAGGGCACTGAGCCCCAGCAGGCCGCCGAGCATCA
>VBHN01000024.1 GCA_005881155.1 Chloroflexota bacterium | reverse complement strand
GCGGTGACCCAGGAGATCATCCGCCGGCAGGCTGAGACGGGCAACGGCGTCATCGTCGGCCGGGGCGCCGGCTACGTGCTGCTCGACCATCCAGAGGTCCACCGGGTCTTTCTGCGGGCCCCCTTCGAGTTCCGGGTGAAGGCGATCATGGAGTCGCGCCAGCTGGACGAGGCGGCGGCCCGGAAGTACCTGAAGGGGCGGGACGCCAACAGCGCGGCCTACATCAAGCAGGTCTACGGCCACGACTGGCAGCATCCGAGCCACTACGACCTCGTCATCGACACCTCCCGGGTCCCGCACCGGCAGGCCGTAGAGGTCATCCTCGCCTCCTTGCCCAAGTAGTCTTGGCGGGTGCTCCTAAGCTCGAGGACCTCTGGGGTCGACGGCTCCAGCGAAGGCGGCCGGATCAACACCGAGCGGCTGCCGATCACGCTGGCCCTCTTCGCCACCGCCCTGGTGGATGAGCTGAAGGCGCGCGGCCACCAGGGCAAGGTCAGCGTCCGCCCCGACCTCCGCGACGGCATTCCCGTCCTCGTCGCCAGCTTCGCGGATGACCCGCCCGCCTTCGTCCCCAGGCTCTGGCACGGCCGGCGCGTCATCGTCGAGAAGCAACCGCCTCCGGCTCCTCCGCCCGGTGGCTGAGTTCACCCGTCATTCCCGGGTCCGTGAGGTGGTCGAGAAGAGGCCCGACGGACGCGACCTCCTCTATCGCCACGGCCTCAACCTGGGGGAGGGATTCGTGGATGTCCTCTCCCAGTACGAATCCCTCGAGGAGGCTGCCCGGGAGGGTCGGCTGCGCGACCTCGACGGGTTGATTTTTGCTTTGAATAACGCTTCCAAAAAGTAGGCGTCCCGTGTACCATGCTCCGTTAAGTCCCGCGCCACCGTTAACCAGCAATAGGTCGGAGATCACGTCTTTGCAAGAGCCGAAGTTGGGACAGGAGCCGTCCGTCTGTATCTGCGGCCGCCGTCGTGACGCAGCCGCCTCCTACATCCACCAGTCGAACGTGGCCACCTACGTCTACCACCGCTGCGAATGCGGCGCGGAGTGGACCGAGAGCCGCCCGATGCTCGACCGCAGCGAGCCGGTGTCCACCGACGAGGTCCTCGAGGTCCACCAGCGCGACCTGGTCTCGCCGCCGCGCGAGGAAGCCGAAGCCGAGAACTAGGTTCGCGACCCCTCGCTACTCGGCGAGGTCGACGATCACGTTCTTGACCTCGGTGTAGAGGTCGAGCGCGTAGGGGCCGAGCTCCCGGCCCCAGCCGCTCTGCTTGTAGCCGCCCCACGGCGTCGCCGGGTCGGCCACGTTGTAGCAGTTCACGTAGACGGTTCCCGCCTGGAGCTTGTGAGCGACCCGGTGCGCGCGCTTCACGTCCCGGGTCCAGACGCCGGCCACCAACCCGTAGATGGAGTCGTTGGCCTTGGCGACCAGGTCGTCCTCATCCGTGAAGGGGATGGCGGCGAGGACGGGACCGAAGATCTCCTCCTGAGCAATCCGCATCCTGCCGTCGACGTCGGCGAAGACGGTCGGCTCGATGAAGTAACCGCCGCCGTGGCCGGTGGCGCGCTTGCCGCCGGTGACGAGCCGCGCGCCCTCGTCGCTGCCGACCTGGATGTAGCCGAGAACGCGCTCCATCTGGGTCTGCGAGACGAGCGGGCCCATCTGCGTCATGGAATCGATGCCCGGCCCGAGCTGGATCTCGCCGGCGGTCTTGGCGAGCTCGGCGAGGGTCTGCTCGTAGACCTTGTCCTGCACGAAGAGCCGCGAACCCGCCGAGCAGACTTCGCCCTGGTTGAAGAAGATGCCGAGAAACGCTCCCGACGCGGCGCGGTCGAGCTGGGCGTCGCTGAAGATGATGTTCGGCGACTTGCCGCCCAGCTCCAGGGAGACCCGCTTCAGGTTGCCGGTCGCCGCGTGGAGGATCTTCTTGCCGACCTCGGTCGAACCCGTGAAGGCGATCTTGTCGACGCCGGGGTGCTCGGCGAGCCGGGCGCCCGCGGTCTCCCCAAAGCCGGTGACGACGTTGAAGACGCCGGCCGGGAGGTCGGCCTCCTGGAGGATCTCGGCCAGCAGGAGAGCGCTGAGCGGGGTCTCCTCGGCGGGCTTGAGAATCACCGTGTTCCCGCAGGCCAGCGCGGGCGCGACCTTCCAGCTCTCCATCAGGAGCGGGAAGTTCCAGGGCACGATCGCACCGACCACGCCGATCGGCTCCCGGAGCGTGTAGCTGAGGTACTTGCCCGGGAATGAGGTCTGCTGAGTCTCGCCCGTGAGCTTGGTGACCCAGCCGGCGTAGTAGCGGAAGGTGGCGGCCGCCAGGGGCACGTCGAAGAGCAGCATCTCGTTGATCGGCTTGCCGTTGTCGAGGCTGTCCAGCTGGGCGAACTCCATTGCCCGCTCCTCGATCAGGTCGCCGGCCCGCCAGAGCACCTTGGCGCGCTCGGAGGGGGGCAGGTCCCGCCAGACGCCGCTGTCGTGCGCCTTCCGGGCGGCGACGACCGCTCGATCGATGTCCTCGGCGGCGCCCTCGGCCACCCGGGCCAGCACCTCGCCCGTGGAGGGGTCCTGGGTGTCGAAGGTCTTGCCGGAGGCGGCCTCGACCCATTTGCCGCCGATGAAGAGCTTCTTCGGCTGGTCCTTCAGGAAGCGGGAGATCTCGAGTTCTTCAGCGATGGCCATGCCAGGCATCGTACGTACATCCGCCGGCGCAAGCACCTCATTCCCGGATTGGAGACGTCCATCCGCCGGCGCCTGATCCGAATCGCCGGCTGGGGAGGGTTCGGGGGCAACCCGGTAAACTGTGGGGCCTGCCGCTCCGGAGTAGCTCAACGGTAGAGCAGGCGGCTGTTAACCGCAAGGTTCACGGTTCGAATCCGTGCTCCGGAGCCAAAATCCGAATTCAAACCCGATAGTCGTGGTTGCTCAAATCTGATAGCCGACCTGCGAGAAAGCAGCAATTTGCGTTCCTTTTGCGCTGGTGCCGGTCGGGAGCTGCCAGCCAGCTAATAGGCACGGCGCGGCCCGAGTGGGCTTCAACGCCTCGACATCAGGCGTGGATCGATACGTGTGGCACGATTCGCTCCTGTAATTATCTGGCGATATGGCATTATGGCGATATGGCCAGGGTCAAGACGACGCTCTCCATTGACGAGAGCCTCATGCGCCAGGTGCGTGTTCGCGCCGCGCGCACCGGTCGCCGCGACTCGGAGGTTCTTGAGGAGGCTCTGCGCCAAGGTCTCGGAGTCCTTGACCGGATACGAGCGAAAGCGAACCTAAGCGAGGACGCAGCTTATGAAGTTGCCCACGCAGCGGTTCACGAGGCGAGGCTCAGGCACAAGCCGGTCACGCCCGGTCGGGGAGGTCGCCGTGCCGCCACCCGCGGTTGAAGATCGTCATCGACGCAGATTGCATCGTCGCTGGCACCCTGGCCGCGTCCGGAGCCGCCTCCCGTCTTCTTGACCTTTGGCACGACGGGGAATTTGAGGTCATTACCTGCCCGCAGTTGGTGAAGGAAGTCCGGGAGGCTCTGCTTCGGCCCCGAATCGCCAACCGGTATGGGGTTACCCAAGAGGAGGTAGACGAGCTCGTCGGCCGCCTTCAACAGGAGTCGATCCAGGTTCCCGATCCAACCGACCCGCCACGGGTCGTCCCCGGGGACCCAGGCGATGATTACCTGGTCGCCCTGGCGGTAAGGAATGACGCAGATGCCCTTGTGCGTCGGGATCGGCACTTCGACGGCCTTTCCGTCGCCGGCCTACGAACCCTGTACCCGGGCGAGTTCCTTAAGGAGGTAACGGGCTGAGCGCCTACTTGCACCCAGGGTTGTACTGCGCGAAGAAGTAGTCGTTCGCGATCGGGCAGGTCGCATAGCCGGGGAACGGGAAGACTGAGTTCTCGAAGGCCGCGAGGTGGATGCCGCTCCACTCGCTGGTCCAGATCACCAGGCCACGGTCGGCTTGGCCGGGTTGGTGAGGTCGATCGGCCAGATGCCGCTCGCGCAAAGGCAGCTCATGTAGTAGACGGTCCCGTCGGGGGAGAAGGCGCCTTCGTGGCCGATCGCGGTCGGCATGTTGCCGCTGAAGAGCAGCCGCGGATGGGCGCAGTCCTGAGACACGTCGTAGACGTCCAGGTACTGCTTGCCGGTGGAGTCCGCGACCAGCAACCCGCGCGCCTGGTTGACGCGAAGCGACTCCCAAGGGTTGCCCATGGCCAGCGAGGTCAGGAAGGCGGTCTGCCGCGGGTGCACCGGGTCGGTGATGTCCACGACCACGGTCCCGCTGTTCTGCGAGTCCTCGCCGAAGTAGGCGCAGTTCTTGTAGACGTCGAGGGTAGCCCAGACGAATCTCGGTCGAGGCGAGTCGCCTCGCCAGCCGGCGCAAGCGGGCTAGCCGAGGAGACTCCTCTCCACGTCCGCAGTCGTAAGCGGTCCCGGCCTGCGAGCGATCCGCCCCAGCAGCTCCCGCAGCTGTTCGGTCTCCTTGAGGTCGAGGTCGCGCAGGGTCTCGCGCTCGGCGGCGTCTAGCGCCTTCCGGGCGCGGGCAAACAGGGCTCGGCCGGCCGCGGTCGTCACCAGTGCGTATTCACGGCGGTCATTCGGGTTGCGTCGCCGGACCACACGCCCCGATTGCTCGAGGGCGTCGATCACGTCCACCATGGTCGCCGGGTCCATCCGGATTCGGCTGCTCAGCTTCCGCTGAGATATCGGCCCGTCGCTGATGACCGTCGCCAGGGCCGCATAGCCCTTGGCGGTGAGACCGAGCTCGCCCAACACCCGGTCTGCTCCTTCCCGGGCGAGCAGGTGGGCGCGGGAGAGTAGGAACCCGATCCTGGTTGCCAGGTCCGCCGGGTATTCGATCCCCATCGGTGGAATCATAGCTGTGCCAATAATAGGCGAAATAAATCATTGGCAGCGCCTATTATTGTGGCCAAGGGCGTGTGGAGCGCCGAGAACCAGGAGTCCTTTTGAGATGGTCAAGCCGAGCGGAATCGCAGTGGTCACCGGTGCCTCCCGGGGCATCGGCCCGGTCATCGCGCGAGCGATGGCGGAAACGGGCTATTCGATCGTCGTGACGGGCCGGTCGGCGCCGGAGCTGGAGTCCGTGGCAGCTAGCCTCAAAACGGGGGGAGCGACGGCTCTGGCCGTGCCGGCCGACCTTACCGATATCGGCAGCCGGAAAGCCCTGGTGAAGACGGTCGAGCAGGAGCTCGGCCCGGTCGACGTGTTGGTCAACAACGCCGGAGGCGACCCCCAGCGAGAGTTCGAGGTCATGTCCTGGGGAGAGAACGAGGCGATCCTGGCCCTGAACCTCGTCGCGCCGCTCCAGCTGACTCACCTGCTGCTGCCCGGCATGCTCGAGCGACGGCGCGGCCACATCGTGAACGTCTCGTCGATCGCGGGCCGGGTCGGTTTTCCTTACACCGAGGCTTATGCAGCCGCAAAGGACGGGCTGATCGGTTTCACCCGCGTCCTCCGCGCCGACTACCGGGGCCGCGGTGTCAGCGCCTCGGTGATCGTCCTCGGCGCCATCCGCGACGCCGGGCAGGGCCAGCGAACGGCCGACGAGCTGGGTCTGGACATGCCGGCGATGGGAACCTCCCCAGCGGGGGCGGTGGGAAGGGCCGTTGTTGCCGCTATCCAGAAGGACCGCCCCGAAATCGTGGTCATGCCTGGCCCGGGCCGGCTACTCAAGGCTCTGATGGACCTGTTCCCGTCGCTTGGACCGGCGATGAACGAGGCCGCCGGCGCCAACGCCACCATGGACCGGGTGATAGAGCACCGACGGCGAACTGTGGCCTGAGTCGAAGCTGCGGTCCAAGCGCCCAGGCCTTCGTTTCGACGCGGACAGGACCGGATCGTCAGCCGCCTGGCTCGCGAGCTGGGAGACCGTCGCCGGCGGCCTGGGTCGAGCCGCCTACGGTCACGATAATGACAGCGATGACCAACCGAATCCGACCTCATCTGTGGTTCGACACCGAGGCCCGCGAGGCAGCCGGGTTCTACGTGGAGACCTTCCCTGCTTCGAGGATCACGAACATCACCACCATCCATGACACGCCCTCAGGAGACTCGGAGATCGTCTCCTTCGAGCTTCTTGGACAGGGTTTCATGGCCATCAGCGCGGGACCGCTATTCAAGTTCACCCCTGCAGTCTCGTTCCAGGTCTCGTGTTCGACCCGGGACGAGGTCGACCAGCTTTGGGCTCGTCTCGCTGCCGGAGGCCAGGCGCTCATGCCCCTCGACTCCTATCCGTTCAGCGATCGCTTTGGCTGGACGAGCGACCGGTACGGGCTCTCGTGGCAGGTCATGCTCACGCGCGAGCCGGAGATCTCGCAGCGCATCACGCCCACCCTCATGTTCGTCGGGGATGTGTGCGGGCGGGCCCAAGAGGCAGTCGACTTCTACGCATCGATCTTCCCCGCGTCCGCCGTCGGAGGCATGATGCGCTACGGCCCGGGTGAGGAGCCGGACCGGGCGGGGACGGTAAAGCACTGCGACTTCACCCTCGGCGGCCAGCGCTTCGCCGCGATGGACTCGGCGGGCTCCCACGACTTCACCTTCAACGAAGCCATCTCGTTCCTGGTCGACTGCGCCGACCAGGCCGAAATCGACCGCTATTGGGACGCGCTCTCGGCCGTTCCCGAGGCCGAGCAATGCGGGTGGCTCAAGGACAGGTTCGGCCTCACCTGGCAAATCGTCCCGACGGCAATGGAGGACATGATGACCAACGGTTCCCCCGAGCAGATCGCGCGGGTCACGCAGGCCTTCCTCAAAATGAAGAAGTTCGACCTCGCCGCACTTCAGAGCGCTTACACCGGTGCGTGATTGCCGCGTCCGCCGACTGAAGCGATCAGCGGACGGCGGGCCTATTCCGGGGCGCACGTAATGAGTCTGGATTGACAGTGCGCCCCGCCCGACGATAATTGGCGCCCGTCGTGGACGCCCCGCACCGCGAGCCGATCCCGCCCGACCTCGAGATCAGGACGGAGGCGCCGGATCCGATTGATTCGGACGACTCTGATCTCGGGCGTCCGCTGTCCACGCCGCCGGCGAAGACGCCGGTCCCGCCCAATCGACTGGTGGTGCTGGGAGACTCTCTCAGCCAGGGGTTCAAGAGCGGCGCCATCCACGAGACCAACCTAGCCTGGCCGGCGCTGGTGGCGGGGCAGATGGGCTGGGCGGCCTTTCGCTGTCCCGACTTTCCCGGCCCCGCAATCTGTCCCGGGCAGCCGCTGAACATCGAGGCGTTGATACGCGCCATGGAGGCCCGGGCGAGCCGCCTACCACTGAGCTTCGGTCGCGAGATGGTGACCCTGACGGAGGTGCTCGTGCAGATCAAGGAATATTGGGAGCACGGCCCAGGAAGTGAGAATCCATCCAACTCCGAGCCCAACCATAACCTGGCGACCTGGGGCTGGGACCTGGGCGACGCGAGCAAAAAGTCGCTCGCGTGGTGCCAGACGCAGGTGGATTCCGGCTGGCTCGGCGGGCTGCGGGGGCTGAAGTCCCCAATCGTCGCCCATTCCCAAGAGCGCTCCGCGGCGCGCACGCTCTGGAACGACAAGCTCAAGCCCGAAGACACCAACCAGGTGAGTGCAGCCAAGTGGCTGGGTGACCAGGGTGAGGGAGATCAACCGGGAATTGAAACCCTGGTCGTGGAGCTGGGCGCAAACAACGCCCTCGGATCGATCATCTCCCTCGAGGTCCATTGGAGCGGCGACGGCTTCGACGACATCGGCGAGAAGGCCAGGCGCGGATACAACGTTTGGCAGCC
>VBHN01000023.1 GCA_005881155.1 Chloroflexota bacterium | reverse complement strand
TCGACGGCCCCGACGGCGGCGAAGCCGGCGTTGTTGACGAGTCCCCAGGGACGGAGCCTGTCGATCACCCGCCGGCACTGGGCCGGGTCGGTCACGTCGAGGATGACGGTCCGGACCTCGACGCCGGCCTGCCGGGCGACGTCGCGGACGATCTTCGCCTTCTGCGCAGACCGCACGGAGCCGATCGAGTCGAACCCTTTGCGGGCGATCTCCACGGCTGTTGCGAGGCCGATCCCGGAGTTGGCGCCGGTCGTCAGGACCGAGCGCTTAGCCATCGAAATTCAGTGTGGCAGCAGGCGCGCCAGGTGGTGGTAGACCTCGGCGTTGACGCCCAGCCCGCCGTGGCTGCCCCGGACCTCGATGGTCTCGACGTCCTCGCGGAGGCAGGCCTTCCAGTTCACGATCCCGTCGGAGCGCGTATAGATCGAGGTCACCGGCACCGCCGGCTTGGCGGCCAGCTGGGCCAGGAACCGGTCCTCGTTCTCCCAGCCCCTTCGGAAGCGCAGCTGGTTGTAAATACGGGCCGCGCGCACGGCGGCCATGGTCACCGGGTGGACGTCGAGCGCCTCGTTGAGGGGCGAGCCCAGCGCCACCACCTGCGAGACGAGCTCCGGGTTGCGATCTGCGATCACCTTGGCCAGCAGCCCGCCGCGGCTGTGCCCGACGATCGCCACCTTCTGCCGGGTCTTGCGGTGGTGGACGTAGAGCCGCTCCAGGACGCCCTCCAGCGTGAACTCCGAATAGAGGACGTTGAAGCGGATGCCGGACAGCTCGGGCCGGTAGTCCATGCGCCGCAGCCAGTCCCGCATCGTGATCAGGGACTGGTCGCCGGCCAGGAAGCCGGGGATCAGCAACACCGGCCGGCCGTCGCCGCCGGCGACTCCCCGCCCGTAATAGACGGGATCCCTGATCAGGTTCACGTACTCGGAGGCGAGGCGCCCCTCCAGCCACATCGGCGGGAGGGGGTTGAGGCGGCCCAGCACGCCGCCGGGACGGAACCGGATCACCGGCCTCGGTAGGGAATCGTGGGAGGGACGTGAGGCCATCGAAGTCTTGTCTCGAAATATAACGCCGTGCGTCAAGGACCCGGTCGCTGAGGACGTACAGGCCGTTGCGTTTAGGGCTTCAGGAAGGTGACGGGCTCCTCCTTGCCATCCCAGATCACGGTGGTTGCGGCCGGCTCGGTCCGCGCCACCACCCTGCCCGCCCGCAGCACCAGGCGGCGGGGGGCGACCAGCCGGATCGCGTCCATCTCGGTCGGCGCCGTGTAGGCGACCAGGTCGGCCCGGTTGCCCACCTCCAGGCCATAGTTCTCGACCCCCAGCGCCCGCGCCGGGTTGGCGGTGATCATCTCGATCAGCGCCGGCAGCTCTCCCGCTCCCGACATCTGGCCGTAGTGGGCGAGGACGAAGGCCGCCTGCAGGGGATCGCCGTAGCCGAGCGGGTACCAGGGATCCATCACCGAGTCGTGACCGATGCAGGTGTTGATGCCTGCAGCCAGCAGCTCTTTGACCCGGGTGTGGCCGCGCCGGATCGGATAGGAGTCGAAGCGGCCCTGGAGGACGGAGTTGTCGAGGGGATTGGTGACCATGTTCATCTCCGCCCGTTTGATGTTGTTGATCACCCGGTAGGCGTAGGCGTTGTTGTAGGAGTGCATGGCCGTCGTGTGGCTGGCGGTCACCCGGCCCTGGAGGCCGAGCCGGATGGTCTCCGCGGCCATCACCTCCACGAACCGGGAATGGTCGTCGTCCGTCTCGTCGCAGTGGATGTCCACCCGCAGGCCGTGCTCGGCCGCCAAGGCCATCGTGAACTTGACGGAGCGTTCCCCGTATTCGCGGCTGATCTCGAAGTGAGGGATGCCGCCGACCACGTCGGCGCCGAGCGCGACAGCTTTGCGCATCAGCTCCTCGCCGTCCTCGAAGGAGTGGATGCCCTGTTGGGGAAAGGCGACCAGCTGCAGGTGCATCTGGTCCCCGACCTCTTCACGCAGCTCGGTCAGGGCGCGCATCGCCCGCAGCTCCGGGTCGCAGACGTCGACGTGGCTGCGAACGTGCTGGACGCCATTGGCGAGCTGCCAGCGGAGCACGGTCCGGACTCGCCGCTTGACGTCCTCCACGGTCAGCGACTTCACCCGCTCGCCCCAGATGGCGATGCCTTCGAACAGGGAGCCGGTCTGGTTCTGGCGCGGCTCGCCGACCGTGAGCACGGCGTCGAGGTGGATGTGCGGTTCGACGAGGGCGGGCGTCAGGAGCGAGCCGCGCAGGTCGATGACCTCCCGCGCCTCCGGCTCGGGGGCCGCGATCAGGCCATCCCTGATCCCCACCTCGACCGGCTGTGCGGCACCGGGCAGTCGGGCGCCCCTCAACAGCAGATCGAGCACGGTTCAGGAGGCTATCACTGGCCTTAGACTTCCGTGCGTTAGCCCGGGGAGGCTAGCGCTACGGCTTTCCATTTGCGGGGGTAGATGCATGGCTGTGACCTCGGACGTCGAACCTGGCGTACTTGTGCGGGAGGGCGTTTACGGCGACAGGGTGCTCGCCGTGGAGCCGGGCGGCAACGAGTACATTCCCGACTCCGAGCGGCATGGGCGCCCGCTCGACCTCTTCTGGACCTGGATGTCGCCCAACCTCGAGTTCGCCACAATCTACGTCGGCGTTCTCCCGATCGTCCTCTTCGGCGGCGGCTTCTGGCTCACCGCGCTCGGCTGCATCCTGGGCACCGCGCTCGGCTCGCTGACCCATGGCTTCCTTTCGTCCATGGGCCCCCGCTTCGGAGTCCCGCAGATGGTCCAGTCGAGGGCCGCCTTCGGCTACCGGGGGGTGATCTTGCCCGCCGGCCTGAACACGCTCACGGCGGGCATTGGCTGGTTCATCGTAAACAGCGTCAGCGGCACCTTCGCCCTGCTGGTCCTGACCAAGGGTGCTCTGAGCTTTTCGATTGCCTTCACGCTGGTCGTGCTCGCCCAGGTGGTGGTCGCCTTCGTCGGCCACAACTTCATCCACGCGTTCGAGAAGTACGCATTGATCTACCTGGGAATCGTGTTTGCGATCGCCGTCGTCATCATCCTCAGCCAGACCAATCCAGGCCTTGCCTTCAATCCCAAGGCTCCAGTGGCGTTCGGTGGCCAGTCGGGCGCATTCCTGCTCGCCGTCTTCATCGCCTTCGGCTACGCGGCGGGCTGGAATCCGTACGCGTCCGACTACTCGCGCTACCTGCCCAGGACGGTCAGCAAGTTCAACACCGGGCTCGCCGCCGGGCTGGGCGTCTTCGTGTCCTGCGCGGTCCTGGAGATCGCGGGGGCGGGCGTCGCCACCCTGGGCGGCACCAATCCAAACCCAACCGCCAACTTCACCGCCCCGCTGCCCGGCATCCTGCCGACGCTGGTCCTGATCGGGATCCTGGTCGGTGCGATCGCAGCGAATGTGATCAACGTCTACAGCGGCGCGATGTCCTTCCTGACCCTCGGCATCAAGCTCGCCCTGCATCAGAGACGAGCGATCTCCGCAGTCGGTTCGGGCGTCATCGGCCTGATCCTCGGGCTCGCCTTCCAGGCCAACGTTGGCCCGGGGACGAAGTACGAGAACTTCCTCCTCGCCATCACCTACTGGATCGCCCCCTGGCTGGCGATCGTCTTCGTCGACTACTGGCTCAGGCGCGGCCAGTACCGCGAGGCTGAGTACTTCGATTCCAGGCACAACCCCTGGGCGGGTCCGGTGGCGATGCTGCTCGGGCTGCTCGCCGGGATTCCGTTCTGGGACCAGGGCGATCCGCTCACCCCGGGAACCCACCCGATCATCGGCGCCGTTCCCTTCGCCCATCCGGAGTGGGGCGACCTCACCTTCTTCGTCAGCTTCGTCGTCGCCGGCGTGCTCTACGTCGTCTTCACCAGGGTCTTCCGCCAGTCCGCGGCCGTCGCCGCTGCGGCCTAGACCTCAGATCGCATCTCCGCAGCCGGCCGCGGTCCGCTGGAGGGCCGCGGCCGGCCTTTCCTTTCGATTCAGACGGTGTGCGCGCCGGCGGTCGCCATCTCCCGGAGAGCGGCCTCGCTGGTTCCCGGCGCCACCCCGGCGATGAGGTCCTGCAGGACGTTGACCTTGAAGCCGGCCTTGAGCGCGTCCAGGGCGGTGGCCCGGACACAGTAGTCGGTGGCGATCCCGACCACGTCCACCTCCTCAGCGCCGGCTCCCCGCAGGGCATCGCCGAGCAGCTGGCCCGAGCTGGAGCGACCTTCGAACCCGGAGTAGGCGGCGGCGTGCTGGCCCTTGTCGAAAACCTCGTCGAGGTTGCGGCGGTCGAGGTCGGGATGCAGCTCCGCGCCGGGCGTGCCGGCGACGCAGTGAGCGGGCCAGGAGTCTTTGAAGTCGGGCTCGGCGGCGAAGTGCGAGCCCGGGTCGACGTGGTAGTCCCGCGTCGCCGCCACCAGCTCATATTCGCCCCGGCTCTCCTTGAGGTGCTCGGTGATCCCCTGGGCCACAGCCGCGCCTCCGGTGACGGCCAGGCTGCCGCCCTCGCAGAAGTCGTTCTGGACGTCGACGATCAGGAGCGCCTTCCTGCTCATCGCAGCTCACCTCCCGATGCCAGGGCCGCCGCGCGCTCCTGGTCGGCGCGGAGCCTCTGGCGAGCCAGCTCCAACAGCTTCACGACCATCTGGGCCGGCCAGACCACGATGCCGTCGTCGTCGGCCACCACCAGGTCGCCGGGCGCGACCGCCACGCCGCCGCAGTCGACCTCACCACCCAACCGCCCGCCACCCTGCTTGGTGGAGGCGACCGGCGAGACACCCCGGCACCAGACCTGCAGGTTCAGGGTCCGCAGCTCGGCGACATCTCTCACCCGCCCGTCGACGACCACCGCCCGGAAGCCCTGGTTCTGGAGGAAGGTGGCGACCAGGTCGCCCATCACCGCCCGCTGGGAGGTTGGCGAACCGCCCACCACCAGCACCCGGCCCGGGCGCGGCCCCCGCACGGCCGCCTCCCGCAGCTGCTGGTTGTCGCCCTCGGCGACGGTGACCGTGCTGGCGTACCCGGCGTAGTGCTGGCCGGGGCGGATCGGGGCCAGTCCCTCCAGCACGCCCTCGCCGCCGGTCGCGTCGGAGGCCAGCGTCGAGGTAAGCCAGTCGGGGATCTCGACCTGCGGGCTCACACGAATATTGTTGACTAGCAGATTGGAAACCACAGACCTCGTCATCTTCGGAGCCTCGGGCGACCTGGCCCGGCGCAAGATCATCCCCGCCCTCCAGACCCTGGACGGCAAGATCAAGGGACTGCGGGTGCTGGGCGCCGGGCGCTCCGAGATGACCACCGGGGCCTTCCGCCAGCTGGTCGCGGAAGCTTCTGGGAACGACCGGCTGGCCTCCACCGCCGACTGGATTCAGCTCGACTACAAGAGCCAGGACGGCTACGAGGATCTGCGCAAGCTGATCAAGAAGGACCGCTCGGTCGTCTTCTACCTGGCCACGCCGCCGCAGACCTTCGCCGACATCCTCGCGGCTCTCAACGCGTCGGGCCTTTCGGGCCGGGAAGCGGGCCACCGCATCGTCGTCGAGAAGCCGCTGGGACAGGACGCCCAGTCGGCGCGAAAGCTGAACGCCCAGCTCGGCGAGCTGTTCAGCGAAGACCAGATCTTCCGGATCGACCACTACCTGGCCAAGGACACGGTCCAGAACGTGCTCGCTTTCCGGTTCAGCAACTCGATCTTCGAGCCGGTCTGGAATCGGACCATGGTCCAGTCGATCGAGATCACCGCCGCCGAGGAGATCGGGATCGGCAACCGAGCCGGCTACTACGACCGAATCGGAGCGGTCCGCGACATGGTCCAGAACCACGTACTCCAGGCCCTGGCGCTAGTGACCATGGAGCACCCTGCCACCTTCGATCCGGCCGATATCCGGAAGGCCAAGCTGGAGCTCCTACGCGCGGTCGAGCCGCTCGATCCCGACGCCGCGGTGCGCGGTCAGTACCAGGGCTACCTCAACGAGGATGGCGTCGACCCCGACTCCCGCCGCGAGACCTACGCGGCGGCGCGGGTCCAGATCGAGAACTGGCGCTGGGACGGCGTTCCGATCTTCTTCCGGACCGGCAAGGCGCTCCGCCGCCAGTCGACCGAGGTCGTGGTCCGCTGGCGCGACGCACCCCAGCTGGCCGTGGCCGGTCGCAAACAGAGACCGATACCCACGCTCCTGGTGATCCGGATCCAGCCCGACGAGGGCATCACGCTGCGGATCGGCGCCAAGCGCCCGGGGCCCCGCTTCGAGATGGTGCCGGCCGGAATGAAGCTCGAATACCGCCGCCTGGCACGGACGCCGCTGCCGGACGCCTATGACAACGTGCTCCGGGAGGTGATGGCCGGCGGCCACACCGTCTTCCCAGGCGGCAAGGAGATCGAGCGCTCGTGGGACATCGTCGACCCGCTGATCGAGTCCTGGGAGTCGGACGGTCACCCCGAGCTCTACGAAAAGGGGAGCTGGGGCCCAGGCGCGGCGGACGACCTGCTCGCAGGGCGCGCCGGCGACCGCTGGGTCAACTCGGGAGACGAACCGGGTACGGCGTGAAGAGGTGCTTTCGCCGGCGGATCAACTGAATTTCGCGGGAAATGAGGTGCCGTCGCCGGCGGACGAACCTCTCGCACCGTTTCCCTTAGTGGAGCGGCGCG
>VBHN01000022.1 GCA_005881155.1 Chloroflexota bacterium | reverse complement strand
CAGGACAGACGCGGTGGGTCCCTCGAAACGGAGGCTGAACCCCTCGCCAGCGGGCCGGTAGCCGCCGGCCGGACGCGGGAGCGGGCTGGCGGCGGTGAGTCGCAGCGAGAGCGCGGGCCGGCCCTTGAACTGGACCAGGAACGGCTTGCCGACCTGCCCGGCGAACTCTTTGAAGCTGAGCTCGCCGATCGGCCTCAGGCTCGACAAGAGGCGGTCCACGGCCAGACCTCCGCTCACCGCGACAGCGGCGGCAAGTCCAAGCTTGAGCGCCTGACGGCGGGTGACGACGGATAGCCGCGAGGACCCCTCCCCCAACTCCATCCCGGGCGCATTCTAGGCGTCAACGAGGGAGATGGACGGGCGGGTTTTGGCCGATTAGATGAGCGCCGCGCTGTGTCTTTTGGCGGCTGGATATCGGGGCGCCGCCTGTGCGAACATCTGCTCGATGTGAGTGACGAGGAGGACCTCGGCCTGAACCGGGCCGATCCGACCACCCTGGTCGTCGACCTCAACTGCGCCTTCGCCTCGATCGAGCAGCAGCACGATCCAGCGCTCCGGGGCCGGCCGCTGGCGATCGCCGCCTACGCCACCGACGCCGCAACCATCGTCTCCTCCTCCCGGGAGGCGCGCGACCTGGGCATCAAGACGGGGATGCGGGTGTTCGAGGCCAGGGCCATCTTCCCGCGGGTCGTGATCAGGGAGCCCAACCCGCCGCGCTACCGGGCCGTCTCCGACCGGCTGGTCGAGATCCTCACGCGGCACAGCCCGGACGTGCTCCGGATGTCGATCGACGAGGCGTCGGTGAACCTGGCCGGCACGCCCGACCTCGACCGGCTCGGCTCCGAAGGCGTCGGACGTGCCATCAAGGCCGCCATCAGCGAAGAGTGCGGCGAGTGCATAACCAGCTCGGTGGGAATCTCCACCTCGATCTGGATGGCCAAGCAAGCGTCCAACCTGAACAAGCGCGACGGGCTGGAGCGGATCGACCACCGCAACCTGGTCTCAGTCTTCGCGCGCCTCGCGCTGACAGACCTCTCCGGTATCGCCGAGGCGACGGCCGGGCGCCTGCTGAAAGCCGGCATCCGCACCCCCCTCGAGTTCCTGCGCTGCACTCCGGAACGGCTCCGGCTGGCGGGGATGCACGAGGAGGTCGCCAGGGGCTGGCTGCGGCGGCTGCGCGGGTTCGAGGGCGGCAGCTTCGAGGGCGTCAGCCGCAAGAGCTACAGCCACTCGCACGTGCTGGCCCGGGCGACCAGCTCCCAGCGCGAGCTCGAGGAGCTCCTGATGCGGCTCTCGGAGATGGTCGGCCGCCGCTTGAGGGCCGGCAGCCGGCGCGGCCGGGTGGTCTCGGTGAGCGTCGTCTACCGCCCGCTGGCGGGCCACTTCTCGAGGCAGGCGACGCTCCCCGCCCCGGTCGCGACGGGCGAGGAGATCTACCGGGCCGCCCTGCCGCTTCTCGCGGCGCGCGATCCCGGCCGGCAGGTGGGGACGCTGGGCGTGGGCCTGGCCGGGTTGAGCGAGGCGGAGTCAGGCCAAATGGACCTCTTCTCGGCCCCGGCGCCACCCCGTCCCAGCCGCCTGGAGACGGCGATGGACGCCATCCGCGACCGCTTCGGCGAGGACGCTGTGCAGCGGGCCCGGCTTCTGGGCCGGGCCCGAGTGGTCCGCGACCGGATCGCCTTCGGCAACACGGGGCACCCGGACGACGGCCAGCCAGGGCCTAAGAAAACGGACTGACCGGGCGCTCCTGGAGCTTGCCGTCCAGGTAGATGTCGACCTTCTCGTTGTAGAAGGAGAGCAGGTTCTCGATCTTGGGGATCTCGGGGATCGGCCGCGGATAGCTCCACACGAAGTCCTTGTAGGTCCTGTCGCCCAGCTTCAAGTTCCAGTAGACCGCGTCGCCCTTGTAGGGACAGTGGGTCACCGTGTCGACCCTCTCCAGGAGCTCCATCCGCACGTCGAGCTTGGGGATGTAGTAGCGGGTCGGCAGGCCGGTCTCGTAGAGAAGCACCGGGCGGCTGCTCTCCGCGATCACCTGTCCCTCGACCTCCACCCGGACCTGGCGGGAGCTGTGCACGGTGTCCACCCGGGAGTAGGGGTCGCGCGGGTGCACGAAGACCTCCTCGTCCTCCTCGAACCAGGCGTCGACCGCGCTCCAGTAGAAGGTCAGGTGACCATTCAGCGGCGCCAGCTCGCCACTCGGCTCCGCGTAGTTCCAAGCGAGGTTCTCGGCGACCCTGCCGCCTGTGTTGGAGCGCCAGCGCACGGTGCCCGAAGGCGTGTCATGCAGGTGTTCCTTCTCGGCCAGCAGCCCCATCCGCACGTCTGCTTTCGGGAACCAGTAGGCCGGCGGGCGCCTCGTCTCCCAGACCAGCAGGACCCGCTCGCTGTCGGCGAGCACCTGGTTGTCGAAGTAGGCGCGCACGCGCCGGGGGCTGACCTCGATGTGGGCTCCTTCCTTCAGTCGCGCTTGGTCCGCTGCGGCGGGCACCTGGGTCAAGGCCATGGTTCCTGGTCTCCTTAGGCTTCGGGGTCGGTGAATTCGATGCAGCGCATCCCGCTGAGGTCGAGCCAGACCCGGCCGCCGCCCCGGACCACCCGCATCAGCACGTTGGTGCAGCTGGGACAGCGGACCACGACGCCTGGCGCATTCATGTAGACGTCAACCCGTCCGACGACGTGAACCTTCCCGCAGCCCGCGCAGGTGCTCTCGGCCGCGGTCATCTCGACCGTGAAGAACTCCCTGAGCAGGCCGCCGATCGCATTGCCGTCAACCTTCAGCTCGCTCTCCAGCATTGGACTAGCCCCCTGTGGCGCCGAAGCGCTCGGTGCGGACCGACCGCGGGTCGTGGCCCAGGTCGACCAGGATTTGGGCCGCCGCCTCCACGAAGGACGTAGGCCCGCAGATGTAGACGGACGGCTTCTGGGCCGGCCGCCAGGCGACCTCTTCCAGCATCGGCCGATCCAGGCGCCGCGAGTAGCCGCCCCAGCCGGCTGGCTGGCTGCGGGTCAGCGTGTGGTGGACGCGAAGTCCGTCAGCCGCCGCCGCCAGCTGCTCCAGCTCCTCGCGATAGATGACGTCCTCGATCGAGCGCGAGGAATAGAGGAGGCAGGCGGGGACCCGCGAGCCGGCTGCGCGGCGGTGGCGGAGCATCGCCATCAGCGGCACCACTCCCGAGCCCGCGCCCACCAGCAGCAGAGGCTGCGCGGCCGACGCAGCCTCCCAGACGAAGAACGCGCCGATAGGCCCCCGGAGCTCCAGCTGATCGCCGACGACCAGCTCACCGACCAGGTACGGCGAGACTTCGCCTTGCTCCAACCGCTCGACGGTCAGGGCCACCCGCTCATCCTCCGGGGCCGAAGCGATCGAGTAGCTGCGCTGCGCCTGGTAGCCATCCTCGGCGGTCAACCGAACGTCCATGTGCTGGCCGGCTCGGTGCCCTGCCCAGCCCGGGATCTCCAGCGCCAGGGTCGATACTCGGGGCGTCTCCTTGACCAGCCCGGCCACCCTGCCGAGCTGCCAGCTCAGTCGCCCCAGTACCGCTGCTCGCGCCATGGGTCGCCATACAGGTGGTAGCCGTTTGACTCCCAGAAGCCGGGCTCGTCCTCGTTTCGCAAGGACAGCCCGCGCACCCACTTGGCGCTCTTCCAGAAATACAGGTGAGGCACCAGCAGGCGGGCCGGGCCGCCGTGCTCGGGCTCCAGCGGCCGGCCGTCGAACTCGTACGCCACCCAGGCCTTGCCGTCGACCAGGTCTTCGAGCGGCAGGTTGGTGGTGTAGCCGCCGTCCGAGAAGGCGACCACGTAGTCGGCCGAGGTGTCGATGCCTTCGAGAAGGGTGCTGACGGCGACCCCGGTCCAGCTCGTGTCCAGCTTCGTCCACTTGGTGACACAGTGGATGTCCTTGGTCACCGTCTCACTGGGCAGTTTCCGGAATTCCTCCCAGCTCCAGGTCTTGTCGGCATCGACCGCGCCGGTGATCGTGAAGCTCCATTCCGCGAGCGGGGTGTGCGGGGTGGGCCCGGCCGAGAGCACCGGGAAGTCGCGGACCAGGTACTGGCCGGGCGGCAGCCGCGAGCTGTCCGCAGCAGGTTCCCGCCGCCCTTTGAAGCCTCTTGAGATGAACCCCATCGCCTGACCTCCTGACAGTGTCGCGGCGGGGCGGCTCGTTACGCGGGGTGCCGCTCCAGGAACATCGCGCGAAGCACCTCTGGCCCTTCGCCCTCGGCGGTGATGGCGACCGTCTCCAGGTCCTCGAAATCGAAGCGCATCCAGGCGCAGCAGGCGCGTTCGAGGTCGATCAACCTGGCCAGCTCGGCGGCGGCGCCTGGTTCGACATTCAGCCGTACTCCCGCCGGGATCGCCAGGGCTGAGATCAGCGAGCGCGAGAGCAGCCCGTCCCACTCGGCGCTGCGCACGCGCAGGTCGGCGCCGCTGAGGCTGCAGGCGATCGGCGGCGTCTCCATCACGCGTTATTTTCTACCGCAGCCGGATACGGCGCGTTTGAAGCCTTGCCGATTACGCCACTTCTGCGAGCGGGGTCGAAATGCCCGAGGTCGGGTTCGCTAGCCCCCGGACATCGCTCCCACGATCAAATAGGGCTCCTTCCCGGCAACAACGGGTTCCGGCAGCGGCGTGTCCGGTTCCTCATCGGACAGGTCCTCTTCGCAGGCGAAGAACCTCAGCAGCGGCCGGCGGCGCTGGCTGGAGCGGTCCCGGATGGTCCCCAGCAGCGCGGGGTAGGCCGTCTCGAGCGCGTCCAGGACCCCGCGCTGGGTCACCGGCTCCGCGACCTCGACCTGTACCTCCCTGCCGACGCCCGCCAGGGTGCGTAGGTTCGGGGGCAGGACGACCCGGATCACGGCAGCGTCTGCACCTCCACGGAGAAGACCGCGGGGAGGTCGCGCACGATCGCGTTCCAGCTGTCGCCGGCGTCGGCGGACGCGTACACCTGGCCCCCGCTGGTGCCGAAGTAGACGCCGCAGGAGTCGAGCGAGTCGACCGCCATCGCGTCCCGCAGCACGTTCACGTAGCAGTCCTTTTGGGGAAGGCCCTTGGTGAGCGCCTCCCACTCGTCGCCCCCGGTCTTGCTGCGGTAGACGCGCAGCTTGCCGTCCGGCACGAAATGGTGCGAGTCGCTCGTGATCGGGACGACATAGACAGTCTCGGGCTCGTGCGCGTGGACGTCGATCGTGAAGCCGAAGTCGGTCGGCAGGTTGCCGCTGATCTCGTGCCAGCTGTCGCCGGCATCGTCGGTTCGCATCACGTCCCAGTGCTTCTGCATGAAGAGCACGTTCGGGCGCGACGGGTGAAGCGCGAGGCGGTGGACGCAGTGCCCGACCTCGGCGTTGGGGTCGGGAATGCCCTCCGAGTGGAGGCCGTGGTTGATCGTCTTCCAGGTCTCGCCCTTGTCGTCGGACCGGAAGGCGCCGGCCGCCGAGATGGCGGTGAAGATCCGGTCGGGGTTGGTCCGGTCGAGGAGGATCGTGTGCAGGCAGAGCCCGCCCGCGCCGGGTGCCCAGGAGGGTCCGGAGGGGTGGGTCCGCAGCCCGGGCAGCTCCTGCCAGGCCTTGCCGCCGTCCGTGGACCGAAAGAGGGCGGCGTCCTCCACCCCGGCGTAGACCTCGTCCGCGTCGTCGAGCGAGGGCTCGAGGTGCCAGACCCGCGCGAATGCCCAGGG
The DNA here is from genome assembly GCA_005881155.1 of Chloroflexota bacterium. Lineage (GTDB taxonomy): Bacteria > Chloroflexota > Dormibacteria > Dormibacterales > Dormibacteraceae > CF-105. Next base: position 2,430 of record VBHN01000022.1, on the reverse strand, counting down.
GTGCGGCGAGCCGTCGTACCACTTGTGGGTGCCGGCCTCGCCCTGGTATTGAAACTCGTTGCCCATCGCCTCCCAGGTCTTGCCGCCGTCATCCGAGCGCTGCAGGACCTGCCCGAACCAGCCGCTGGATTGGGAGGCGTAAAGCCGATCCGGGTTGGCCGGCGAGCCCTTGAGGTGATAGATCTCCCAGCCCGCGAAGTGGGGGCCATTGACCTCCCAGTGCTCCCGCTTCCCGTCCGAAGTCAAGACGAACGCACCCTTCCGAGTACCGACCAGCAGCCGTACCTTGCTCATCCCCGTACCTCTCAGCTCAGCTCAAAAGTGTCTGTCAGCCTAGACGAAGTCCAGGCCGCGAGTTAATCGGTGTGGCCAGAATCGTGTTGACCTTTGCTGTCTAGACAGCTACTGTCGCGCAATGCTCCGGGCAGCGGACTCGGAGATCGCCCTCGACCCCGGCGAGACCAAGTTCCTGCCGGCCCATGCCTTCCACCTGGCCCGCTACCTGCGGACGGCAATCGAGCGCGAGCTGGCTCCTCACGACGTCACCTCCCAGCAGGCGGCCCTGATCCTGGCGGCTCGGCGCCACCGCGGCATCCAACCCGGCCGGCTGGCCGGCCCGCTGGGCACCGACACGGCCGGGATGACCAGGTTGGTCGACCGCCTGGAGGCCAAGGGATTGCTCGTGAGGCGCTTCTCCTCGCGTGACCGGCGCATGATCGCGATCCAGATCACGGACGCCGGCCGGGCGCTGGCGCCCCAGCTGGAAGCCGCCTTCGCGCGGGTCCACGCGAGGTTGGTGGTGGGCATCGACGAGCAGGAGCTGGGCAAGCTCCGGGCCCTCATCGGCCGGCTGCGCGAGAACCTCGCCGCCGCTGCCGCGGAAGGGGTCGAAGTCGGTTGCTGATCCACTTCCTGCGCCGGCACCTCCGGCCCTACCGAGGCGAGCTGTCGCTGGTGCTCGCGCTGCTGCTGGGCACCTCGATCGCCGGAGACCTCGCCTACATCTGGCGCACCGGCGCGGTGATGCTCGGGATCACGCTGGTGGCCTCGGTCGTCCAGGTGGTGGCGATCTACTTCTCGTCGCGGATCTCGATGTCGGTCGGCCGCGACACCAGGGGAGCCATCTTCGCGCGCGTCCAGGACTTCTCGGCCCAGGAGATGAACCACTTCGGCGCGCCGTCGCTGATCACGCGCAACACCAACGATGTGCAGCAGGTGCAGATCTTCCTCAGCATCGCGCTGACGATGCTCGTGACCGCGCCGATCATCGCGGTCGGCGGCGTGATCATGGCGCTCTACGAGAACGCCACGCTGTCCCTCCTCTTGGTGGTCGTGATCCCCCTCATGGCCGCGGTGATCGGGACCATGCTCTACTTCGCCGTCCCCCTCTTCCGCTCCATGCAGGCCAAGATCGACCGGATCAACCAGGTCCTGCGCGAGCAGATCACCGGTGTCCGGGTCGTCCGCGCCTTCGTCCGCGGCGACTACGAGCGGGAGCGGTTTGACAGGGCCAACGAAGACCTCACCTGGACGGCGCTCCGCACCGCCCGCATCTTCGTCTTCGCGCAGCCCTCGATCATGATCATCCTGCAGCTCTCGAGCGTGGCCGTGATCTGGTTCGGCGGCCACCTCGTCAATGACGGCGCCATGCCGATCGGCAACCTGACCGCCTTTCTCACCTACCTGATGCAAATCCTGATGTCGGTGCTGATGGCGGCGATGATGACCATCCTCATCCCGCGTGCCAGCGCCAGCTCGGAGCGGATCCTGGAGGTCATCGACTCGGTACCGACGATCGTCGACCCGGTCGAGCCCGTGGAGCCTGAGGCCAAGCGTGGGCGGGTCGAGCTGCGGGCGGTCAGCTTCCACTACCCGGGCGCCGAGCGACCAGTGCTGCGCGACCTCTCCTTGGAGATCCGACCTGGGTCGACCACGGCCGTCATCGGCAGCACCGGGAGCGGCAAGACCACGATCGTCAACCTGGTCGCGCGCTTCTTCGACGTGACAGCCGGCTCGGTGCTGGTCGACGGCGTCGACGTGCGCCGGCAGTCGCTCCGGACGCTCCGCGAATCGATCGGGTTGGTTCCGCAGCAGGCGTACCTGTTCAGCGGGACGGTGGCCAGCAACCTGCGCCTGGGGCGACCCGAGGCGACGGACGAAGAGCTCTGGGAAGCCTTGCGCGTGGCCCAGGCGGAAGACTTCGTCGCGGCCCTGCCGGCCGGTCTGGAGGAGCCGATCGCGCAGGGCGGCACCAACGTCTCGGGCGGGCAGCGCCAGCGCCTCGCGATCGCTCGGGCGCTCGTTCATCGCCCGCTGATCTACCTCTTCGACGACTGCTTTTCGGCGCTCGACGCCGGCACCGACGCGCGGCTGCGGGCGGCGCTGCGGAAGCCGACCTCGGAGGCCGCGGTGCTGATCGTCTCCCGGCGC
>VBHN01000021.1 GCA_005881155.1 Chloroflexota bacterium | reverse complement strand
GAGTTCTCGATCACCGACCTGGGCGAGCAGCTCTGGATCTACTCGAGCCTGATCCTGAGCGCGACCACCTCCACGGTGATCGGGCTGATCTGGCTCGAGTACAAGATGCTGCCGCCGCCGCCGGCGGAGTGGAACCCGGTCCGCCGCTTCCTGGTCTTCCTACAGTACTTCAGCTACCCGGTGGTCGGGATCGTCCTCTCGGTGCTGCCGGCGCTGGAGGCCCACACGCGGCTGCTGTTGGGCAAGTACCTCGAGTACCGGGCGACCGAGAAGGGTTAAGCAGGCTGCCCGAAAGGGTTCGCCTGAGCTTCGGCGCCCAGGCGCCCGATCCGTGCGTCAGCTTCTGCGGTGCTCGCTCGCGCAGCTTTGGCTGCGTTCGCTGCGCTCCTCGGCGCTTTCTTGGTCTCGAACGCCTGAACACCAAACGCCTGCGGCGCTTCGCGCCGGGCTTGCCCTTTCAGGTCTCCAGTCGACCCTTTCGAGCACCCTGCTAGCTCCGCTCCCAGGCCCAGTTGGTGGCTCCGGACGGGTCCCGGGCGATCAGCTTCACGAAGCCGTTCGGCAGCAGGTCGCGGGGGCTCCCGGTGTGGTTCCAGCGCAGGAACAGGCAGCGGATGTGTTTGGGCAGGCCCGCCTGCAACAGTTCGAGCTCACCGCCGTCCATGTTCAGCCGGAGCAGCGTCGGCACCTCGCCGCCCTGCGTCACGGTCGAGGTGTGGAGCAGCTTCAAGCTGGAGGCGAAGGGCTGCGAGCCGAGGAACTGCAGGTCGTCGGGGTCCGGTTCCACCGCGATCACCTTCACCTGCGTGCCGGCCCGCGCGGCCACCTCGAGGGCCAGGAGGCTGAACGCCCCGGCGCCCGCCCCGACGTCGACCACGTCCGTCACCGAGACCAGCCAGCGCTCGAGGCGTCCCGGGTCGTGGTCGTTGAAGACCCCGGCGAACTCGGCCAGGTCAGTCGATCCCTCGCGCACCCGGAAGGGTCCGTAATCGATGACCGCCGTCCCCCGCCGGTGGGCCCAGAACACGAAGTCGAGCCAGGGTCGGAGCCAGCGCAGGCCGAAGAGCCTGAAGCCGGTCAGCGAGCGGACCGCACGAAACCAGTGGTCGAAGAAGAGCCGGATCAGGCTCCGCAGAGGGTCCCGATGCCGAAGAAGGGCCAGGGGACGCAGAAGTTGGGCCCGGCCAGGGCGAAGAAGGTGAGGCCCAGGATCCAGGCGATGAACAGGCAGAAGAGCGTGCCCGTGATCCAGTTGTGGCCGGGCACGACCCAGCGCGGCCAGCCCATCCGCCGGGCGATGATCGGACCGATGCCCTGGTCGATGAAGGGGAAGACCAGCAGCCAGATCAGGATCAGGGGCGGGATGACCAGGGCGGTGATGAGCTCGGGCCCCGTCTTGAGGAACTGGAAGAGGAACAGGAAGTACCAGTCCGGCCGCGGGATGACGACCTCCCGGGGGTCGGCGGAGGCTTCCAACAGCATGTTGCGCTGCACGACGAACGACATCAGGCCGACGACCGCCAGGATGATCACGGCGATGATCGGGTAGGGCCAGAAGTGGTCCGGGTAGAAGGGGTGCGTCTCGTCGTCGGGCATGTCCTCGGCCAGGTGGTGGCCGCTCCCGCCCATCAGGATCGGGAAGAGAGCGAGGCCGACCAGCACCGGGTAGGCCGGATGATCGATGCCCACCGGCAGCTCGGTGCGCCGCGGCGGGAGGTCGGCGTCCGGCTGGTAGGGGAGCTCGATCGCCGGTTCGGCGCCGGGCCCGCGGTAACGCTTGCCGTCCTTTCGCTTGCTCATCTCACAGGGGCTCCGAGATGCCGTGCTCGCGGATCAGTCGGAAGTGAACGTACATCAAGACGATGATCAGCGCCGGGAGCAGGAAAACGTGGATGGCGAAGAAGCGCTGCAGCGTTTCCGGGCCTTCCACCGGGCCTCCCTGCAGGAGCAGCTTGGTCCACCCGCCGATGTCGATGGGTCCGATCACCGGCGGTGAGCCCGCGATCTTGATGGTGACGCTGGTCGCCCAGTAGGCCTTGGTGTCCCAGGGCAGCAGGTACCCGGTCAGCGAGAAGACCAGGACCAGGAACATCATCGTCACGCCCACCATCCAGTTGAGCTCGCGCGGCGCCCGGTAGGAGCCCGTCCAGTAGACCCTGGCCATGTGCAGGACCACCATCACGATCAGCAGGTTGGCCGACCAGAAGCGGATCCCCCGGATCAGCCAGCCCAGATAGACGTGGTTTATGATGAAGTTGACCGAGGTGTAGGCCGGGGCGGGGTTGCCGGCGCCGTCCGGCACGTAGTAGAAGGCCAGGAAGATCCCCGTCACGATCTGCAGCACGATCAGGATGAAGACCATCCCGCCGAAGCAGTAATAGAAGGCGTTGGCGTAGTTCGGAACCCGCTGGGTCAGCGACTCGTCGACGACCTCGGTGAAGGGGAAGCGGGAGTCGAGCCAGTCCACCACCGCCAGCTGCACGTCGCGCGGGGTGGGGATCGCCATCCCTAGGACGCTCCCGGCGTCTGGATGAAGCCGTCGACGAGCAGGGTTCCGTCAGGCTGGGTCTCCGCCTTGAGGTGGGAGAGCGGGAAGGCGGCCGGCCCGTGGATCACCTGGCCCTGGATCGAGAAGCGCGAGCCGTGGCACGGGCACTCGAAGCGGGTCTTGTCCTTCACCCAGTTGATGGAGCAGCCGAGGTGGCTGCAGTTGACCGCGAAAAAGAGCGTCTGGCTGCCGGCCTTGACCGCGTATCCGGAGTAGGCGATGTCGCCCTTGGAGTTGTCGCCGCCGCCGTCCTGCATGTAGAAGCCGGCGTTGTCGGGCGACTTGAAGCGGACTGCGTCGTTCTCCTGGAGGTCGGAGAGCGGGGTGTCGGGCGTGGCCTTCACCTTCGCGTTCTTCTGACCGGGAGGGGCGGGAGGCCAGACGTAGACCAGGATCGGCGCGAGGCCGGCGACCAGGGTGGCGGTCATCAAGCCCGCCATGTACCAGGTGAGAAAGGTGCGTCGGGACACATTGGGGTCGACCCCCATCCGCGGAACTTCATCGACGCTGTGGCTGCTTATGCCCTGGCCTCCATCGGGCCCGCTTGAGACAACTCGAAAAGTATCACAGGGGCGGGAGCAGGCCGATTGCTTGCCGGGCCTCCGTGACGGTCCCGCCCGCCACCTCCCGGGCCCGCTCCGAGCCGCGGGCCAGGATCCCCTTGACGGCCTCGTCGGAGAGCTCCGCCCGGGCCTCGCGGAAGGGCGCGAAGGTTTCGACGATCCGCTCGGCCAGGATCTGCTTCTTCTCCAGGCAGCCCATCTCCGCCTTCCGGCAGAGCTCCCAGTAGTGCTCCCAGTCGTCCGGAAAGAAGACCTTGTAGAGCGAATCCACGTTGCAGCTCTTGGGATGCCCTGGCTGGGACTTGTATACACGCTTGGTGTCGGTGACCATCGACAGCACCTGCTTGCGGATGACCTCCGGCTCAGCCGTCACCCCGACGATGTTGCCCAGCGACTTCGACATCTTCTGCTTGCCGTCGGTGCCCAGGATCTTCGGTGTCGAGGTCCGCAGCGTGGCCGGCTCCGGGAAGAGCTTTCCGTAGACCCGGTTGAAGCGCCGCGCCGTTTCCCGGGCCATCTCGATGTGCGCGTCCTGGTCTCCGCCCACGGGCACCGCATCCCCCTTCACGAGCAGGATGTCCGCCGCCTGCAGGACGGGATAGCTGAAAAGGCCCATGTTCACGTTGTCGGGCTGCTGGCGTGCCATCTCTTTGAAGGTCGGCACGCGCTGGACCCAGCCATAAGGCGTGACCATGGTGAAGAGCAGGAAGAGCTCGGCCACCTCCGGCACCGACGACTGCAGGTAGATCAGGTCCCGTCGCACGCCCACTGCCACCATGTCCGCGGCGAGGTCGATGAGGTCGCGCTCGAAGGAGTCCGCGTGCGGCTGGCTGGTCAGCCCGTGGTAGTCGGCGACCATGTAGTAGCACTCGTACTCGTCCTGCAGCTCCACCCAGTTCTTGGCCGCACCGAAGTAGTTGCCGAGGTGGAAGCGGCCGGTCGGCCGCATGCCGCTCAGGATCCGTTTGCGGGGAGCCACTGGACGGCGAGTGTACCGGTTAGGATTTGCACAACTTGCAGGCGTCGCGCCCGAGCCCGTCGTCGCAGCCCTCGCCCCAACCCAAGGCTCAACCGGTGAAGCGGCCCAACCTCGCGCCGGCCCAGCTCGCCTCGGATGCGCTGGTCGCCGTCCTGGCGCTCGGCATCGCCTACTGGGCCCGGTTCGGCCTGAAGCTGCCCCGCTACATACCAGGCGGGGAGGCCCCGAGCCCGGGTCATTACCTGCTGGCGGCGCCAGTGCTGGCCCTCACCGTGGTCATCGTCTTCTGGTTGCTGGGCGTCTACCGGCACCGGCGCGGCGTGCTCTTCATCGACGAGTTGTTCGGCGTCATCGGGGCACTGGCGATCACCGCGGTCGTGGTGCTGGCGATGATGGGCCTGGACCGGGAGTTCAGCTACTCCCGGGTGACCTTCGCCTACTGGCTGCTCCTGACCGGGCTCCTGGCCGCGCTCGCCCGCTACGCGCTGCGCCGCCGGGCGGCCGCGAGGCGCGCCGCCGGGATCGGGGCCGACCGGGCGCTGGTCATCGGTCACGGCGCGGCCGCCGACCTGGTCATCCAGCGGGTGCGGATGTTCCCGGACTACGGCTACCAGCTGGCGGGCGTGATCAGCGACGTGCTGCCGGCCGGCGCGGACTTCCGGGGCGTGCCCGTGCTGGGCAGCACCCGGCGGCTACCCGAGCTCGTGCAGAAGGAACGGGTGAGCGTCGTCTTCGTGGCCCTGGCCGATGTCAGCCAGGAGCAGATCCTGCAGCTGGTCGACTCCTGCCGGGAGTCGGGGGCAGAGTTCCGGATCGTGCCCTCGATGCTGGAGATCATGACCACTGCGGTGACCGGCGACCAGCTGGACGGGATCCCGCTGCTCCAGCTCCGCCGGGGCCTCGACATCGACGGCCCGGCCGCCGCCGGCAAACGTGCCTTCGACGTGGTGATCTCAGGCCTGGGCCTGGTGGTCGCCTCACCCCTTCTGGCCGTCATCGCACTTCTCGTCAAGCTCACCTCGCCGGGGCCCGTCCTTCTCGCCCAGGAGCGGGTGGGGCGCCGCGGCGAGAGCTTCCGGATGGTCAAGTTCCGGACCATGCGCAGCGACGCCGAGTCGGAGAGCGGCCCGGTCTGGGCGACCGCTGGCGATCCCCGCCGGACAGGCGTCGGCGCCTTCCTGCGCCGGTTCAGCCTGGACGAGCTGCCCCAGCTCTGGAACATCTTCAAGGGCGAGATGAGCCTGGTCGGGCCGCGGGCCGAGCGGCCGGTCTTCGTGCAGGAGTTCGACGCCTCCCTGAACCACTACGCGGACCGCCACCGGGTCCGCCCGGGCCTCACCGGCTGGGCCCAGGCCAACGACCTCCGCGGTCAGACGCCGGTGGAGGAGAGGCTCATCTACGACCTCTATTACATTGAGAACTGGAGCCTGGCATTCGACCTCAAGATCATCCTCATAACGCTGTTCCGGGTGTTCACCCACAAGAACGCCTACTGAGGCGCGGGGGATCTGCGGATCCCCCACGGACCCCCCGGGGCTTCTCGGCGCCACGCACTTGCGCAAGGTGTACAACTCACTCGGCCGGGCGACATCCCGCTTCGCGGGAACCCAACGACCCGGCCTAAGCGCCACTTACAGATGAGCGAACAATCCGTGCCACGCGCAGAGAGACTTCTTCGGCTCAAGCCCCGCGGCGCTATCGAACCGATCCCCTGGCAGCCGGCGGGCGATGAGGTCCTGGCCGTCAGCCCTGACACGCCCCTGGCGGAGGCGGAGTTCGTGGCGGTGGACATCGAGACCACCGGCAACCGGCCCTTCCTGGTCCTCGAGATCGGCGCCGAGCGCTTCAACCTGGTGGGCTCCCTGGGCCTCTTCGACACCCTGGTGCACACGCGCGCTCCCATCAACCCCTACGCCAAGCGCCGGCACCTGATCGAGCGCGAGATGCTGGAAGGCGCCCCCCAGTTCAGCGACGCGCGTCGGGCCTTCCTCCACTTCGCCCGCGGCGCCGTCCTGGTCGAGCACAGCCACGACGCGTTCGACACCTGGATCCTGGGTCGCGGCCTGCCCCGGCCGCTCGAGCACCCGGTGGTGGACACCACCGCCCTGGGCCGGCTGGTGCTGGAGCTACCTCCCGGGCAGACGCCGGGGCTGGCCCGCCTGGTGGAGGCTTTGGAGATCCACATCGAGCCGGTCCACGCCGCGCTCGGCGACGCGCAGGCGACCGCCGCCGTCTTCCGGGAGCTGGTCAGGCGCGGCGTCGAGGGCCTCGGCTGGCTGACCGTGGCCGACCTGATCGGCGCGCTGCCGCCGAGACCACAGATCGACCGCTCTTCGATGGAGGCCGGCGGCGGCCTCAGTCAAAAAGCGACATCTGCAGCTCCGGCTGCGGGTGCTCGAGCCCAGAAAGGCCGACGCCTATCAGACGGACCGGCCGCGACTCCAGGTGCGACTTCTCCAGCGCCGAGCGAGCGGCGCGGAAGATCACGTCGGCGTCGTCGGTCGCGCTCGTCCGCGAAACCTGGCGACTCACCAGGCGGAAGTCCGGCAGCTTGACCTTGACGTAGACCGTCTTGGCCTTCACGCCCGCCTCGCGGAGGCGCTGGGTCAGGCGCTCGGTCAGGTCCTTGACGGCGTCTTCGATGCGTTCGCGGTCGGCGACGTCGGCCTCGAAGGTCACCTCGGCGCTG
>VBHN01000020.1 GCA_005881155.1 Chloroflexota bacterium | reverse complement strand
CAGCGGCGGGCGGTAGCTTAGCCCGGCAAAGCGCCTGGTTTGGGACCAGGAGACCGCGAGTTCGAATCTCGCCCGCCCGACAGCCGCGGGCCGGTGGCGGAGAAGCGAGCCTTGAAGATCAACACCGTCGATTACCACTGCGCGGGAGAGCCGTTCCGGATCGTCACCGCCGGCGCCCCGGAGCTGCTCGGCCGCACCATCCTGGAGAAGCGGCGCTGGGCGCTGGAGAACTGCGACGACGTCCGCCGCCTGTTGGTCAACGAGCCGCGCGGGCACGCCGACATGTACGGCTGCTTCGTCACCGAACCGGAGTCAGAAGGCGCGGACCTCGGCGTCGTCTTCTTCCACAATGCCGGCTACAGCACAGCCTGCGGGCACGGCACCATCGCCCTCGTCACCTGGGCCCTGGAGAGCGGTCGCCTGCCGGCGAGCGGAGCTGAGACCAGGGTGACCGTCGACGTCCCCAGCGGGCGCCTGCCCACCGTCGTCAGGGTGGAGGACGGCAGGGTGCGATCGGTGCGCTTCCGCAACGTGCCGGCGTACGTTCACGCCCGTGACCTGAGGACGGGACGCTTCACGCTCGACGTCGCCTACGGCGGCGCCTTCTACGCCATCGTTCCGGCCGCGCAGGCGGGCTTGAAGGTGCACCCTCGCCACCTTCCGCAGCTGATCGAGCTCGGCCGTGGTATCAAGCAGCACCTCGAGGCCGAGCACAGCATCCGGCACCCCCAGCGGCCGGAGATCGAGGGCATCTACGGTGTGATCTTCACGGAAGGCGACCGGAACGTCACCGTCTTCGCCGATGGGGAGGTGGATCGCTCGCCCTGCGGCAGCGGGACCTCCGCCCGCCTTGCGGCGCTGGACGCGCGGGGCGAGCTGCCGCGAGGCCAGGCGCTGGTGCATCAGAGCATCGTCGGCNNNCCATCTGACCGGGCGCCATGAGTTCTCGCTCGAGCCCGACGATGAGCTGGGTACGGGCTTCCTATTGCGGTAGAAGAGTTCGCAGGAACTCGGCGAAGGACTCGCCGCGCGGCTCCGGTCCGGCCAGCTTGTCCCGGTCCGGTAGCCGCAGGAAGCGGCCGTGCCGGAAGGCGAACTCGTCGCCGCTCAGGCCGCTGCCGAAAACGACCAGGCCGAGCTCCGAGCCGCGCTCTTCGTTGAGCCGGCGCAGATGGTGCACCGGCCAGAGCTCGACCGCCGTTGCCCCGAGCTGCAGGCGGCCCCCGTTGGAGGCCTTGAGGAACTGCACGTAATCCGCCGGAAAACGCGTTCGGAGCGCCTTCTCGGCCGCCACGATCTCCGCCACCGGTGCCGGCTCGGCCAGCTCCAGACCACTGGTCAGGTCCAGCAGCGGGCCGCGGAGGCGGAATCGGCGCCGGAGCCGGCGCTGCCGATCGACCTCGGCCGCGGTTGCGTTCACTGCTCGGCGAAGCGAACGGCCAGCCGGGCGATGTGCCGGGCTGCGCGCTCGAAGTCCACCAGCCGCATGAACTCGTTGGGGCTGTGGGCGCGGTTCATGGCGCCCCAACCCACCCCCGGGGCCACCACCGGCACGCCGCGCTCGGTGAAGAGGAACATCGGCGTGGTTCCGCCGGTCAAGGGCGTGATCCGGGGCTTCTTGCCATAGATCTCCTCGCCGATCTCGGCCACCAGCTTGACGACCGGCGCGTCGGCGTCGGTGAGGCCGGGCCGTTCAGCGCCCAGCACCTCGATCTGAACGTCGCCAAACCCGCGCTCGTCGAGATGGCGGCGGAGCTTGGCGTGGATGTCGTGCGGATCCTGGTCCGGGACCAGGCGGAAGTCCAGCTTGGCCATGGCGGCGGCCGGGATGACCGTCTTCGAGCCTTCGCCCTGGTAGCCGGCGCCGATCCCGGCGATATTGCAGGTGGGGGTGAAGTAGGCGCGGTTGACGTCAGTCACCCCGCCCAACAGCTCCTTCAGCCCGAACTCCTCCATCACCTCCGCGGCGCCCTTGGGAGCCTCTCTGAGGAGCTCCTCTTCGCGCGGCGTGGGCGGACGGACGGCGTCGTAGAAGCCCGGGATCATGATCTTCTCGTTGGGAGCCTTCAGCCAGGCGAGCGCCCAGGCCAGGCGCCAGGCGGCGTTGGGGAGAAGGTTGGCCTGGCCTGAGTGTGCGTCCCGGGCCAGCACCTTCACCGAGAGCTCCACGTAGAGGAGCCCGCGGGCGCCCAGGCGGACGATCGGCGTCTCGTCGACCTCGATGCCGCCCTCCTCCCAGATCGCGGCGTCCACCTTCAGCTCCGACTCGTGCTGATCTATCCAGGCGGGCAGGTGTGGGCTGCCGACCTCCTCCTCGCCCTCCGCCAGCCAGGTGATGTCGCAGGGATAGGTGCCCGTCACCGCCCGGACCGCGTCCAGGGCGGCCAGCCGGCACACGAACTCGCCCTTGTCGTCCTTGGAGCCGCGGGCGAAGACCGAACCGTCGCGCTCGGTCAGGTCGAAGGGCGGGCTGTGCCAGAGGTCGAGCGGCTCCGGCGGCTGGACGTCGTAGTGGTTGTAGAAGAGCAGCTTGCGGGAGCGGTTGGCTCCCGCGGCACGTCCGAAGACGATGGGATGGCCGCCGTCCGCGGTCGGCGTGACCTGGGTGGCGAAGCCTCGCCGCTCCAGCATCCGGGAGACCAGCTCGGCGCAGGGGTCGATGGCCTCGTGACGGGCCGACACGCTGGGAATCGCGCAGAGGGCGCGCAGCTCGCCCATCCAATCGCGAATGTGCTCGCTGATCCTGTGGGCTAGGACCTGGAACCGAGATGGTGCCCCTCAACCCGGGTCGTCCGCTGCTACCTGCATGAGGGCGCCGAGGAGAGGTCCATGGCTGGGAAGCTAGCATCACACTGCGGAATGGGCGACGAAAAGCCGGTCGACGAGGTTGCGACGCTTCACGGCCTCGGCCGCCAGGAGTCGGAGGACTGGCAGCGGAGCCAGCCGCGCACGATCACCCCGGAGCAGTGGGCGCGCTTCGAGAGAAACATCGGCGAGATCTTCGAGGCGCTGGGGATGGAGATGGACACGCCAGGGACCGAACGGACGCCGGCCCGCTTCCTGAAGGCGCTCTTCGACGCCACGGAGGGCTACGAGGGCGACCCCAAGCTGGTCACCGCGTTTCCTACCGAGTGCCGCGGCGGCCCGGACTGCCACCTGAGCCAGGTGGTCGAGGGACCGATCCCCTACTACTCCCTGTGCGAGCACCACGCCTTCCCGTTCTTCGGCCACGCCTACGTGGGCTACATCGCCCACGAGAACATCATCGGCATTTCCAAGCTGACGCGGCTGGTGCGCCTCTTCGCCCGCCGCTTCTCGGTCCAGGAGCGGATGGGCGTGCAGATCACGGAGACGCTGCAGGGGATCCTGGAGGCCCACGGTGTCGCCGTCTACCTCGACGGCACCCACCTCTGCACCCAGATGCGGGGCGTGCGAGAGACGGATTCGGTGACGCGGACGACCTTCTGGCGCGGCCATTACGCGGAGGAGCCGGAGCTCCGGGCCGAGTTCCTGCGCATCTGCGAGATGAGGTCGACCCGCAGCTGAACGACCCGGCCCTGAAGCTTCTCTACGAGGTTCCAGGCCTTCCCGTCGCCTTCCTGCCGCCGCCGCTGGGCGAGCTCCATGGGGGGGAGCTCGGGTTCCGCAGCCCGATTCTCTATGCCAACTTCGTCACCTCCCTGGACGGCGTCACCGCCATCTCCCCGCTGGAGCCCGGGCAGGGCGGCCTGATCAGCGGCGGTGCGCCCGCCGACCGCTTTTTGATGGGGCTGCTGCGGTCCTTCGCCGAGGTGGTGGTCATCGGCGCCGGCACCCTGCGGGCCGAGGAGCGCCACCTCTGGACCGCCGAGAGGGTCTACCCGCCCGCGGTTGAGGCGTTCGGCGAGCTGCGGGAGTCGCTCGGCCTGCCGCCCGGCCCGCGCCTCGCGGTCGTCAGCGCAAGCGGCAACGTCGACCCGGAGCTTCCGGCCCTCGCGGGCGGCTTGATCCTGACCACCGAAGCGGGTGCGTCACGTTTGGGCGGCGAGCTGCCCGCCGGCGTCAAGGTCGTGTCATTGGGCGGAGGCGCGCTTCTCGACGCGCGAGCGGTCGTGTCAGCGCTCCGTGCCGAGGGCCACCGGACGATCCTCAGCGAAGGGGGCCCGCACTTCTTCGGCGATCTGCTGGCGGCGGGCCTGGTGGACGAGCTCTTCCTGACTCTGTCTCCCGTCCTGGCCGGCCGGGAGCGGAGCTCCGCGCAGGTCGGCCTGGTGGAAGGGGTCAGCCTGCTTCCGAGCATCCAGCGCCGCGGCCGGCTCCTGAGCGTCCGCCGGGCCGCCGAGCACCTGTTCCTCCGCTATTCCCTGGCCTGAGTGGCCGGAGCCCACTAGACTTCGCTGCGCCAAGTGGGGGTAGCCGATTCGATCTTCCTGATCTGCCTCATCGCCGGTGGCGGGCTGCTGCTGGTGAGCGTGGTGGTCGGGGACCTACTCGGCGGCGTGCTCGACGCTCTCCACGCCGGCGTCGACATCGGCGGCGTGGGGCTGATGCCGCTGGTGCTCGGCTTCGTCTCGATGTTCGGGGTGGGCGGCCTCTTCAGCACCCAGGTCTTCCACCTGAGCAGCGGCGTAGCGACCCTGATCGGGATCGGCACCGGGTTTGCCGGGGCCGGCTTCGTCTTCGTCCTCTTCGGCGTCCTGGCCAGCGGCCAGGGGCCGGAACCCTTCAGCCTCAGCGACCTGGTCGGGCAGAGCGCCCGGGTCTCGGTCGGGATCCATCCCGGCCACTTCGGGACCGTCCAGCTCAGCTATGCCGGCCAGTCGCATGAGCTGACCGCGACCTCGGACCAGGAGATCCCCGCCGGCGCCTCGGTCAAGATCGAGGCGATCGCCGGCTCCAACGTCGTCGTCGCGCCACTCCGCGCGACCAGTGCCCAGGGAGGGACAAGCCAATGAGCGGCCCGCTGCTCGCCATCTCCGTCATCGTCATCGTCGTCCTCCTCCTCGCCTACGTGGCCAGCCGCTACAAGGTGGCCAACGCCAACGAGGCGATCATCGTGGCCGGCTCCCAGGGCGCCAAGGTCCGCGACGAGAAGGGCGAGGTCATGTCCAAGGCCGGCGATCGCGGTGTCAAGGTCGTGGTCGGTGGGGGTACCTTCGTGATCCCGATCCGGAACCGGGTCGGACGGTTGAAGCTGACCGCGCGCCAGATCTCGGTCCAGCTCCAGGACGCCGTCACCAGCCAGGGCATCAAGGTCCAGGTCCAGGGCGTGGCGACCTTCAAGATCGGCCGCGACGTGGAATCGCTGCGGAACGCGGCCGAGCGCTTCCTCGACGCCAAGGACGAGCAGGTCGACTCGATCGTCAAGAACGTCCTCGAGGGGTCCCTGCGCGCCATCGTCGGCACCCTGACCGTAGAGGAGCTGATCCGCGACCGCCAGAAGCTTCTCCAGCAGGTGCAGGACGCGGCCAAGGGGGACCTGGCCACCTCCGGCCTCCAGATCGACGCCTTCACCATCCAGAGCTTCACCGACGAGTCGAATTACATCGGCCTGCTGGGCCAGCAGAACCTCGCCGTCGTCGAGCGCGACGCCCGGATGGCGAAGGCCACCGCAGACCAGGAGGCCGCGGTCCGGGAGGCGCAGGCCCAGCAGATCAAGATCAACGCCCAGCGGGATGTCTCACTCAAGCAGGCGGAGATCGAGCAGCAGGTGCAGTCGGCACAGGCGACCGCCGCCCAGGCCGGCCCGCTCGCCCAGGCGGCGGCCCAGCAGGCCGTCGTCCAAAAGCAGACCGAGCTGGCGCTGCTCCAGGCGGATCGGACTCAGAAGGAGCTGCTCTCCTCGACCGTCCGGCCGGCGGAGGCCGAGGCCGAGGCGGCCGTCCAGCGTGCCCAGGGCCAGAAGAAGGTGACCATCGCCGCGGCGGAGGCCGAGGCCGAGCAGGTGCGGCTCCAGGGCGGCGCCGAGGCTGCCATCGTTCTCACCAAGGGAGAGGCCGAGGCCAAGGCCCTGGCCATGCGGGCGAACGCCTACAAGCAGTTCAACGAGGCCGCCATCATCCAGACCATCCTCACCGCCCTGCCGGAGATCGTCCGGGCGGCGGCGGAACCGATGGGCAACATCGAGAACCTGACCGTGCTGAGCAGCGACGGCGCCAGCGACATGGTCAGGAACACCACCCGGACGGTGGCCGAGTCGGTGGCCATGATCAAGGGACTGACCGGAGTTGACGTGGCCGGCCTGGTCGGCGCGGCCATGGGCTCGACGGCCGCCAGCCCCGGCCGCCACCGCGAGAACGGCGCCCCGGCCGAACCGGTCGAGGTCGTCGACGTGGAGACCTCGGCACCGGTCGCCGAATCCACGCCCGAAGCCGGCGACGGCGCGCCGCCGGCGGCTCCCAGCGCGGCCGAGTCCGCCGAGCCTGCCGAGCCCAGCTCCACCGCCACCCTGGACCGCGGCCGGCAGCTGGAGGACGCCGCCCGCTGGCTCGCCGGCCAGATGCGGCTGACCGCGCAGATCGAGCGCTACTGGGAGGTCAAGCTGAAAGACCTGGTCTCGCGGGGTCCGCGTAGCCTGGCCGCGCTCTGGCGGGTCGGGGACGAGGACGTGGTCAGGGCCTACGGCGAGTGGACGGTAGGCCAGTTCCTGGGGAAGTTCGGGGGCGAGCTGAAGCCCTAGGCCGTCGCCGCTCGCGCGTGTTCTCCACCCGGTAGCAGCCGGCCGACGCGGACGGCGCGGGGGCTGAAGGTCGGCTCGACCGATTGGTCGGCGCACTGCCTTGCGAAGGCCTGCAGGGTGCCGCCCGGAGGAGCCAGCGAGGCCGCGATCTCACCGATCGCCCGGGCGTCCTCGGGCCGCTCGAAGGCGCGCGCCTGGAGCGTCACCGCCACCAGCGGGATCACCAGCCGGCTCCGCCAGCGCGCCGGCAGCAGGGCCGCGGAGTCACTGACGAGCGCGTCGCGGGCCGAGTCGCGCCAGCCCTGGACGTAGGCGAGGCAGCTGCGGGCGACGCGCAGGCCGGCGCTGAGGTCGGGGTCGGGAACCACCGCCAGGATTTCCTGGACGGCCGTCATGGCCGACTCCGCTGAGTGCAGCTCGCCGCCGGCCAGCGCCAGGTGGGCCGCCATCAGCGTGGTGACCCCGGCGAACTGGCTGGCGGCGTCGATCTTGCCCATCGCCCGGCCCGCCCAGGCAAGGCAGACGCCGGCCAGCTCGAGGTCGGCGTCGATGTAGGCGACCCAGGCCAGGTCGGCGAAGACGACCGCCAGGTGGAAGCCGGTCAGGCGCTCCAGGGAGAGCGTCGCCGCCTCCCCGAGGTAGGTCCGGGTGATGTCCAGCCGGTCCAGGTCGCAAGCGATCGAGGTGGCGCGGAGCAGCGCCGTCCAGGTCAGCCGCGGGTCGTCGATCGCCCGCGCCCGGCGGATCGCCTCGGCGACCACGTGGGGAGCGTTGACCAGGTCGCCGGCAGACGCGAGGGCTTCGGCATGGTCCAGGCGGGCGTTCAGCTCGCGCTGGTAACGGCTGCCTCTGGCCAGCGGGTCGACCGCCTTCCGGTAGGCGGCCGCGGCGGCGCCCGGGTCGCCGGTCGCCCGTGCCGTCTCCGCCTCGCGCAGGGCGGCGCGGGCGGGCCAGGCCCGGATCGAGCGCCGGAGCCCGATGCTGACCTGGGTGAGGTCCGCGGCCGCGACCAGGCCGGCGGTGGCCAGGATCACCAGGCTCGACAGGTCCTCGGGGACCCTGCCGCCGAGGATGGCCGGCGCCACCGCCACCACGACTCCGACCAGGCCGACCCCGGCGGCGGCCGCGACCAGGCGGGTCCGGGGGCGTCCGTCGTGGACGGTGAGGGCGCGAACGGCCGCGGCCAGGCCGGCCAGCAATGCCGCCAGGACGAGCAGTGCCAGGGCGAGAGACACGGTGCCCACCTCTAAAGGAAGTAAACGGCGGCGGCACGACCGACTTGCGGAGCCGGCCGGCCGGGACTCTCAGACGAGGAGCTTACCGTCCTCCATCAGGACCTCCCCGTCAACTGTGATCCTGCCACCTCCGCGAAGGTCGCAGACCATGTCCCAGTGGATGGCGGACTCGTTGACGCCTCCCGTCTCTGGGTAGGCGGCGCCCAGCGCCAGGTGCACCGTGCCGCCGATCTTCTCGTCGAGGAGGATGCTGCCCGAGAACTGCTTGATGCCGTAGTTGGTGCCGATGCCCAGCTCGCCCAGAACCCGGGACCCGTGGTCGGTGTCGAGCATCTGGGTCAGGAAGTCCTGGTTGGTGCGGGCGGTCGCCGACACCACGCGACCCTCTTCGAACACCAGCTGGATCCCCTCCACCGACTTCCCGTTGTAGATGGCGGGGTAGCTGAAGGTGACCGTGCCGCGGGTGCGGTCCTCGATCGGCGCCGTGAAGCATTCGCCATCCGGGAAGTTGTAGTTGCCGTTGGCAGGCTCGAAGACCCGGTCTGCGACCTCGAGGTGGAGATCGGTGCCTTCGCCCTCGATGTGCACGAGGTTGCGGCCCTTCAGCCACTCGACCAGGCGCTGGTGGCGGACGGCAATCGCCTTCCACTCCGCGATCGGGTCGGCCTGGTCCAGCAGGCAGGCGCCGTAGTAGAAGTCCTCGTAGTCGGCCAGGCTCATGCCGGCGTCCATCGCGTAGGCCTCGGTCGGCAGGAGGGTGCCGACCCAGAGCAGCTCCTTCGCCGCCGATCGGCGCATGAAGGTGTCCAGGATCGGCTTGCGGGCCCTCGCAGCCGCGGCCTGCTTGGCGGAGTCGATCTTGGAGAGCTGCTTCGTGTTGGGCTCGGCGATCACCACGTAGCGGGCGTCGATCTCCTGCATCACCCAGAGGTCGGGCTCCCAGACATAGGCCAGCTGGGCGTCGTTGGCGCGCTCGTAGAAGATCCGCTCGGCGTGAGGGAAGCTGGGGCGGAGGTAGGGGTGCACGCCGCGCCTCAGCAGCCGCTCGTAGATCGCCAGCAGCAGCGGCTCGGCGAGGGTGGAGCCCTGGACGACCGCGGTCTTGCCCGGCTCGAGTGGGATCGAGTACTCGGTCAGGATCTCCGCCACCTTCTCGACCCGCTCGTCCCCCATCCCGGTCACTACCATAGCCCGGTGCCGCTTCCGATCGCCCCGGACCTGGAGCCGATGCTGGCCGCCGTCCAGCCCCGGATCCCGGATGGTCCGGGCTGGTCCTACGAGCCGAAGTGGGACGGCTTCCGAACCCTCGTCTTCCGGGACGGCGAGCGGGTCGACCTGGTCAGCCGGGGCGCCCGGCCCATGACGCGCTACTTCCCCGAATTGCTGCCGGGCATCCGTTCGCTCCCCGAGGAGCGGGTGGTGCTCGACGGCGAGATCGTGATCGTGGGTCCAGACGGGCTCGACTTCGACTCTCTGCAGCTGCGGCTGCACCCGGCCGAGTCCAGGGTGCGGATGCTGGCCGGCAAGATCCCCAGCGACTTCATCGCCTTCGACGTCCT
>VBHN01000019.1 GCA_005881155.1 Chloroflexota bacterium | reverse complement strand
GGGGCGCTCAACGAGAAGCACCGGCGCGGCGGCCTGCCCGACCGCAATACCGAGTACCTGCTCTACCAGACCCTGGTCGGCGCGCATCCGATCCAGCCGGAACGGCTGTGGACCTACCTGGAGAAGGCGGTCCGGGAGGCGAAGACGCACACCTCCTGGACGGAGGTCGACCAGGAGTACGAGCGGGCTCTGCGCGACTTCGTAACCGCCGCGCTGGCCGACGCCGCCTTCCTGCGCGACCTGTCCTACTTCGTCGGGGAGCTGGTCGAGCCCGGGCGCGTGAACTCCCTCGCCTGGAAGCTGATCACCCTGACCGCCCCCGGCGTCCCGGACCTCTACCAGGGGACGGAGCTCTGGGACCTGAGCCTGGTGGACCCGGACAACCGCCGCCCGGTGGACTTCGACTACCGCCGCCGTCTGCTGGGCGAGCTCGACCACCTCGACGCAGCCGCGGCTCTACGGCGGGGGGAGGAGGGACTGCCCAAGCTGCTGGTCGTCCAGCGTGCCCTCCAGCTGCGCCGCCAGCGGCCGGAGGCCTTTGGCCCTGGCGGCTCCTACCGCCGGTTGCAGGTGGCGGGCGAGAAGGCCGGCCACCTGGTCGCCTTCACCCGCGCCGAGGAGGTGGTGACGCTGGCGCCTCGACTGGTCCTCAAGCTCGGCGGCGACTGGCGCGGAGCGGAGGTCGAGCTGCCGGTCGGCTCCTGGCGCGACGAGTTCAGCGGAGCGACCGTCGCCGGCGGACGGCAGCCCGTCGGCGACCTGTTGGACTCCTTCCCAGTGGCGCTGCTCGTGCGCAGCTAAACGGCCGGGCGCAGCTGCGGCGTGCCGTGCGGTTCGGCCGGCTCGGGCGCCGGCTTCGGCGGCCTGACCTGCAGCGGGCGCTCGAGCAGCGCCAGCGGCGCCTTTCGGTCGGCGCGCTTCAGCTGTTCGAGCGTGGTCCGCGTGGCCGTCCTCATCACCTGTGTCCGGCGGCGATCGTCCATGACGTTGCCGCCGATCGCGGCGAGATCCTCGGCCACGGGCTCCAGCAGGAGCACCTCCGTGCCCTCCGCCCGCAGCGCCTCGACCTCGGCGTCGACCTGCCTGGCGGCGACCTGCCGGGTCACGTCGGTGAAGCGGTTGAGTGGGTCCCAGCCCCGAAATTTCTGCCGCGTCGAGTGGGGCGAGACGACCACGACCAGGTCCAGCTTCAAGCCCAGTAGAAGGTCGAGGTTGGACATCGAATGGAGAGCGCCGTCGACGTACAGCCGGCCGTCGATCTCCTCCGGGCGGTAGTAGCCAGGGATGGCGCAGGAGGCGGCCACGGCCTGGGCCACGTCAACCTCGGGCGCGCCCTCCTTCCCGAAGACGACGCGGTCGCCGGTCTGGTAATCGCAGGCCACGATCCAGGTGTTGGGGTGCTGCACCCAGCCGCCATCGTTGGCCACCCAGCGGACGGTGTCCTTGATCGGGTCGGTGGAAAAGACGCCCACCGGCGCCAGGCCGCAGAGCATCTTGAGCAAGGTCGTATTGCCCTGCCTCATCCCGGCCAGGAAGAGCGAGAGCGAACCGGGCAGGAAGCGGGGAAGGCCGAGCGGCCGGCGCCGCACGATCCGCTCCCAGAGATCACCGTGGACCTGGAGGTTGCCGCCGGCGTCGATCAGGCCGTGGTAGACGTTGGTCGAGGCCTCCGGGATCAGCAGCCAGGGAGGCACGCCCGCGGCGCCGAAGGCGGCGAGCACCGAGCCGGCCGAGGTTCCGACGATGTACTCGGCGTGGCGCGGATACCAGCGGGTGCGCTCCGCCAGCGCGTGCAGCGCTCCGGCCATCCAGGCGCCGCCGAGGACCCCTCCCGCCCCCAGGACCAACCCGGAACGAACCGCTGGTGATGCTGACATCGCTCTGAAACTTGTACTTATTCATATCATGTTTTATGGAAACATCTATGCAACAAAGAGCGAGGCTCGCGTATTGACCCGGCAGCAGACCCGCCGACCCGCGCCCGATCCCAATCGGC
Source organism: Chloroflexota bacterium (assembly GCA_005881155.1). Taxonomy (GTDB): domain Bacteria; phylum Chloroflexota; class Dormibacteria; order Dormibacterales; family Dormibacteraceae; genus CF-105. Next base: position 4,628 of record VBHN01000019.1, on the reverse strand, counting down.
GCCCCCGGCGGGACCCGCTCCTGAAGGTTTTGCGCGGCAAGCAGCCGGCCAACCTGGAGGAGGTCGCCAAGCCCGTCGACCGGGGCTCGACCGCCGCTGTCCGGCGCAGTGGCCCGTCCGGCTGGCTCCAGCTGCTCGGCCCCGGCTTGATCACCGGCGCCAGCGACGACGACCCCAGCGGGATTGGAACCTATTCGCAGATCGGCAGCCAATTCGGCTATGGGCTGCTCTGGACCGCCCTCTTCACGTTTCCCTTGATGGCGGCGGTCCAGGAGCTCTGCGCGCGGATCGCGCTGGAGACCGGCGTCGGCTTGGGCGTCGCCCTGCGGCGGAGGTTTCCGACCGCCCTGGTCGGCCTCTGCATCTTTGCGCTGATGGCGGCCAACACCATCAACGTGGGCGCCGACCTGGGCGCGATCGGCGCCGGCGGTGAGCTGCTTTCCCGGGGTCTGTTGAAGCACCAGTGGCTGGTCCTGCCCGCCGCGCTGCTGGTGGTCGGCCTCCAGTTCCGCCTTCCCTACGGGACCATCTTTCGGGTCTTCAAGTGGCTGACGCTGGCCCTCTTCGCCTACGTGGTGACGGCCTTCATCGTCCACCCGGACCTGCGCGCGGTGGTGGCGGCGACCTTCGTACCCCACCTGGAGTTCAAAAGGGAGTTCATCACCGCCCTGGTCGCGGTCCTGGGCACCACCATCTCGCCTTACCTCTTCTTCTGGCAGGCCTCCTCGGAGGTCGACGAGATGCGCGCGGCCGGCCTCTTGAAAGAGCAGCAGCGGCGGGGCGTCAGCCTCCAGGAGCTCCACGCCGCCCGCGCCGACATCCTGGTCGGGATGTTCTTTTCGAACCTGGTGATGTACTTCATCATCCTGGTCGCCGGCGCGGTACTCCACGCCCACGGCAAGACCGACATCCAGACCGCCGACCAGGCGGCGGCGGCGCTGGCGCCCATCGCCGGACCCTTCGGCTTCGTCCTCTTCGCCGTCGGCCTGATCGGCACCGGCCTGCTGGCGATCCCGATCCTGAGCGGGTCCGCGGCCTATGCCCTGAAGGAGTTCTTCCGGCTGCCCGGCAACCTCGCCGCGAAGCCGCAGTACCGCCCGACCTTCTACGCGATCATGGCGGGCGCCGTGGTCATCGGCGGCGCGCTCAACTTCGTCGGGATCGACCCGATCCGCGCCCTTTTCATCACGGCCGTGATCAATGGCTTGGTGGCGCCGCCGCTGCTGGTCCTGATCGTCCTGCTCGGTTCCGACCGCCGAGTCATGAAGGACAAGGTCAGCGGGCCGCTCAGCAAGGGCCTGACCTGGGCTGCGACCGCCCTGATGACGATCGCGGCGCTCGCTCTACTGGTGACCACCCTCCTCGCCCACTGAAAGGGAAAACGCCTTCAGTCGGAGTGGTGGTGGACGTGCTCCAGCGTTCGCCTGCCGACCCGTTCCGGCGGCCGGTTGCGCTCCGCGCGGCGGGCGCAGGCGTCGCAGATCCCGATCACCAGCACCTCGGTCCGGTGGGGCTCGAAGCGGTGGAGCTCCTGCAGGTGCTCCTCCAACTCCTTGAGGAGCGACTCCTCGAGGTGGAGGATGCCCTCGCAGCGCTCGCACACGGCGTGCTGGTGATCTTCGCCTGCGATCTCGTAATGGGTCGGACCGGAACCGAATCGAACCGGGCGCAGCGCTCCGGCGATGGTGAACGCCTCAAGCGCCCGGTAGACCGTTGAGCGCTGGAACCCCGGGTGGTCCGCCTGGATGCGAGCCGTGATCTCATCGGCGGTGCAGTGCGGGCCGAGCGCCGTGATCGCGTCCCAGACCAGGCGCCGCTGCGTGGTGTTGCGCTGCCCGGCGCCCAGCGGGGGCTTTCTCATCTCTGGTTGGCAAAGACTAGCTGCGCTGATCGTTTGTGGTGGTATATCGCTGTACCGTGGGGCTTCGACCGATCCGTTTCCTTGCCGCGGCCCTGCTCGTCCTGCCGCTGGTCGCGGTGCCGGCTAGTGCGGTCGAGCTGGCGTCACCTCTGCCGGCGGTGTCGGTGCCGGTCCCGACACCCTCCGTCTCAATGCCCGCGGTACTCGGGGGCTCCACCTCGCCCTTGCCCTCGCCGATCGCCGGCGCCGGCCCGGCCGCCGGCGCGGCACCCACGGGGCACCCCGGACTCCGCCCCGGGAGCGCGGGCGCAAATGGCTCTAGCGTCGATTCCCAGCCGGTCGCCGGCACGACGCCGGCGGCTGCCGCCGACCCCCTGATCCCGACCTTGATCGGTCCCCTGCCCAGCAAGGTCCCGGTCCTCCCGATCCTGCTTCCGCTCTTCGCCGGGCTCCTGCTGCTGCTCGTCTCCGCCGTCCTGGCCGCCTACCGGCGGACGCAGGAAGCTCGCCGGTTCGAGGCCCTGGAACGGACCAAGTCCGACTTCATGAAGCTCGCCTCGCATGAGCTGCGAACGCCGCTGACCGTGCTCCGCGGCTACGTTTCGATGATCCGCGAGGGCGACATCAAACCGGACACGCCCGCCTTCAATCGAGCGCTGCCGATCATCGACGACCACTTGAGCCAGGTGAACACGATCGTCGAGCAGATGCTGGAGGCCGCCCGGCTCGAGGAGGACTCGACGCGCCTGGAGACCGACCGTTTCGACCTCGCCGAGGTGGCGACCGAGGCGGTGGACTCGATCCGTCACCGGGCCGGCCAGGGACACCCCATCGTCCTGAAGGGGCCGCTCCGCGAGCTTCATCTGGTCGGCGACCGGGGCCGGGTCGCGGCCATCGTCGAGCAGCTGCTCGACAACGCCGTCAAGTATTCGCCGGCCGGCGGCGAGATCGAGTGCAGCCTCCAGACCGCCGACGGCCAGGCGCTGCTCACCGTCCGCGACCACGGCCTCGGCATCGCTCCCGGCGACCTGGAGCGCGTCTTCACACGCTTCGGCAGGCTGGTCACGCGCGACAACAGCCACATCCCCGGCGCGGGTCTGGGCCTCTACCTGGCCCGCCGCCACGCGCGGCTGATGGGCGGCGACATCGAGGTGGACTCCCGTCCTCAGAAGGGAAGCGCCTTCACCCTCCGGCTTCCCCTGGCGACCCCGCCCAGTCCGGCGGCCGGCGCCGTCGAGGAGGTGCCGGTGCCCTTATGACAGCCGCCCGGGACCGGATCCTCGCGGCCGCCCGGGCCGGCCTCCGGCGGGGCCAGCTGCCGGTGGTCTCGCAGGTGATCACCCGGGCCGGCGTCTCACGGGCGACCTTCTACCGCACCTTCGGCTCCCGCCTCCAGCTCCTCCGCGAGCTGGAGCTCGAGCCCGAGCCGGACGGCCGGCGGCGGATCCTCGAGGCCGCCGGCGAGCTGTTGGCGCGGGACGGCCTGGCCCGGCTCTCGATGGACGAGCTGGCGGCCAAGGCCGGCGTCTCCCGCGCCAGTCTCTACCGCGTCTACCCCGGAAAGGCGGCGCTCTTCGCAGCCATGGTGAAGGCCTTCGCCCCCATCGACGTCGTGGTGGAGACGATGGGGCGGCTCCAGGGCGGGAAGCCCGAGGACGTCATGCCGGAGGTCGCGGTCACGGTCTGGCGCGCCGTCTCCGATCACCTGGGAATGATCCGCCCCCTCTTGTTCGAGGTGGCCGCCCTGGGGCCCGACGTTCGCGAGACCGTGCTCGAGGAGGCGGCGCCACGAATGATCGGGGCGCTGGGTGGCTATATGCTCGCCCAGATGGAGGCCGGCCGGCTGCGCCGGACCCACCCCCTGATCGCCATCCAGTCCTTCATCGGCCCGATCATCGTCCACGTGCTCCTGCAACCCATGGTGGCCGAGGGCCTTGGGATCTCGATCGACTCGGAGGCGGCCGTCCGCGAGTTCGCCGACAACTGGGTGCGCGGCATGACACCGCCCTAGCGGCGTGACCTAGTCGAGGCGGTATGCTGCCCCGCCGTCCTTACGCGGGTCCGAGGCGCCGCGCAGCTCGCCGTCGGGCCCGACCGTGATCAGCTGCGCGTTGGCGAAGTACCAGTCGTAGTTCTGCGGTCGCCGGTTGACCGAGTAGCCGGCTTCGCGGAGGCCCGCGAGCACCGCCAGCGGCACCCGCCCCTCGGCCTGCACCAGCTCGGCCTGGTAGTCGATCCGCGGCGCCGAGACCGCCTCGACCGGCGACATCCGGTGGTCGAAGGCGTTGAGCAGCGTCTGCAGGACGCCGGTCACGATCTTGGTTCCGCCTGGCGCGCCCGCCACCGCGCGGACCCGGCCGCCCTCGTCGAAGACGATGGTCGGGACCATCATCGTGATCCGCGTCTTGCCGGGCGCAAGGGAGTTGACGCGGTCGGGCCGGGGGTCGAAGCAGTTGAGATAGTTGTTGTAGCCGAATCCCAGGCCCTCGGTCACCACGCCGCTGGAGCTGCCCAGCGTGTGCGTCAGCGAGACCGCGTCGCCGGCCCCGTCGATGACGCAGACGTGGGTCGTCGAAGGTGCGTCAACCGGCGGCCGGCCGGCGAAGCGCTCGCCCGCCGCGACGCGGGCCCGGGCCGCTTCCGCGTAGCGCTTGTCGGGCAGGCGCTCGACCGGCACCTCGGCAAAACGAGGGTCGGCGAGGTGCCGTTCCCGGTCCGCGAAGGCCCAGCCCATCGCCTCCACGCGGAGCCGGGCCGCCTCCAGGCT
>VBHN01000161.1 GCA_005881155.1 Chloroflexota bacterium | reverse complement strand
GACCTTCACCAGCAACGACCCGCTGGACGCCTATGGGGCGTCGACGACACTGGGCAGCATCGGTGAGACCCCGCTGCAGATGGCGACCGGCGCATCCGTCCTCGCCAACGGCGGCTCGCTGCGCCAGATCCACTCCGTGCTCAGCATCAAGAGCCCGGACGGCGCCTCGATTTACAAGGCAGATCCCAACCAGGGAGCCAAGCAGGTCGTCGACCCCCGGGTGGCCTTCATCATGGACCAGATCATGTCCGACGACTCGAACCGGGCGATGATCTTCGGACACGGCTCCAACCTCACCCTGCCGGACCGCAAGGTCGGCTCCAAGACGGGCACCACCGACGACTACCGGGACGGTTGGACGGTCGGCTTCACCCCCTGGCTGGCGACCGCCTTCTGGTTCGGCAACCCCGACTACAGCCCGATGCCGCGGAACCTGGAGGCGAGCATCATCGCCGCCCCGGTCTGGCACGAGTACATGCAGTGGGCGACCAGCACCTACATGCAGGAGCCCGGGAACGACTGGTTCGCCGAACCGGCCGGGCTCGATCACTACAACGTCAACGGCAAGCTGCAGTGGTTCCTCCCGGGCACCAACCCCAGCACCCCGGCCCCGCCCCTGCCGCCGGGCGTGACCACGAGCGCACCCAAGCCGCCTCCGGCCCCCGCCCCGGCTCCGACACCGCAGCCCGGCGACGGCGGAGGTCCGCCCAACAAGAAGCCCTAGCCGGCAGGGCCGCCCTGGAAACCGAGACGGCGAATTCGAGCGTCTGCCACTTCGACCTTCGCTGATAGCGAGAGGCTCAACTTAGGGCTTTTTCGGGCTGACCTTTAAAGCGACGATGGGCTTGTCGGCGAAGCCTTACAAAAATCACTTGTCCGGGGTCGGCTTCGCACCCACAATCCAACACCATAGGTCGGCTGTCACCGAAGGCTATATAGCTGAGCCTGATAAGGGTGCAGTTCAAGGAAGGATTGATGAAACGAAAAGACGACTCGGCGGCCGCAACCCTGGCCATCCCCGCACCCCGGGACCCCAGCATCCACCTCGACAAGCCCATCTACACCTTGAGCGTGGCTTCCGAGATCCTGGCGACCCACCCCCGGACCTTGATGATGTACGAGCACCTCAACATGATCAAGCCGAAGCGGACGGCCACCAACCGCCGGCGCTACTCGCAGCGTGACCTCATGAAGCTCCAGTCCATCCAGACCCTGACGCGCAAGCACGGCGTCAACCTGGCCGGCGTGCGCTACATCCTGGCCCTGCTCAAGCAGCTGCAGGTCGCCGGCCTCAAGGCGCCCGACGCCCTTAAGGAATTGGACGTAACCCTCCTCGACGTCTAGCAGTCAAACGCGTCGAGGCGGAAGGGCCGGGCATCAAGTCCGGCCCTTCTGCTTTTCTTGGAAAGAGAAATGAAGCCGCCCGAATCCCACCTGGACCTGCTCGAGAAGCCGCTCTTCGCGCATCTCGCCACCGTCGGCTCCGACGGCGCCCCCCGCTCCAATCCCATGTGGTTCGTCTATGACCCGGAGACCAACCGCGTCCGCCTGACGCATACCAAGTCGCGTCACAACCACCGCTATCTCAAGGACGAACCGCGGGTGGCGCTGTCGATCACCGATCCCGATGACGAGTACCGCTACCTCCAGCTCCGCGGCGAGGTTGAGAAGGAGGAGGACGACCCGGAGGGCAAGTTCTACCAGCTCCTGCAGCAACGCTATCGGGGCTACACGACCGACGTCCGCGACAAGAGCGAGCGGGTCGTCTACACGATCCGGCCCACGGCCTGGAAGGTCCGGCCGGTAACTTAGGGCGATGGTCTTCGGGACCCGAAGGGTGCTTCGGAACCTGGCCGCCGGAATGGCGGTCGGGGCGGTGGCGTTCGCCATCGTAGACGCCGTCCGGCCCCGCCCGGGCCAGGCCCGGATCATCGACTGGGACGAGATCCGCGACGCGGCGCTGCGCCGCCTCGACCCGAACGACGGGATCGACGGCCGCCAGCGGCGTGCCTTGGAGACCAAGTACCGCAAGCTCGCCGCCGAGCTGGAAGCGCCGCTGCTCGACTTCGTGGGCGGGATGGACGGCCCCTTCCCGCCCTTCCAGGCGCTCGACCGTTACGGCTGGGTGGACCTCAACGTCGGGATCCTCCGAGACGCGCTGGATCCCATCGTCGAGCTCGAGGAGCGGCTGCCCAACAGCCGCTTCTTGGAGTTCGGCCGAGGCCTGCTCGACCGCTACGTGGGCCTGATCCTGGGCTTCCTCTCCAAGCGGGTGCTGGGCCAGTACGACCCACAGCTCCTCGGCCACGAGCCGGCCGGGACGCCGGGCCTTTACCTGATCGAGCCGAACATCGCCGACTGGCAGGAGGACGCTGGCCTGGCGGGCGAGGAGCTCAGGCGCTGGCTGATCCTCCACGAGATGACGCATGCCTGGCAGTTCGAGGCGCATCCGTGGCTCCGCGATCACCTGAATGGACTGATCCGGGAAGTGCTGGGCGCGGCCATCGACCGCAGCCGCAGTCCCCTGCAGCGGATGCTTTCGATGAGCTTCGGACTGCGCGAGCAGCTCTCCGTGATCAGCAGGGTGCAGGCGACCATGTCCCTGGTCGAGGGCTACTCGAACCTGGTCATGGACGTGGTCGGCAAGAAGGTCCTGCCCGGCTTCGAGCAGCTGGAGGCGGCCTACCAGGCGCGCACCGGCGAGAAGACGGTCTTCGAGAAGCTCTTCTGGCGCCTCACGGGCCTGGAGCTGAAGCTGCAGCAGTACGTGGTCGGCGAGCACTTCTGCAAGGAGATCCACGAGCGCCACGGGCTCGCCGTCTTGAACCGAGCCTGGGAGACGGCGGCGAACCTGCCGACGCTGGACGAGCTGCGCGAACCCGAGAGCTGGGCCCGCCGCATCAAGGTGCAGCAGCCTGCCGGTTAGCTAGTCGCGACGCTCCTCTTGAGCCGACTCTTCGGAGATCGGCATCACCGCGACCGGCAACTCGCCGATGTCGAAGTAGCGGATCTTCTTGTTCAGGCGCTTGGCGATGCCGATCTGCACCTTCACGCCCAGCGACAAACGGCCGAAGACCCAGCACTCGTCGCAGCGGGAGAGCAGGTTGTTCATCGCCTCGCGCACGACTTGCTTCGGCACCGTGTGAAGCAGGTAGTAGTCGAAAAGCATGAAGGGGCTGATCGGCACCATCCCCGAGTCCAGGATGAACTTCTGGATGTGGTGTCGCCAGTAGAAATTGCGGTTCGACATGGCCGCGTAGACGAGCTTCTTGGGATGGCGGAGGGTCTCTTCGGCCTGGTCGAGCGCCGAGGGTTTGGTCGCCGGTTGGAAGATCCTCTCGAGAATCTCGTCAGCGGCCGTCCCCGAGACGATCTCCATGAGTCCGACATATGCTACCAGCGATGTCAGGGAGCCTCGAAGGCCGTGTCGCGATCGTAACCGGGGCCAGTCGGGGCATCGGAAGCGCGATCGCCGACGCCCTCGCGGAGCGCGGTGCCAGGGTCGTCCTCTCGAGCCGGAAGCAGGCCGACCTGGACGCTGAAGCCGAGCGGATCAACGCTCAGCACACCGGGACGGCGACCGCCATCGCCGCGCACGCCGGGCGGCCGGAGGAGCTCGAAAAGCTGGTCGACGCCACGCTCGAGAAGCACGGCCGCCTGGACATCCTGGTCAACAACGCGGCCACCAACCCCTACTTCGGCCACACCGTGGACGCCGACCTCTCCTACTGGGACAAGACCTTCGAGGTCAACGTGCGCGGCGTCTTCGCGCTCACGCAGCTGGCCGTCAACAAGTACCTGGGCGAGCACGGCGGCGTGGTCGTCAACGTGGCCAGCGTGGGCGGCCTCCGGGTCGCGTTCGGGCTCGGCATCTACAACATCACCAAGGCCGCCGTGATCCACATGACCAAGCAGCTGGCGCTCGAGCTGGGGCCGCGCGGAATCCGCGTCAACGCGGTCGCGCCGGGGTTGATCAAAACGCGCTTCGCGGAGGCTCTCTGGGGCAACCAGGAGATTCTCGACCGGGTGCTGGAGTCGACCGCGCTCGGCCGCATCGGCTCGCCGCCGGAGATCGGGAAGGTGGTCGCCTTCCTCGCCTCCGACGACGCCAGCTACATCACCGGCGAAACGGTCGTCATCGACGGGGGCGGCGGGGCGGGACACTAGGCTCCTCCCCGGGCTCCGGCGCCAGCTTGAGCTTGGCCCCGTTGCCCGCCCGGCGGCGAACGCGCCGGTTGTGGATGTACTCCTCCAGCTCGCGCTCGTAGAGATAGCCCGGCCCGCTGGGCAGGAACCGGAGCACCCGCCGCTGCTGCACGTAGTCGTCGAGCGCGGCCAGGGTGTCATAGGACGCCTTGAAACCCAGGTCGCGCTTCGCGCGGCGAAGGTCGAGAGTCCGCCCCCAGCGGAGCAGATCCAGCAGCTGAGGCGTCAGCGAGGCGATCCCGAGCCGATTGAGAAGCGGGCTCAGGACCATCGCCCCGGCCGGCGGCAGCAGCGGCGCGTGGACCTTGCCGGTGCCGTCGAGCAGCGCCGAAAGCGGCAGTGCGTCGTCGCCCGCGATGTTGAAGGCGCCCCGAGCGCTGCCCACGCAGGCGCGGACGAGCGCCTCGATGCAGTCGTCCCGGTGGACGAGCTGGAGGACCGGGTCGTAGCCGATCACGGTCGGGACCACGGGCAGGTCGAAGTAGCGAGCGAGGGGAGCCGGCTCCTCGGGGTGAAGGGCGTTGGCGAAGCGCAGCGAGACCGCCGCCACCTCGGGGTTGCGCACGGCGAAGTCGGAGAAGTTGGTCTCGGTCTCCACTATGTCGCGCACGAAGGAGTGCGGCGAGGTCGAGTCCAGGCGCTGCTCCTCCTTGAGGTGGCCGGGCAGCGCGTGGTGGGAGCCATAGACGTGCGCGGAAGACTTCAGAACCAGCCGCTTCACCGGCGTGTCGTCGCCGGCCAGCCCGGCCAGAAGGTTGATGGTCCCGATGACGTTGGTCTCGTGCGCGCCGCGCGGGTCCTGGTCGAAGGAGTCGATCGTCGTCTGCGTGTGGACGACGGTGTCGATGCCCACCGCCCGGACCAGCTTGCCGACCAGCGAGTGGCGGATGTCCAGCTTCAGGAAGTCGGCGTCGCCGAGGTCGTGGTGGGGCTCCTCGGTGTCGATCGCGATGACCTCTTCGACCTCGGGCTCGTCGACCAGCCGCTGCACGAGCAGCGCTCCCCACCAGCGGGCGACACCGGTGACCAGCACCCGATGCTTTGGATTCGGCACTGGAGATCGAGTGTACGGGCGCGCAGGTCTACAGTGAGGCGCACTACGTCCCCTCGCGTTAGGAGGTGCCCGCCATGTTCGGAACCATCGCCAAGATGAAGTTCAAGCCCGGCTCGGTCGAGAAGATGCAGGCCAGCATGAAGGAGTTCGAGGGGAGGCAGGTCAAGGGCTTCCTCTTCAACACGGTGTACCGCAGCCAGGCTGATCCGGACGAAGTCTGGCTCGTCATCGGGTTCGAGGACGAGGCCAGTTACCGGGCCAACGCGGACAACCCGGAGACCGACAGGATGGCCCGGCAGATGCAGGAGATGATGGTCGCGCCGCCCGAGTGGCACGACGGCGAGATCGTATCCATGCAGCGAGCGGAGGACCGAGCCCGGACCTAGGTTCGCTTAATTACGTCGCGTTCCATTTTGGCGGTGGCCTCGCGGACCGCGTCCGCCAGGGGCCACCGCTGTTCTTTCAGCGCCCACTCCAGCTGCCTCAGCAGAGAGTAGAGGCCTTTCATGGCCTTGATCGCGTCACCGATGTCGGCGTTGGGCGGCAGCGGGATCGTGTCCAGGCCCTCGCCTGCCGCCCAGCGGTAGGCGAAGTCGATGTAGTCGTGGGAGGGCGGCCGTAGGTTCGGCTCGTCCAGCTCGCGTTCGAGGTCCGAGAAGCGAAAGAAGAGCGAGCGGACCAAGCGTGACACCTGCGCGATCCCGGGCGTCGGATAGCGCCGCGGCGGCCGGGGTCCGCGGTCCCGCATCCGGTCCTCGGCGGTGAGCATCACCAGCACCGCGCAGAGCTCTTCCGGCGTCAGGCCTTCGAAGAGGCCGAGCGCGATCGCCTCGGTCACCACCAGCGTGTTCTCGCCGTAGACACGCGACGCCAGCAGGCCTCGTTCGGTGGGTTGGTCGTCCTTCAAAAAGGCGGTCTCGACCAGCACCTGGCGGAGGCGGCGGAACTTGCGCGCGTACTCGTCGAACTGGCCTGAAACCTCCTTCTCACCGCGCTCGACCTCCTCCTGGAGGTGGCGGATCTCACCGTAGGCCGCGACGTGGTCGCCGAAGTGGGGACAGCGGACGAACTTCAACCGGCGCTGCTTGTCGAGCAGGTCGCGGCCTTCCTCCTCGAGCCGGTTGATCTCGCGGCCCGCCGCCCCGATCGGCTGCGGCCGGCGCCCGCGACCGCGCCCCCGGCCCTGGGTACGCCCCTTTGGCGCGCCGTTCGGGAACGCCTCCCGCCGGAGTCGGCGCAGCTCGATGCGGATCACGCGCCGGCGGTCCTCCAGCTTGTAGTACTCCGCCAGGTCGCGGATCCGGCAGCCGTTCTCGCACTCCCAGACCTTCTCCAGGTCTCGCAGCCGCTCGCGGACGTTCACCAGCCGCTCCTGGGTTTGGGACGCGGCGAGCAGCTTCTGGTACTGGCCGAAGGACCGCTGCATCAGCTTCTCCGCCTCGGCGGCCGGGTGAATGTGGACTCGATGACCAGGCCCTCGCCCATCGCGACCTCGTAGATGGTGCCGATCTCGACGTCGGACTCTTTGGAGATGATCCCGTGGCCGAGCACGTCGATCCCGCGCCGTCCCGCCCGCCCCATCAGCTGCGTCAGCTCACCGGTGGTCAGGTTCGAGAAGTTGACTCCGTCGAACTTCGTGAAGGAGGAGACCACGACCGCCCGAGCGGGCATGTTGATGCCCAGCGAGAGGGTCTCGGTGGCGAAGACGACCTTGATCAGACCCTGCGTGAAGAGCTCCTCGACCAGCTCTTTGTGGAAGGGCAGCAGGCCGGCGTGGTGGACGGCGAGTCCGCGGCGGAGCATGCCGCCGTCGACCATCCGGTTGTAGAGGGCCATCTCGTCGGGGTCTTTCAGGCCGCGGACGCGCTCGGCCGCCAGCGCGTCGATGGTCTTCTTCTCGGTCTCGCTGGTCAGGTCCAGGGCGTGGTAGGCACAGCGCTGCAGAGCTTCCCGGCAGCCGCGGCGCGAGAAGATGAAGTAGATCGCAGGCAGCATCCGCTGCTTCTCCAGCTCACTGATCACGTGCAGGAGGTCGTTGGAGGGAAGGGAGCGGAAGCGGTTGACACGGTAGGCGGCCTCTTCCTCGGAGGCGGCCTTGGCCCAGGTCTCCTGGTCGACGCCGCCGTCAGGGCCGAAGAGCGGGTAGAAGCGGTTCTGGATCGAGAGCCAGAGCCGGAGCTCCACCGGGCGCCTGTCCGTGTAGACGGTGTCCAGGTGCCCGCGGTTCTCCGACATCCAGTCCGCCAGCTCCCGGTAGTTGCCGATCGTCGCCGAGAGCCCGACCAGCTTGATGTGCGCGGGGGCCTGGATGACGATCTCCTCCCAGACCGAGCCGCGCGGCATGTCGTCGATGTAATGGACCTCGTCGAGGATCACGTAGCTGACGTTGCGCAGCCGCTGCGCGTCCTCGTAGATCACGTTGCGCAGGATCTCGGTCGTCATCACCACGACGGGGGCCAGCTCGTTGATGGTGTTTTCCCCGGTCACGAGACCGACCGTCTCCTCACCGTAGGCACGCTGGAAGTCGCGGAACTTCTGGTTGCTGAGGGCCTTCAGCGGAGTCGTGTAGATGACCTGGACGCCCTCGGCGAGGGCGCGGAAGATGGCGTACTCGGCGACGATCGTCTTGCCGCTGGAGGTCGGCGCGCAGACCAGCACGCCGGCTCCGGCGTCGAGCTTGTCGATCGCCTCGTCCTGGAATGCGTCAAGGGGCCAGGGCAGGGACGCTGCAAACTCCTCCTTGAGGGAGTGCTGTCGGGCGGCCCGCATCACCCGCGCCGCGACGGAAACCCGATGCCGAGATCAGGGCGGGGCGCGAAGGCCGGGTTCATCCCGGCCGTTTGAGATGCCTTGTTCGACGCCAAAACGCCGCGTCGCGAGGGGGGTTTTGGAAGGGGGGACTTGTCCCCCCTTGCTCCGTCTATCTCCCGCGCCACACCGGTTTCCGTTTCTCGAGGAACGCGCTCATGCCTTCCCGGAAGTCCTCGCTCAGATAGCAGGCCACGATCAGGTCTCGGCCCTCTTTGGGGTCGAGCCGGCGCGTGTCCAGGATCCGGCGCACGCCTTCTTTGACCGCGCGGATCGTCAGCGGCGCGTTGGCGGCGATCTGCTCGGCCAGGGCCTGCGCCCGCGGCAGCAGCCCCTCCTCCGAGTCCACGACCTCGTTCAGGAGCCCGATCTCCTTCGCCTCCGGCGCCTCGATCAGGCGGGCCGTGAAGAGCATCTCCTTGGCGCGGGCCGGGCCCATCAGCTCCACGAGCAGGTTCAAGGAGGCCATCGAGAGGCAGTTGCCGAGGGTGCGGGCGATGGGGATGCCGAGCCGGGCGCTGGGCGAGCCGATCCGGAGGTCGCAGGAGCCGGCGATGGCGAACCCGCCTCCTGTGCAGGCGCCGCGGATGGCGGCGATGGTGGGGACGCGAACGCGCCCGAGGGCCCCGATCTCGCGCTCCATCCGCTCCTCGTACTCGACCGCGTCCGCTTCAGTCTTGAAGCTCTTGAACTGCGAGATGTCCGTCCCGGCGACGAAGGCCTTGTCCCCGGCGCCGGTCAGCACCACGCAGCGCAGGGAGTCGTCCTGGTTGGCTTCGCGCGCGACCTCACCGAGCCGGTCGTACATGGCGAAGGTCATCGCGTTGCGCGCCTCCGGCCGGTTGAAGGTCAGCCAGAGGACGTCCCCCCGGCGCTCCTCGACCAGCTGGGCTATCTGAGTTGCGATCGCTGCACCTTACCCATCGCGTTGCGCGGCAGCGCCTCGACGAACCGCACCGACCTCGGGCACTTGAACTTGGCCAGGCGCTCCTGGGCGAAGCCGATCAGCTCCGACTCCGTGGGCCGTTCCCGAGCCGGGACGACGAAAGCGGTGACCTCTTCGCCCCAGCTCTCGCTGGGCAGCCCGACCACGGCCACCTCTGCAACTCCCGGGTGCGCCTCCAGGACCAGCTCGACCTCCCGCGGGTAGACGTTGAAGCCGCCCGAGATGATCAGCTCCTTCAGCCGGCCGCGGATCGCCAGCGAACCGTCCGCGTCCAGCTCGCCGATGTCGCCGGTCTTGAACCAGCCGTCGACGAAGGCCTCTTCGGTGGCCTTCGGGTCGCGCCAGTAGCCCCCGAAGACCTGGCCGCCCTTGAGCTGCACCTCGTCCTGCTCCCCGAGCCTGACCTCCACGCCCGGAAGGGCGTGGCCTACGCGGCCGGGCCGGCGTGGTCCGGCATAGGGGTTGGAGACGACGATCCCGCCTTCGGTGATCCCGTAGCGCTCCAGGGGCGGCTGGCCGAGCAGCCGCCGGCAGCGGCTGAAGAGCTCGGGCGGGAGCGGGGCGGAGCCGCTCACGAAGAGGCGGACCCGGCCGAGCTCGGCCGGGTGCTGCTCGAGCTGGTCACACAGCCGCTGGTACATTGCCGGGACGCCGAAGAACATCGTTGCGCCGCCCTCCAGCGCCGCGACCACCGCCACTGGATCGAAGGAGATGAGGGTCATCTCGGCGCCGGTCAGGAGGCTGCCGTGCAGGCCCATTCCGAGCCCGTGCAGGTGAAAGAGCGGCAGGGCGTGCACGAGGTGGTCGGCAGCCGTCCAGCGCCAGGCCTCGATCGCACCCCGCGCCTGCGCGAGCAGGTTGCCGTGGTCGAGCAGGGCGCCTTTGGGGCGGCCGGTGGTGCCGGAGGTGTAGATGATCAGCGCCGGGCTCTCCGGCTCCAGCCGGACCGGCCGCGGAGCCTCGTCGACGGGCAGCTCCTCCAGCGCGACGACCGGGCGGAGGGGCTCCACCAGGGCACGGCGTTCGGTGTCTGCGATGACCGCCACCGGGTCGGAGTCGGAGAGGATGTGCTCGACCTCGTGGGCCCGGTAGGCCGGGTTGAAGGGCACCATCACGGCCCCCAGCCGCTGCCCGCCCAGGTAGGCGAGGATCCAGTCGGCCGAGTTGGCCGCGTAGAGCCCGACCCGGTCGCCCTGGCGGACGCCGAGCCTGGCCAGGCCGCCCGCGACGCCGGCGCTGCGCTCGCGCAGCTGGGCGCGCGTCAGCCCCGCGACGGTGCCGGTCTCGGGCGCCAGCAGCGCCTCCGGCAAGCTGCCCTCGCGCAGGCGCCTCCGCACATCCTCGATCGCTGAAATCACCGCTGACCCGTCACTTGAGCCGCAGCACCTCGGTGCTGACATTAGCAACGACCGCTTCTCGCGCCCTCGCCTCCACGAAGGTGAGGACGCGGGCCAGGACCTCGTCGGCGTGCCGCGACTCGTTGCTGACGCAGGCGATGCCGAGCTCCGCGATCTGCCAGCGATTGCCGTCCCCAACCTCGGCGGCGGCGACGTCGAACTGGTCGCGGACCTGGCGGAGCAGCCCGGCGACGGTCTGCCGCTTGCTCTTCAGGGACCCGCTCTTGGGCAGGTGGAGAACGATTCGCAATACGCCGACATTCACCGCCCTAACCTAGTATCCCGAGCCCGGACTTCGTCACGAATGGGCTGGTTCACCGCTTCGCGGCGCCCGGCCTGACCCTGCGGGTTCATCCCGCCGAGGACGCCGTCTGCATTCCCCGCCCTGGGGGCGGGGACCCCTTGCCAAGCCGCGTTGCCATCTG
>VBHN01000160.1 GCA_005881155.1 Chloroflexota bacterium | reverse complement strand
AGCCGAGCAAGATCAGCTCGGACCCGATGGAGGGGATCCGCAGCCCGGGAACGAGACCGATCAAAATTCCACCGGCGCCGAGGACCACCCCCAGGGTGGCCAACAGACCAATCGGCGCCAGCCGCCGGCGCAGCTCGGCCAGGTCAAGCGCCAGCGAAGCCTCGAAGACGAGGCCGGGAACAAAGACGAGCAAGATCAGCTCGGACCCGATGGAGGGGATCCGGAGCCCGGGAACGAGGCCGATCAAAATTCCACCGGCGGCGAGGAGCACCGGGTAAGGCACGGTCGGAGTGCTCCGCGAGACCAGCCGGAGCATGGTGGCCACCGCGCCCAACAAGATCAGGAAGAGCAGGAAGCTCTGGGCGCCGGTCATCTCGCAGCCGGGAGTCTAAGGTGCGGAGCGCACAAGATCTGACGGGCCTAAGCGCCGCTTAGTCGCGGGAAGCCTCGTTTTGGCAGCGTTTCCGCGCGGATACGACCCCTCCAGTCACAACCAGACCAAGATTCCGCGCGGAAACCCGCGTCGGCGCCAAGGCCCGCCTCGACGCGCTCAGCGGCTAGCCTTCGGGCTCGCGCTCATACTTGAGCCGGCGTCATGGCCGGGCTTCGCGACACTGCGACAACCTGCGACATCATCGTCTCCGCCCTGCGCCGCTTCCCGGACCGGGTCGCCTTCCGGATGGACGGGAAGGACATGACCTACCGCCAGACCGAGGACACGCTTCGGCGCTGGGTGGTGCTGCTCCATCAGCGCGGATTCCTGCCCGGCCAGGGGGTCGGGCTGCTTTCTCTCAACCGGCCGGAGGCCTGGTTGGCGCAGGTGGCGCCGGCCCTTGCCGGTGGGCGCTACACCGCCCTCCATCCCCTCGGCTCCCTTGACGACCACCTCCATGCCTGCAATGAGGCCGAGCTCAAGTTCCTGTTCGTCGACCCGCCCTTCGCCGAGCGCGCCGCGCAGCTGTTGGAGCGCGCCGACGGCCTGGAGATGATCTTCACGCTGGGGCCGTCCGAGGTTGGCGAAGACATCAACGGATTGGCCGCAGAGGTCCCGGTCGGCGGCCGCCTGGACCGGGGTCCCCACGGCCCCGACGACCTGGCCTACCTGCTCTACACGGGCGGAACCACGGGCGTACCAAAGGCGGCCATGCTCTCCGAGCGGGCGTTCAGCACGCTGGCCAACGGCACCGCACTGGGCTGGGACCTGCCTGGCGACATGCGCTACCTGGCGGTGGCGCCGATCTCCCACGCCGCCGGGATGCTCATCCTGCCCACCCTGATGCGGGGCGGGACCGTCATCCTGCAGAGGAGGTTCGACCCTTCCGCCTGGCTGCGGGGCATGGCCGCCGAACGGGCGACCATCAGCCTGCTGGTACCGACCATGATCTACGCGCTCCTCGACAGTCCGGAGCTCGACCGGACCGACCTGTCGGACCTCCATACGCTCATGTACGGGGCCTCGCCCATCTCCCCCACCCGCCTGGCGGAGGGTGTCGAAAGGCTGGGGCCGGTTTTCTGCCAGCTCTACGGACAGACCGAGTCCGGAGGCCAGGGCACCTCGCTCTGGCGCCATCAACACGACGTCTCCGACCTCAGGCGGCTCACCTCCTGCGGCACTCCGATGCCCTTCAACCGGGTCGCCATCCTGGACGCCGAGAACAACCCGGCGCCCGACGGCGAGGCGGGCGAGATCTGCATCCAGGGCCCCTCCGTCATGCACGGTTACTGGAAGCAACCCGAGCTCACCGAGGCAGCGCTGGCCGGAGGCTGGCTGCACACCGGCGACATCGGCGTCCGCGACGAGGAGGGCTTCTTCTACATCGTCGACCGGAAGAAGGACATGATCGTCTCCGGCGGCTTCAACGTCTTTCCGCGGGAGATCGAGGACGTGCTCGGCCAGCACCCCGCGGTCTCCGCCTGCGCGGTCATCGGCGTGCCCGACGAAAAGTGGGGCGAGGCGGTCCGGGCGCTGGTCGTGCTGCGGCCCGGTGCGAAGGCCGAGCCGGAGGAGCTTATCGCGCTGGTGCGCGAGCGAAAAGGGCCGGTCTACGCCCCCAAGGCCGTGGAGTTCATCGAGAGCCTGCCGCTGACCCCGGTCGGCAAGGCGGACAAGAAGGTGCTGCGCGCCCGCTACTGGGAGGGTCGCGACCGCCAGGTAGGTTGAGGAGCCGCCGGGATCATTTCGCCGGCGGCTCCGAGTGCTCGATGTCCGGGCGTCAGCCCGCGACGATGCCTTCCTGGCTGGCGCCGAAGGGCACCGCGAGGGTCTGGAGGAAGGTCAGCGAGCCGTCCTCGCCAACCCGGAAGCCTGAGACCGTGCCGTCCAGGCCGGCCTGGACGTAGAGGAATCGATCCGCGCCCGCGGCATCGATCGCCCCGGCGATGCCGGAAGCTGCGACGGGGTTGACCAGGGTCACCGAGCCGTCCGCCCCGACCCGGTACTGGCTGACGTCGTTTGACCCGGTGTTGTCGACGAACTCCGAGTTCCCGACCCGGACGATCCAGCAGGCGGCCGCCCGGCCGTCGCCGACCGGTGCCCTGTCCTGGGTCAGGGTGCCGTCCCGGTTGACTTCGTAGGTCGCGACCGAGCTGCCGGCCGCGTTCACCAGCGCCAGCTCGTTGCCCACGAACAGGAAGGCGAAGGGCACGCCGGGCACGGCGTTGACCACCGGCGCCGCCGAAAGCTCACCACCCGAGCCGACCCTGAAGACGTCGACCTGGCTGTGAGTCTTGGTCGTGACCAGGAGGTCGTGGCCGTCGGGCGTGAAGCCGACCTGGGCCGGTGAGCTCAGGAAGAATGGCGTGGGAGCGTTGGCCAGGCCCAGCGATCGCGTGGACCCGGGGATCGGCTCGAGTCCGGCGTCCTCGATTCGAAAGCCGCTGACCGTTCCGGTTCCGCCGGCATTGAGCACGTAGAGAAGGTCGCCATGGTTGCCCAGGCTCACCGGGAAGGAGCCCCCGGAAGGCAGCACCTGCTCCAGATGGAGCTGGTCGCCCCGCACCCGAAAGGCGGAGATGCTGTCGCTGCCTGCGTTGACCGCCACCAGCAACGAGTGGCCGGGAATGAAGAGCAGCGATCCCTGGGAGGCCAGCGGATCGGAGCCGGAGCCGCCGGCGCGGCCGCCCCTCCCACCGGTGGCGAACGTCCCTGCCGGCGTCAAGGTTCCATCTTGGTTGCGGTGGTAAGCCGCGATCGCGTTCGCGGATGGATTGTTGTTCTGCACGAAGACCGCGTGCTGCGGTCCCTCGCGATCTGATGCCGCGTGCGCCGGCACACCGGGCGTCGATAGAAGCACGGCCACCGCGGCGGCGGCCGCGCCGGCCAATCTTGTCGAGACTCTCATGACTGCCTCCGGAAGGGAAAACCAGCTGTGGACGGCGTTTCGGTTTTCCAAGCTGGCAGCCACAGATGACCGGTCGATGACGCCCCGTAACCGAACCGAAATACAGGCGCCCTTTTTTTAGGCGGGGAGGCTGAACCAGATGCGCGTGCCGTCGCGGTTCGAGTCGGCACCGACCTGGCCGCCCGCTGACTCCACCAACTGTTTTACGATCGCCAGCCCGATGCCGGCTCCGCCGCGGGCCCTGTCGCGCGATTTCTCGACCCGGTAGAAGCGCTCGAACACGCGCGGCAGGTCCCGGGCGGGGATGCCGTCCCCGCTGTTGCTGACCCAGACCAGAACGTCAGCGCTTCGAGCTTCAGAGCCGACGACGACGTGGCCCCCGGCGGGGGTGTAGCGGGACGCGTTTTGGAGCAGGTTCGCCAGCACCTGGGCCAGCAGGTCACCCTGTGCCCGGGCCGGCAGTCGCTCCGGGAGCTTCAGGTCGACCTTGATCTCTTTCGCCTCGAAGGTCGCTCGGGCCAGCTCGTAGGCCGTGCCGACCGCCTGGCTGAGGTCAACCTCCTGGAGCTCGAGGGACGACCGCTGCCAGCCGGGGTCGGCCAGCATGTCGAGAGAGCGCGAGAGGCGAAGCAGCCGTTCGGTCTCCTCGTGAAGGGAGCTGAACTGCTCCGGCGAAGGCTCGATGACGCCGTCGCGGAGCGCTTCGAGGTAACCCTGGAGGTTGGTCAGCGGCGTCCGGATCTCGTGCGCGGCGTTGATGATGAACTCACGCCGCAGGCGCTCCTGCTCGGCAAGGCCGGCGGCCATCTGGTTGAATGAGTCGGCCAGTGAGGCAAGCTCCTCGGGACCGGACCGGGGAACCCGCGCCTCGTAGTCCCCGCCGGCGATCCGCCGGGCCGCCCGGGCCATCTCATCGAGGGGCCGGGCCAGGCGACCCGCGAGGAAGGCCGCGAGAAGCCCGCTGGCGACCACCGCCGCGACCGCGGCGAGGCCGAAAACGCTGGCGACACTGTGCTGGAACATGGCGTCAGCAGTGGCCGCCGAGCTGCCGCCCGCCACCATCAGCCGGTTGAAGGCGGCATGCCCGACGAGCAGGACGCCCGCCGCCAGGATGGAGATCGCTAGGACACCGGCCACCAGCGCCACGAGGGCGATCCGGCGTCCGAGGCCGCCGAAGAGGCGTTGGAAGGTCATGCGGCCTCCGCCACCAAAGCGCGGTAGCCGGAACCCCGGACGGTGACGATGTAGCGGGGCCGCGCGGCGTTCTCGCCGAGCTTCTCTCGCAGCCGGGCGACGTGCACGTCGATGGTCCGTTCGAGCGCGTCGCCCTGAGCGGGGCCGTAGAGGGCGTCGAGCAGCGCCTGGCGGCTGAGTACCCTGCCCGCCGCCTGGACGAGTGCCGCCAGCAGCCGGAACTCCGCCGGCGTCAGCAGGAGCGGGTGCCCGTCCCGCCGGACCTCGACGCGGTCCTGGTCGATGGCCAGGTCGCCGTGAATCAGCGTGCCCCGTCCGCGGGCGGGCGCGCCGCCGCTATTCGCTCGGCGCAAGACCGCTTTGACGCGGACCACCAGCTCCGCGGGTGAAAACGGCTTGGCCAGATAGTCGTCGGCGCCCTCGTCGATCCCGAAGACGCGGTCTGCCACCGAGCCCCGGGCCGAGAGCATCACGATCGGCACCTCCGAGTACTCGCGCACGATCCGCATCAGGGCCAGCCCGTCCAGCTCCGGCAGCATCAGGTCCAGGACGAGCAGGCAGGGCCGAGCCTGCTTGAAGGCCTCCAGAGCCGCCCTGCCGTCGCCGGCTACGACGACCCGGAAACCCTCTCGCGCCAGGTAGGTGCTGACCAGCGAGACGATCTTCGGGTCGTCGTCGACGACCAGGATCGGGGCAGTTGCGTCAATCCGCACGGTTGCGCGTCCATCCTAGGTGCGCGAATGTGACGGGAGCGTTACGGCCCGGAGCTTTTCAGTCCAGAGAGCCGTGCCGGCCCGCGCCCCTGGCGAAGCGCTTCGCGCCTTCCAGCGTCTCGCCGGAGGCGATGGTCGCCAGGCCCAGGCGCGTCTCGTTGAGCAGCGCGCCCGGCACGTCGAGCTGCCACTGCTGGTGGGCGGAGATCCGGTCGCTGCGCAGGCAGGCCTGGGGGAACGCAGCCAGCTCCTTGCCGAGCTCCACGGCCGCCGCCAGGGAGTTGCCGTCAGGGACCAGCCGGTTGGCAAGGCCCATCCGCTGCGCCTCCTCGCCGGAGACCGGCCGCCCGGTCAGGATCATGTCCAGCGCCCGGCTCTGGCCGATCAGCCGCGGGAGACGGACGGTGCCGCCGTCGATCAGAGGGACGCCCCAGCGCCGGCAGAAGACGCCGAAGACGGCACCCTCGGCGGCCACGCGCAGGTCGCACCAGAGAGCCAGTTCGAGCCCTCCCGCCACGGCATAGCCTTCAACCGCCGCCAGCACCGGCTTGGAGAGCAGCATCCGGGTCGGGCCCATCGGACCGTCGCCGTCCTCGGCGACCCGGTTGCCCCGGCCCTCCGAGATGCCTTTGAGATCGGCGCCGGCACAGAAGTTGCCGCCGCGACCGGTGAGGACCGCCGCGCTCAGCTTCTGGTCGGCGTCGAACCGCGTGAAGGCTTCGACAAGGGCGACGGCGGTCGGACCGTCAACGGCGTTCCGGACCTCGGCGCGCTCTATGGTGACGATGGCGACGGCGCCGTCGGTCTGGTAGCTGACGGTCTCCATCCCGGCAAGTGTTCACTATCGCCGCAGGCAGCGCACCCCCAGCAGGCAGCTCAGACGGAGTTCAGGTTGTTCCCGTTGGTCACCAAGAGCGTGAATGACTGGCCTGCGTCGGCCCCGACGCCGTTGTGTGCCGTGATGACCAGGGCGTAGGTGCCGGCCGTCTTCTTGTCCGCCGTGCCGCCGATGGTCGCCGTCCCGTCCCCATGGTCAACGAAACTGAGCCCGGCGGGGAGCACGCCCGTCTCGCTCAGTGCCGGCCGAGGATAGCCGGTCGTGGTGATCAGCACTGAGCCCGGCCGGTTGACCCGGAGGACGGCCGAGGCCTGGCTGGTGATCGCCGGCGGCTCGTCGACTGTCAGGGTGAAGAGCTGGACGGCATCGCTGCCAACTGCGTTGTGGGCGGTCACGGCGAGCGGGTAGAGCCCCCCGGTGTGCGCGGCCGGGGTGCCGCTGAGCAGTGCCGTGCCGTTCCCCTGGTCCACGAAGGTGATCCCCGCCGGCAGCGCTCCGGACCGGCTCAGTGTCGCTGGTGATGGCGGGCGCCTCGTTCACCGTCAGCGTGAAGGACTGGGTGGCGTCCGGGCTCACCCCGTTCGCGGCGGTGATGGTCAGCCCACGAACACCCCCTCCCCCGGCGGCCGGCGTACCTGCCAGCGTCGCGGTGCCGTCGCCGTTGTCGACAAAGGTGATGCCGGATGGCAACGAGCCCACCTTGGTGAGGCTCGGGACGGGGAAACCGCTGGTCGTGACCGTGAAGCTGCCCGGGCTGCCGACCGTGAAGGTGGCGTGGTCAGCGCTGGTGATGGCGGGCGGCTGGTCGACGGTGAACGCGAAGGTTTGGACGGCGTCGCTCCCGACGCCGTTGTGGCCGCTGATGGTCAGCTGGTAGACCCCGCCCGTGTTGGCGGCCGGCGTACCGGCCAGGGTCGCGGTCCCATTGCCTTTGTCGACGAAGCTGACCCCGTTCGGCAGGGGGCCGGTCTCCGCCAGGGACGGGACCGGGAAGCCGGTGGCGGTGACCCGGAAGCTGCCGGGGCTGCCCACGGTGACAGTGGTGGCCGCCGCGCTGCTTATTGCCGCCGGCTCATCGACGGTGAGGGTGAAGGATTGAACGGCGAGCGGAAGGTTGGTCGGATCGGCGGTGAACGTGACCGGCCAAATTCCGCCGGTCCCGACGACGGGAGTCCCGGCGAGGTTAGCTGTCCCGTTGCCGTGGTCGACGAAGCTGACCCCGGCCGGCAGGGGGCCGGTCTCCACAAGGGAGGGGACCGGGAAGCCGGTGGCGGTGACCAGGAAGCTGCCGGCGCTTCCGACCCTGAAGCTGGTAGCGCCGGCGCTGGTGATCGCAGGAGCCTGGTCTACCGTCAGGGTGAAGACCTGGACAGCGTCGACACCGACCCCGTTGCGGGCCGTGACTACCAGCGAGTAGAGACCGCCTGTCCCGGCGGCTGGTGTCCCGGACAGAGTCGCCGTCCCGTTGCCGTTGTCGACGAAGCCGACCCCAGTGGGCAGCCCGCCGCTCTCGCCCAGGTTCGGGATCGGGTTGCCCGTGGTGGTGACCGTGAAGGACCCCGCGCTGCCCACCGTGAAGGTGGCGCCGCTCGCGCTGGTGATGGCGGCCGGCTGGCCGATGGTCAGCGTGAAGGACTGGCTGGCGTCGGGAAGGATCCCGTTCGACGCGGTGATCGTGAGCGGGTAGGAGCCGCCGCTGCCGGCGGCGGGGGTCCCGGCCAGGGTGGCGGTCCCGTTGCCGTGGTCGGTGAAGGTGACCCCGGTCGGCAGCGCGCCGGCCTCGGCCAGGGCCGGCGCCGGGAATACCACCGCGAACACGTCGAAGAAGGAGGCGACGCCGACATTGAAGTGGGCGTGGTTGGCGCTGGTGATCGCCGGAGCCTCGTCGACCGTGAGCGTGAAGGTCTCTGTCGCGTCGGCGCCAACGCCGTTGTGGGCGGTGACGGTGAAGCTGTAGACGCCACCGGAGCCCACCGCAGGCGTCCCGGCCAGGGTTGCGGTGCCGTCCCCGTTGTCGGTGAAGCCGACCCCTCCGGGCAGTGAACCGATCCTGGACAGGCTCGGCGCCGGGAAGCCGGTGGTCGTCACCAGG
>VBHN01000159.1:6870-11111 GCA_005881155.1 Chloroflexota bacterium | reverse complement strand
GAAGCGCCCGGATACCAGTATTGGAGCCGGTCGAAGCTGGCCAGCCTCATGGCCGGCCCGAAGCCGGGATGAGGGCGGGGACGAAAAGCAGGAGGCCGGCCGCCAGGACCGGCAGGTCCAGCTCCGGCACCGTCAGGGACGGGTACGCGTGCCAGTCGGCGGCCGCGCCCAGGGCTCGTGCGGCAACGAAGACGCTGACGGCGACGCCCGCCGCGGCCACGACCAGCGAATCCTGGAGCCGCCAGCGCGGCTTGGAGAAGCTCGTCCTCCGACCCGACCCGTAAGCGCGCGACTCCATCGCCTCGGCCAGCTGCACCGAGTCCTCCAGCGCGGTCAAAAGCGTCGGGACCAGCACCTCGCCCCAGGTCAGGGGCCCGCCCGGCCGCCAGCCGCGCATCACCTGCGCCTCCCGGATGGCGGCGTAGCCGCGGGCCAGGCCGGGGACCAGGTTGAGCGCGGCGGAGACCGCGGCGCCGGTGCGGTTGAGCTGGTCGGGCAGGGCGTTGACCAGGTCGTGGCTCTCGACCGCGAGCGAGAGCGGCGCGACCGCCAGCACGGCGGCGGCGATGCCCAGCCCGGCGACCAGCCCGAAGACGGCGCCCTCCAGGGTGACCGGCCCACCCAACACGGGCAGCGCCGGCGGCAGCGTGACGAGCACGTCCTCGCCGACGTGCCCGACCAGCGGGTTGAGGATCGCCGCCCCGGCCACCGCCGCGACGACCAGCCTCAACAGCGGACGGACCCTGGCGCCCGGCAGCGCCCGGCGCGCCAGCAGGGCGGCCGCGGCCAGGGCCACCAGCCCCCGGTACCAGGGGTTGGTGGTCCCCAACGCCACGACCAGCGCAGCCGCCGACCAGGCGGCGAGCGCGCGCGGGTTCAGCGGTCGGCCTCTCCTTACCTCTTGGGTGCCGGTGGCGGTGACGGGTTCTTCTCGGTCTGCGGCGTGTAGCGCCAGCCCATGGCGTCGCCGGGGCCGAGCTTCAGGGCCGTGAAGCCGACCTGCGCCTGCTGCCAGGCGCCGCCCTTGCTCTCCGTCCAGAGCCCCCAGTAGGGCGCCCCCTGGGGCAGGCAGGTGTCGAACGTCTTGGGCTCGCCGTCGATGGAGCAGACGGCGTCACCGAAGCTGAAGTGCTGGGTCGAATACTTGACCCCGCTCTCCTTCAACAGCTCGTCCCCGGCCAGCTGGGCGCCGCTGAAGCCGATGCACCTCTGAACGGTGGCGCCGGACTCGTGCTCCACCACGAGGTAGGCCTTGTTGGACGCGCTGCCATTGACGCAGGCGATGCCGCCGCTGCCGGTTCCGGAGCCACCGCCACAGGCGGCGAGGACGACGAAGACGAGTCCGGCCAGTCCTGCGCTGACCGGTTTGCGAAGCTCGCGCATTCGCTTACCTCCCGGCGGTCCAAGACCCGACCCGCCGGGAAATTCTCCGATTCCTTCGCCGCCTGGAAGGAACCGCCCGTGCCGCGCGGGAGGTCGCCGCTTGCCGCACCGGGCAGGTCTCCTGGCTCATGGATCACGGTTCTGCGAGCTCGGCCTTCCCAGCGCCGGCGGCGCCAGTGGCCATCACTGCGGCCCGAGGACTCCCCATTCACAGTTGCGGGACAGCGCCGGATTCAACACCGGCTTCCCTTGACCCGGGGCGATCTTGACTTGTCCCCGCATTATGCCCCGCCGGCGGGCGGCAGTTGCCCCTATCGCCGTGGCGAGACTCAGTAAATCTGATAGTACTTAGGTGGGCAAAAATGATGGCGTCAGCCAGCGTCAGAGATATCCACGGCAGCCGCGCGAGTGCCGGCCTGGTCCGGTGGCCGCTGCTCGCGATCTCGCTGCTGGCGGCGATCGCCTTCGCGGCGGACACCTACCTGGTGCTGACCCGGCCTTACTTCCCCCTCGATCTCGCCCTGGCCCGCGCGGCGCAGGCCGTGAACTGGGGGCCACTCGCACAGAGCTTCGGAGCACTCGACTGGTTCGAGGGCTGGAAGCAGGTCGCCGCCGCCGGCCTGGGGCTGCTGTTGGTCTATCTACTCCGTCGCCGCGCCTTCTGGCTCATGGGTTGGGGCGTGCTGAGCGGGGCCGCCTACCAGCTGCTCGAGCTGGTGGTCCAGAGGCCGCGCCCGCCGGCCGGCCTGGTGCACGTGGTACGCCACACCACCGGCTACTCCTTTCCGAGCGGGCATCTCGTCTTCTTCAGCTGGTTCGGCGCCTACCTGATCCTGGTCTTCGGCGGGCGGCTGCCGAGGGCGGTCAAGGCGCTGCTCTGGCTGCTCTACCTGCTGCTCCTCGCGGCCGTCGCGGTGAGCCGCGTCTACACCGCCGAGCACTGGCCGACCGACGTGCTGGCCGGCCTCCTCCTGGGTGGCGCCTGGACGCTGTTCGGCCTCTCCATCCGCGGTCTCTCCGACCCCGTGCTCGCCGCATGAGCGACCCGGCCCAGGGCCCTGCCCGAGCCGCTGCCCAGATCGGCAAGGGCCGGCCCCAAGGTGCCGCCCGGCACTGGCTCTGGCAGCTCTCACTGGGCGCCTTCCTGCTCTTCCTGGTCGACTCCTACTACGTCGTCAACGGCTTCTACACGGTCGTCGACCGGGCGCTGGAGCTGTTCGTCCAGGGCTTCCCCTGGGGTCCGGTCGTCTACCTGTTCGACGCGACCAACGCCCTCGCCGGCATCTACCAGCTGCTGGCGGGTGTGCTGCTCGCGCTGCTGATGGCGATCTGGGACCGGCGCGCCGGCTGGCTGCTCCTGATCGGGTCCGGCGCCAGCCTGATCGACAACCTGGTCAAGGACATGGTCCAGCGCCACCGCCCGACACCGGACCTGGTCCACGTCTTCAGCCCGACCCAGGGCTACAGCTTCCCGAGCGGCCACGCCGTCTTCTACACCTGGGTCGCGGTCATGCTCGGCTCGGCCCTGGCACCCCGGCTGCTGCCGAGCCTGAGGCCGCTGCTCTGGACCGGTGTCGCGCTGCTGATCCTGGTCGGCTGCCTGGGCCGCATCTACGCCGGGGTCCACTGGCCGACCGACGTGATCGGCGGGTTCCTGCTCGGCCTGTCATGGTCCGCCTTCGTGCTCTGGGTGCCGGAGCGGTGGCTTCCCACCCCGAGCCGGACCTGGCTGACCCCCGGTCGCCGGCGAAGGGCGATCAGCCCGTGAGCGGCCTTCCCGCCCGGGGCCGGGCCGCGCGGGCCAACCGGTCGGTCAAGAGGGCGGCCTCCAGCCCGGCCTACGAGCTGGCGGCACGGGCGGGCTACGTCGCCCGGGGCGTGCTCTACGGCTACATGGGGTACGCGGCCCTGCGGTTCGCCCTGACCGGCGGCGCCCACCCCGCCGATCAGCAGTCGAGCCTGGTGGCGGTCGCGGGCTTCCCCCTGGGCCGCGTCATCCTCGTCGCGGGCAGCCTGGCGCTGGCGGCGTACTCACTCTGGGGTTTCGTGCGCGCCGTCTACGACCCACTCCACCGAGGCAGGGACCCCGTCGGCATCGCCAGCCGGCTGGGCTTCGCCTGGAGCGGGGTCAACTACGGCGTGCTGTCCTTCTTCGCGGTCGGCCTGCTCAGCTTCGGTTCCGGCGGCGGCTCCGACAGCCTCCCGCTGCTGGCCCAGCGCCTGCTCTCCGCGCCGGCCGGTGTGCCGCTGACGCAAGCCGCCGGGTTGCTCGGGATCGCTGGCGGAATCGGCCAGCTCGTGGAGGCGCTCCGGGCGCCCTTCCGGAAGGACGAGAAGCGAGAGGAGATGCCGAAGGCCGAGCGCGAGCTCAGCGACACCCTGGGCCGCATGGGCTTCGTCGCCCGCGGCGTGGTCTTCGCGCTCATGGGCTGGTTCCTCGTCCTGGCCGCCCGTTTCCGCGACCCGCACCAGGCGAAGGGCTTCACCGGCACCTTCACCTATCTACTGGCGCAGCCGCTCGGGCCCTGGCTGCTGGGGGCGGTGGCGCTCGGCTTCATCGCCCTCGGCGTCCACAGCGTGGTGCTCGCCCGCCACATCCGCATGAACGTCAGTTAGAGCGTCAGCTCCTCCGCATACGCGAAGAGCGCGGGCACCCCGCCCGAGTGCAGGAAGATGACCGGCTGGCGCAGCTGCCGGAGCCGCGCCCGGTCGATGAGAGCGGCCATCGCCTTGCCTGTGTAGACGGGGTCGAGCAGCAGGCCCTCCGTCCGCGCCAGCAGCGCGATGGCGTCGAGGCCCGCGCGGGTCGGGACCCCGTACCCGCCGCCCTGGTAGTCGCCGAGCACGGTCACCACGAA
>VBHN01000159.1:0-6843 GCA_005881155.1 Chloroflexota bacterium | reverse complement strand
CGACCACCGCCGGCCCGCGCAGCAGCGCCTCGCCGACCGCCAGCCCGGCGTGGGTCGCACCGGAGGAGGTGACGCAGATCAGCGTCCCGCCGCGGTTGCCAAGCTGCTCGAGCAGCTCCTGGTAGCCCCAGACGTAGGCGGCGGCGCCGAGCGCGCTGGACCCGCCGTAGGGGACGATGTACGGCCGCTTCCAGCGCGTCGCGAGGGCCGCCATGAGCTCGTCGCGCCGCTTCACGGCTTCCGGCGGGTGGCGCTCCACCACCGCGCCGAAAAGGTGGTCCAGGAGCAGGTTGCCGGTCAGCTCGTTGTGCCGGCCCTCCCAGAGCACCAGCCCGCACTCGAGGCCCAGCTTGCGCGCCGCGGCGGCCGTGCAGCGGCAGTGGTTGGACTGCATCGACCCGCAGGTGACGACCGCGTCCGCCCCCGCGTCAAGCGCCTCCGCCAGCAGCATCTCCAGCTTCCGGATCTTGTTCCCGCCCAGCGCCAGGCCGGTCAGGTCGTCGCGTTTGACGAGGATCTCCACGCCCAGCTCCGCCGAGAGGCGAGGCAGGGGCTCGAGCGGGGTCGGGAAGGTGCCGAGCGGGACCCTAGCCGGAAGTTTCATTGGCGAGCTGCAGCGTGACGATGTGGGGAGCCTCGAAGGAGCTGTGCTCGCGGACGTAGGCTTCGACCTTCGGCGCCTGCTCGGACGAGGTGGTGACCAGCAGGAGCGCCTCGTGGCCACGCTCCAGCTTGCCGTCCTCCATCCAGAAGGAGTGGATGACGGGAACGACCGAGCCGCGCTTGGCGAGCCCCGTCTCGACCAGCGCCTCACCCAGGTTCTCGGCCTCGTCGCGCGTCGCGGCGGTGACCAGCAGCAGCACCGGCCTAGCGCTCAACGCGCGCTTCGCTCCATTCCAGCCACGCTATCGACGCCGCCAGGAAGGTGGCACCGAGGAGGATGCCACCCAGCACGTCCGATTCCCAATGCACCTCAAGGTACAGGCGATCGAACGCCTCCGTGATGATCACGGCGATGGCCAGCGGGACCGCCCAGCGCCGGAGGCTGCCCGGCCCGGCCAGCCGCTGGATGACGAAGGCCAGCAGTCCGTAAACGACGACCGAGCGCGTCATGTGGCCGCTCGGATAGCTCCAGGCGGTGGAGGGTGGGCCTTCGAAGAGCATCGACAGGCTGGGACCGTCGGGATGGCCGTGGGGCGGCTCGGGGTGGTTGATGGTGTGCTTGTAGGCGGTCTCGACCAGGGTGGCGAGCGGCAGCGCGGCCGTCCCGAAGGCCGCCAGTCGGTACCCCTGCCGCCAGAGGTAGAGGAAGAGACCGACCGCCAGCAGCAGCGTCAGCTCCAGCCCGCCGAGCAGGGCCAGGGCGCGGAAGAGCGGCAGCAGCGGTGGCACGTAGATCGACGCGAGCGCTTTCGAGACGGCGAGGTCGTAGCTGTGCGGGAGGCCGGCCGCCACCGCCACGCTGAAGGCGACGTAAAGCGCCGCCAGGAGCCCCGAAAGAAGCGCGTAGCGCCTCACCTCTGGCAGCGCCTGCAAAAGACGGTGGCGCGTCCCCCGATCCGCACCAGCGTCAGCGGCCGCCCGCAGTTGAAGCAGGGCTTGCCACCGCGCCCGTAAACCTGGAGCTCCTCCTGCTGGCGGCCCTTGGCGCCGTAGAGGTCCACGTAGTCGTCGACCGAGCTGCCGCGGTTGTCGATGCCCATCTGAAGGGACTCGCGGACCGCGGCATGGAGCCTCTTGACGCGCTCCATCGAGAGCCTCCCGGCCGGCCGGTCGGGCCGGATCCGGGCGCGGTAGCAGGACTCGTCGGCGTAGATGTTGCCGACGCCGGCCAGCACCGACTGGTCGAGGAGGAGGACCTTGAGCGGCGCGCGCCGGCCGTGCAGGCGGCGGTAGAGCTCGCGGGCCGTGAACTCCGGGGCGAGCGGCTCGGGTCCGAGCCGGGGCAGCTTCCGGGCGGCCACCAAGTCCTCCTCGGTCCCCAGCAGCAGGCGGCCGAAGCGCCTCACGTCGGAGTAGCGGAGCTGGGTTCCGTTGTCGAGGTCGAGGACGGCGTGGGTGTGCGGCCGGGACGGGTCCTCCGGCAGCTTGTGCAGCAGCTGGCCGGTCATCCCCAGGTGCACGACGAAGACCGCTCCGCCGCCCAGCCGGAGCAGCAGGTACTTGCCGCGCCGCTCCAGCGCCTCGATGGTCTGCCCCGGCAGGTCACGGGCGAACGCCTCCGGCTCCGGGTGGCGGACGATGGTCGGGAAGCGCAGGTCGACACCGGTGACGCGCCGTCCCACGACCAGGGGCCGGAGGTCGGTCGCGAGGGTTTCGACCTCGGGTAATTCAGGCACGCAGGGCCGCGATCTTGCGGACGTCCGCCCAGTTCGAGCCCGTCTTGGCCTCCACCTCCAGGCCGCCCTGCAGCTCGTAGGCCGTGACCATCACCCGCGGCACCATCTCGGCGAAGGCCTCCGCCTCTCGCTCCGGGATCTCGAAGACCAGCTCGTCGTGGACCTGCAGGATCATCCTCCCTTCCAGCCGCGACTCCTCCAGCTCCCGCTGCAGCCGGACCATGGCGATCTTGATGATGTCCGCCGCCAGCGACTGGAGCGGGAAGTTCATCGCCATCCGCTCGGCCGCCATCCGGAGCTGGTAGTTGGGCGAGCGGAGGTCCGGGATCGTCCGCCGGCGGCCGGTCGGGCTGACCACGAAGCCCTCCTCGCGCGCCTGGTTGCGGATCCCGTCCATCCACTCCCGCAGCCGCGCGTAGGTCGACCAGTACTCCTTCAGGAACTCGCGGGCCTCATCGCCGGGGATGCCCATCTGGATTGAGAGCCCGTACTCGCCCTGGCCGTAAAGGGAGCCGAAATTGGCGATCTTGGCCAGCCGCCGCTGGTCCGGCGTGACGCTGTCGATGGCGACCTTGAAGACCTTTGACGCGGTGGCGGCGTGGATGTCCTGGCCGGCCTCGAACGCGCTCAGCAGGTTGGGCTCCTCGGAGAGGTGGGCGGCGATCCGGAGCTCGATCTGCGAGTAGTCGGCGCTGAAGAGGACGTGTCCGGTACGGCCTGCGACGAAGGCACGCCGGATCCGCTGCCCGAGCTCGGTCCGGATGGGAATGTTCATCAAATTGGGGTTGCTGCTGGAGAGCCGGCCGGTCGCGGTGGCGGCCTGGTTGAGCGAGGTGTGGACGCGGCCGTCGCGCGGGTCGACCAGCAGCGGCAGGGAGTCGACGTAGGTCGACTTCAGCTTGCTCAGCTGCCGGTGCTCGAGGATGCGGCCGATGATCGGGTGCTTGTCGCGGAGGCCCTCGAGCGTCTCCGCGTCGGTCGAGTAGCCGGTCTTGATCCGCTTGCCGACCGGCAGCCGGAGGTCCTCGAAGAGGAGCTTGGCCAGCTGCTGCGGAGCGTTGAGGTTGATCCGGGTGCCGCCCGTCTCCTCGGCCAGCGTCGCCACCTCGGCCTCGATCTCCTGCAGCTGCCCGTTCAGCTCGACCGCCATCTCGCCGAGGTAGGGCACGTCGATCGCGACGCCCTCCGACTCCATCGCGGCCAGGACCCGCGCCAGCGGCAGCTCGATCTCGTGGAAGAGGTAGTCGACGCCCAGGTTGCGCATCTCGGCCGCCAGCCGCGGGCGGAGCTGGAAGCAGGCCGTCGCCCGGAGCCCGGCGTAGGTCGCGGCGTCGGCGACGTCGGTCGCCGACGGCTGGCGGAGGTTGCGGCCGCTGCCGAGGAGCTTGTCGGACGGCATCAGCTCCAGGCCCAGGAAGTCCCTCGAAAGGTCTTCCAGCCGTGGGTCCCGGGCGCCCGCGCCCAACAGGTAGGCGGCCAGGGAGGTGCTGAACGCCCACTGCAGGGGACGGTCCTCGAACTGCCTCAGGGCCAGCTCGTTCTCCTTCACGTCGTGGCCGCTCAGGTCGCTCCCGGGCAGGCTGGCGAGCACCTCCTCGACCATGGAGCCGGCCTCCAGGCGCGGCTCGCCCTCGCGGTGGCCGAAAGGGACGTAGAAGGACTCACCGTCGAGGGCCAGGCCCAGCCCGACCAGCTTGCCGTCGCGCGGACCGCCGTCCCAGAGCGGGAAGACGCCGACCTCGGGCGCGGAGTGGAGCTTCAGCCCCAGCTCCTTCGCACCGGCCCCGTCGGCGACGATCCGGACGTCGGAATCGGGTTCGACAGGCTCGAAGGCGAGCGTCGGCTGGACGGGCACGGTGACCGAGTCGGGGAGTGGGAACCGGGCCAGCAGCTGCCGGAACTCGAGCTCGTCGAAGAGCCGGCGGACCTTCTCGGCGTCATAGCGCGTCCAGCGCGACCGCTCCAGCTCCAGCTGGACGTCGACGTCTTTGCGGATGGTCACCAGCCGCTTGGCCAGCCGGACCCGGTCGGCGTTCGCCTCCAGCGCGTCGCGGACGCGGCCCGGCTTCAGCCGGTCCAGGTGCTCGAGCAGGTTCTCGACCGAGCCGTACTCGGAGATGAGCTGGGAGGCGGTCTTCTCCCCCACGCCGGGCACGCCGGGGATGTTGTCCGAGGTGTCGCCGCGGAGCGCCTTGTAGTCGATGAGCTGGATCGGCTCCAGGTTGTAGCGCTGCTTCACCTGGTCGCGCCCGTAGACGGTGGTGTCGGTGATGCCGCGCCGCGGCACCAGCGCCTCGACCGACTCGGTCACGCACTGCAGGCAGTCCAGGTCGCCGCTGACGATCGTCACCTGCAGGCCCTGCTGGTCGGCCAGCGCGGCCAGGGTACCGACCACGTCGTCGGCCTCAAAGCCGGGCACCCCGTAGATCGGGATCGAGAACGCCTCCAGGATCTCGCGCACGCGCTGGATCTGAGGCCGGAGGTCGTCGGGCATGGCCCGCCGGCCCGCCTTGTACTCGGCGTACTCCTCGGAACGGAAGGTCGGCCCGCCGAGGTCGAAGGCGGCCGCCGCGTACTCGGGCCGCGAGGCCAGCACGATGGCCAGCATGGAGGTGAACCCGTAGGCCGCGTTGGTCACCTCGCCGTTGGTGGTGCTCATCGGCGGAAGCGCGAAGAAGGCCCGGTAGATGAGGCTGTGGGCGTCGATCAGGATCAGCCGTCCCTTCCGCCCGCCTTTTGCCATCAACCGATTCTATTTTTCCCGGAGCAGGGCCCTCCGAAGCGTCTCCAGGTAGCCGGCCGGGAGCACCAGCGCCTCGGCCTCGCCGGCGGTGAACCAGCCCACCTCCCGGTGCTCCGGGCTGAGGACGGGCTCGCCGGGCGCGGCCAGCCGGCAGCGGTAGACGAGGATGAAGACCTCCTTGCCAGGCACCGGCTCGAAGGCGCGGGCGTCGAGCAGGCCCTCGACGGCGGCCTCCAGGCCGATCTCCTCGCGGACCTCGCGAAGCAGGCAGGCCTCCGGCGTCTCTCCCTTTTCCAGCCTCCCGCCGGGCAGCTCCCACTGGTCCCGCTCGTTGAGCAGCAGGCAGGCCCGGCCGTCCTCGACGAGGACCGCCTTGACCGAGATGGGCAGTTGATAACGGTCGGTGTCGCCCACAGGCGCACCTAGAATGAGCCCTATCGACGGTCTCATCGAGGTAGCGGTCGACAGCATCCGGGTGCACATGCCGACCGGCCAGCACGTGGTGATCCTCAAGGAGAAGGGCGCCGAGCGCTATCTCCCGATCTGGATCGGTGTCTACGAGGCGAACGCGATCGCCCTCAAGATCACCGGCATCACGCCCGACCGGCCGATCACGCACGACTTGATGGCGTCCACCCTCGGCCAGCTCGAGATCGGCCTGAGCCGGATCGTGGTCACCTCTCTCAACAACGACGTCTTCTACGCCCGCCTCCATCTTCGCCAGGACGGCCGGGAGCTGGACGTGGACGCCCGCCCCAGCGACGCGATCGCGCTGGCGGTGCGGATGGAGTGCCCGATCTTCGTGGCCGACGACGTCCTGGACAAGGCGGGCGTGCTGCCCGAGAAGGAGGACGGGGAGGGCGACACGCCGGACGAGGACCGGCTGGCGGTCTTCCGCGACCTGGTCAACAGCCTCGACCTGCCCGACCTGCCGGACGAGCCCGACGAGACCGAGGGCGGCGGCGGGACTTCGAATTAAGCAGCCTGCCGTCGGTAAAGGCTTGAGAAGCTCTTAAACTCCGGGCCGTGAGCCCGGAGGCCCAGCTCGACATCCTCGTCCGTGTGACCGTGGCGCTCCTGCTGGGCGCCCTGGTGGGGATCGAGCGCGAGTACCGCGGCCACCCGGCCGGGGTGCGCACGCTGGCGATGGTCTCGGTCGGCTCCTGCATCTTCACCGCGGCCGGCCTCTATCTCTTCCCCAACCACGCCACCGACCCCACCCGGATCGCCGCCCAGGTCGTGACCGGGGTCGGCTTCCTGGGCGCGGGAGCGATCTTCCGCTCCGAGGACGGGGTCAAGGGCCTCACCACCGCCGCCACGGTCTGGGTGGTGGCCGCGCTCGGCATGGCGACCGGCTTCGGCCTCTACGTGGTCGCGGCCGGCGGCGCCCTCCTGGTGCTGGTCGCGCTCGCCCTGATCCGCCCCATCGAGTTCCGCTTCCTTCACCACCCGGTCCACCCGATGCGCCGGCACGACGACGAGCCCGGACCCGAGGAACCGGTGCCGCGCCAGTAGACTGAGTCTCGTCACCGTTTTTGGTCTTTTGGGTAAGCCATGTTCTACGCCCTCACGCCCCGCCGCCTGGAGACGCTCGACACCCTCCGCCGCCTGAGCGAGGAGGCGGGCTCGGCGGTCCACTACTCGCTGGTCGCGGCCCGGATGCGGATCTCAGCCTGGACCGCCTACGACCTCCTCCTGGAGCTCGAGAAGCTGGGGTTGGTGGCGCGCCGCTACGCCCAGGAGGCCACGCCCAGCCGGGGC
>VBHN01000158.1 GCA_005881155.1 Chloroflexota bacterium | reverse complement strand
GCTCGTCGCGGAGCTCGAAGAGAGAGTTGATGGCCTGCTTCTTCATCGATTCATCGATCGGATGCTCGCTGAACCTGGCTACCTGGTAGAGATCGGTCAGCCGCTGCACGGGTGCCACCGACGCGTCGAGCAAGCCGAGCAGCCGGCCCAGGTACTCGAACGCGGCCTCATGGCGCGCGCGCGCCAGGCCCACCCTGGCCAGCGAGCGCTCCATGCGCGCATAGGCCGCGATCACGGCCCGCCTCGGATCCGGTTCGCCTTCCAGCTCTTCGAGGCTTTCTTCGACAGCCTCCTGGAGGCGGCCTGCCAGCCGGGCCAGCGGCGAGCCGCGGCGGCCGAACCGAATTCCCCGCAGCAGGCGGGTGGCGGCCAGGCCCAGGACCGCGAGGACGATCACCAGGGTCAGCCACTCCTGCCCGCCGGCGACGGCGAAGGCCCGCCCCGGCAGGCTGGCGAACGTGCGCGGCGGCGCCAGCCCGCCCAACAGGCCCTGGCCGCTGCCACCGAAACGGGCCCGGTAGTGCAGCCAGAGCCAGAAGAGGACCAGCACCGACGCGGTCTGCAGGAAGCTCGCGACTGCCACCGCCAGGCTGCCCTTCCGGTGGCCGACCCTGCGGGCCCGACGCTCGCCCGGCCAGAGCGCCCAGGCGATCAGCCCGAAGACCACCACCTCGGCGACCGCGACCAGGATCACGCCCGCACGGATGATCGCGGCTTCGGTTACCGCTGTGCCAGCAGGGCCGGAGGGGCCCTGACCACCTGACCGGCTCGCCGCGACCACGACCGCGGCGAGGCCCAGGATGGCCAGCACGAGCAGAGCGAGCGGGACCGGCGAAAGCGGTTCCAGGCGTCGCCCACGCTCCTCCATGGGCCGAGCATAACTCCGCTTCGCCGGGTCAACCGAGGCTCTCCAGCTCGGGCTGTGCCTGTTGGACCGGGTAAACGAAGCCCGTGGCCGGCACCAGCTGGGAGCCCAGGCTGTAAGGGCCCAACCAGCTGCCGTCCGACAGCCACCACCAGCTGAGGTTGTAGCGGACGGTGGCGCTGATCCGGTAGCCAGGCCGCGACTGCGCTGCGTACTGGTGCCGGACGCCGGAAACCGCCGGATAAGCGCTGCCAAACCCGCCGGCGGGCAAGATCGAGCCATCGCCGAAGTCCCAATCAGCCGTTACCGGCTCCTGCACGATCCGGTACTGGATGCCGCCGACCGTCTCGGATGGGGTGAGGCGGGCCGGCGTGGGGTCGACCCACATCCAGGTCTCCAATCCAGCCAGGCCCGGCGGCGGTGGATTTACGTCGATCCCCGTAGCCGAAGGTGCGGGCGGCAGGGGCGGGGCGCCCACCGGGCGCCCGCAAGCCGACTGTGGAGCGGTGGCGTTGCCGAGCTTGTCGTAGGCGATGACATGGGCGCAGACGGTGGCGCCGGGACCCGGACTGGCACTGAGAAGCCTTGGCTGAGCGCTGTCCGCTCGATCTTGGGGTGGGCCGCTGTTGACGGTGAGCCAGGAGCTGTAGTGATCCATGCCGACGGCGAAGTAATCGGCACCGGCTCCATCGCCACGGTCGGCAACCGCGTTCCAGCCGAATGAGATGGAGGCCGGCGAAACAGTGGTGATGCGCGGCTCGGGATCCTGCGGTGGGACCGAGTCGACATAGATGTCGAGCACCGGGTAGCCGTCGACATCCGCCATGTAAGGAGCCGGCCAGGGCGACCCGTGGTAACCCATCCCGCACTGGCCGCCGAAGGTCCAGTTGTAGTACGCGATGTACTGCTTGGCGTGGCCGTGCACCGCCCAGCCCCAGTCGGCGAAGTTCCAATGCCAGTGCTCGGGAAAGTCGACCCGGCGGATCAGCTGCCAGCCGCTGGCGTCACCCGGCCGGCCGCGGAAGTCCCCGTACCAGTAGCCGTACCAATCGTCGTAGCCGGGCACGGGGTGGTAGCCGAAGAAGGTGTCCTGCTCAGGATTGTTGCCGACCGAGGGGTCGTTGGTCGGCGGCAGGGAGAGGTAGGTGGATGGCAGCCAGGAGAGCGCCGGGCAGAAGCCGGCGGGGTCTCCATAGGAGCTTCCCCACTGTGCGGCGAGGGCGGAAACCGGCGCCAGGGCGAGGAGGACCAGGAAGCAACTGACGATCGTTGGTCGGAGCACGCCGCCGATGCTGCGCGCGGCGCGTCGGAAAGGAAACCAGCCCGGTTAAGGCTCGGACGCCTGGGGCCAGTCCCCTACTTTCAGCTGACCGCTTCGGCCACCTGGGCGCGCTCGGCGCACTCCGGGCAGGTGCTGGGCGCGCCCGGCGCGTCGTCGGCGACCAGGACGAGCTCCTCGGCTCGGTGCCGGCCGCAGAGGGTCACGTCGTCGCCCTGGTAGAGGAGGTGCACGAGCTTCCCGTCGGTCATCCCGATGAGCGCGAGTTCGTCCATGGGCCGAGTCTAGACAGCCGTGGGCCTTTGCGTTAGCCGCTCCACCATTGGGGAGGCGGCAGGTCGCCTGCTTCGGCGAGCAGCCAGTGGCCGCCTGACCAGGCCGGCCTGGCTTGCCACTGGCGAACGATCCGCGACCAGCCGGATCGCGGACCGCCGGCCCGGACCACCCGCTGCCGCCCGCTGACTTCGAGCACGCCCTCGCCGGCGCCCGGGCCCGGCGCCCAGTGGACCAGTCGGTGCGAGGCCTCCTCCGTCTCCACCCGCTGTCCTCGGCGGCGAAGCCGGGCCAGCTGGGGCGTGAGAGCGCGGATCGCCGCCTCGGCGAAGAGTGGGCGGAGCGGATTGACGTCGGCCTGGGAGAAAGCCGCGGCGCGAGCGCGATCGGCCGCCAGCAGAAGGGCCTCGGCGCGTGTCGCGTCAAGGGTTGGCAAGGGGGTCGCGCCGGAGATCGACGTGCAAGCGGCAGCCAGCAAGGCGAGGGCGAGGAGTGCCTTCACGCGATTGAGCTCCGGTAGCTGAGGCAGAGCTCCTGAGCGAGAGCCAGGCAGGCAGTGCCAAAGCGCCGCGAGCCGAGCGCCGCCGGCAGGCCTCGAGCCTGGCACCACAACTCTGTTGCGCCGACCAGCGGCAGCCGGCGGAGGCTGGCGCCGGCCGGGAGGGCGATGGCGTGCTCGAGCTTAGGCAGCCTGCCATTGAGGACCAGCAGCGTGCGCTGCCGCGGCAGGATGGCCAGCAGCTGAGCCGCCTGCGCCAGGCTGGCTTCCAGGAGGTCAGCGGGCACCAGGTACCAGTGCGGCTCGGGCGGCATCCGGCGGAGCCCGTGGGAGCCGACCAGGAGGTGGTGGTCCCAGCCCAAGACTGATACGCCTGACCCGGCCGCCGCGCTCGCCAGGAGGCCACCCAGGGAATCCAGCAGGAGCCCGGCGAGGGTCGGCGCCGCCGGCGCGAGAACCGCCAGCCTCAGGCCGTGGCCCTCCGGGAAGACGGGAAGCAGGCGGCCCAGCCAGCGGGGCCGCGGCCGGCCGGAGATTCTTTCGGCTGCGGCCGGCACCTCCACGCCTCCTTCGAGCACGCGCAGCTCGAATGGCGCCGGCGCGAGGTCGGCGAAATCGAAGCGGAAGCGGACTGCCTCGTTCACGGGTGCGGAGGCTAGCCCCTAGGGTTCCCGGAACCAACCATGGCGGTTAAGGCCCGGCCGGTTAGCTTTGCAGTTCAGTGGTCGAGGGCGAAGGCGGGAGGCGGCCAGCGCGGGCAACCCTGGCGCGGGTGCTGGTCGGGGCCCTCCCGCTGCAGTTCGCGTTCGGGCTCGTCTACTCCTGGGGCGCCGTCGCGCCCTACGTCGAGCGCGATCTGCACTGGACGCCGCTGCTGGTCAGCGCCGTCTTCAGTGCCACGCCGATCGGCTACGGCGCCGGTATCGTCGTGGGCGGCCGGCTCGCCGACCGGCTGCCGCCGCGACGGCTCTGTTGGACCGGCCTGGGACTGCTCGCGGCGGGACTGGCCGTCGCGCTGAGCTTTCCCAGTGGCGTGACCTTCGTCTTCGCCTATTCGATGCTGGGGCTGGGCGTCGGCGGAGGGCTGGCCCTGGCGGGCAGCATCGCGGCGGGGCGACGCGTCTTGCCCGAGCGTGCCGGCGCCGCCGGCGGGCTGGTGACGGGCGCCTACGCCTTCGCCGCGCCAGTCCAGGTGCCCATCGTCAGCCTCCTCGCCGCTTCGATCGGCTGGCTGCCCGCCCTCCGCGGGCTGGGCCTGGCAATGATCGGTCTGGGCGCCGCCACGCTCGCGGTCATGCCCGCCATCCCGGCGCCGAGATCACACCCGAGCGGCGGCGCCCATCCCTCCCTGGGCGCCTTGCTGCGGCGGCCCCGGCTCTGGACCGGCATCCTGCTCGAGGTCACCAGCACCCCGCTGGGCGCCTACGCCTTCGTCCACGCAGCCACCTACGCCCAGGCGCTGGGACTGGCCGCCACCGTCGCCACCTTCGCCATCACCGCGGTCGCGGTCGGGAACGCCGCCGGGCGAATCACCGGCGGCGCCGTCTCCGACAAGCTAGGCGTCGACCGAGTGCTGCTCGCCGTGCTGCTCGCCGACGTGGCGGCCGCGGTCGTCCTCTTTGCCGGCCCGGGCCCGTGGGCGCTGGTTTCGGGCGCGCTGCTGGCGGGCACCGCCTTCGGGGCTTCGGCCGGCGTGATCGGCCGCCTTGCCGAGGACGCGGCGCCGGATGCCCCCAACTCGGCCTTCGGGCTGCTCTTCGCGGGTTTCGCGGTCGGCGCCGGGCCTGGCAGCCTGGTCGGGGCGGCTGTGGCCGGCAGCCATGCCTGGCTGGTCATGGGAGCACTGGGGGCAAGCGGTCTTCTGGTCGTCGCGGCGCGGCTACGCTTCCGCGGGCAGGTCCGGGTCCTGGGCCAGGACCACGAAGACCAGGGCCAGGATCACGGCTAGGCCGGCCGGCCCGAAGTCGCCGACCGGGCCTCGAAAGAAGACCCGGAGGAGCGCCGAGCCCAGGAGGTAGACGCCGCCCAAGATCAGGGCGATGCGCAACCGCCGAGCCGCGTGCCGTAGCTGCCGGCGGAGGCCCCCGGGGCGGATCGAGAGAACGCCGGCCACCAGCACCGGTATCAGAACCAGCCCGACCAGGAAGCCCCGCATCGGCGCCAGTCTGTCAGAAGCATCTAAGTTGGAAGCCGCCCACCGATATGCAACTGATCTGCACCAACCGCTGCGGCGGCACCATCTTCCGGGCCCTCTTCGCCGAGGTCGACGTCGACGCGAGCGGCGAGTACCTGGGTCACCGGGTGCTCCAGCCGACCTACATCTGTCTCAACTGCGGCAGCCCGGCGCTGGACCTCGGGGCGGTGCCCGACGCCATCCTGGCCGAGGAGCTGGAGGACGAGCCGCCGGCGCCGCTCGAGATCCTCTGCCCCGTCTGCGAGTCGCGCGTCGTGGTCGGCTCCGAGCGCGAGTGCCCGAACTGCGGCGCCTACCTCGAAGAAATCGAGATCTGAGCGTCCAGGGAGGCGGTTCCCGCCAGCACCTCGACCATCGAGCGCGCCGCCGCCCCCTCCCTCTGCGCAACCGCCTGGCGGAGGACGCGGAGCGCCCCGGGCGTGTCCAGGTCGGAGTCCAGCGCCGCCTCGAATTGCGCCAGCAGGGATGGCTTTGGACGGCCCCCGGTCCGGAGCCCGGCGATGCGGTCCGCGAAGCGGCCGGCCGCCTCCAGGCCTCGCCAGCTGAAGCTCCAGTCGTGCCGGTAGTGATGGGAGGCGAGGTAGATCCGCAGCGCCGCCGGTGAGACCCGCTCCAGGCACTGGCGGATGTCGACGAGGTTGCCCAGCGACTTCGACATCTTGGTCCCCCGGTAGCGGACCATCCCCACGTGCAGCCAGGCGCGTGCGAAGGGCACGCAACGGGTCAGGGACTCGCTCTGAGCTCGTTCCGACTCGTGGTGGCTGAAGACCAGGTCCCTCCCGCCGCCGTGGACGTCCACCTGCTCGCCGAGGTGGCGCATCGACATCGCCGAGCACTCGAGGTGCCAACCGGGCCGGCCGAAACCGTAGGGCGAGGGCCAGCTCGGCTCATCCTCCGCCGACGGCCGCCAGAGTGGGAAATCGAGCCAGTCGCGCTTCGCGCCCGGCCCTTTCACGCCCAGCAGCGACTCGTCCCGAAGCTTGGCCAGCATCGAACGCCGGGAGCGCCGCGAGAGCTCGCCGAAGCCCGGGTAGCGGGCCGCCTCGAAGTAGAGGCTGCCGTCGGCGGCCGGGTAGGCGAAGCCCTCGTTGGCCAGGGCCTCAGCCGCGGCGACGATGGTCGGGATCTCCTCCGACACCCGGGGCATGACGTCCGGCGGCCGCCAGCCGAGCTCGGCGAGGTCCCGCTCTAGGGCGGCCTGCTCCCGCTCGGCGAGGTCTTTCCAGTTCACCTGGTCCCGG
This sequence comes from Chloroflexota bacterium, assembly GCA_005881155.1. Lineage (GTDB taxonomy): Bacteria > Chloroflexota > Dormibacteria > Dormibacterales > Dormibacteraceae > CF-105. Next base: position 462 of record VBHN01000158.1, on the reverse strand, counting down.
CGCGCCCGCTCGAAGAGCGGATCGTCGACGTCGGTCACGTTCTGCACGTAGCGGACCCGGATGCCACGCGACTCGGCGTGCCGGATGAGGACGTCGAACGCGCAGAAGGTGAAGGCGTGCCCGAGGTGGCCGGAGTCGTACGGCGTGACACCGCAAACGTAGAGCTTGAGCTCGGGCCGGCCCCGGGCGTCCTTCGACAGCGGCAGGGGGAGGACCCGGCGCGTGAGCGTGTCGTAGACCTGGATCGATTGCGCCACGGGGAACGCTCGAAATTATCTGCCTTCGGCTCAGGACGCCTGGCCGGTCATCTCCTCCTGCAGCGCGAAGATGTCGTCCAGGACCCGGTCCACGCGACGGCCCTCGAGCCGGTGGCCGGGGATGAGGCCTGCGCGGCCGAGAAGCTTGCGCAGCTTCAGCCCCAGCGGCGCGTCAACCCTCGGCTGCCCGCGCTCCAGCGCCTCC
>VBHN01000157.1 GCA_005881155.1 Chloroflexota bacterium | reverse complement strand
GAGCCCACGACCGCCCTCGACGTGACCATCCAGGCCCAGATCCTGGAGCTCCTGAAGAAGGTCAACCGGGAGTTCCGGACCGCGACCATCCTGATCACCCACAACCTGGGCGTCGTCGCCGGCAACTGCGACCGCGTCCTGGTGATGTACGCCGGCGAGGTCGTCGAGTCGGGCGCCACCTCCGACGTTTTCAAACGCCCGCAGCATCCCTACACCTGGTCGCTGCTTCGCTCCATCCCCCGCCTTGACGACGACCGTCGCGCGCCGCTCAAGCCGATCGAGGGCCTGCCTCCCGACCTCTCCGACCCGCCCAGCGGCTGCCGGTTCCACCCGCGCTGCCCGTTCGCCATCGAGCGCTGCCCGGCCGAGAGCCCGCCCCTGGCCGCGGTCGGGCCGCAGCTGGCCGCCTGCTGGGTGACGCAGGCCGGCCGGGAGCTGCGTTGACCGTCGCCCCGGCCGAGGAACCGATGCTCCGGCTGGAGGGGCTCCGGACCTGGTTCCCGGTCACCGAGGGCCTGCTGCAGCGCGTGGTCGGGCAGGTCCACGCAGTCGACGGCGTGGACCTCGAGATCAGGCGCGGCGAGACGCTGGGGCTGGTCGGCGAGTCGGGCTGCGGCAAGACGACCCTTGGGCGCACCGTGGTCCGGCTGCTGGAACCGACCGCCGGCAGCATCCGCTTTGAAGGTGCCGACATCACCCACCTCGGGCCTGGGCCGATGCGGAAGTTCCGGCGCCGGATGGCGATGATCTTCCAGGACCCCTTCGCCTCCCTGGATCCGCGGATGACGGTCGCCGAGATCGTCGGCGAGCCGCTCAGCATCCACGGCCTGGCCCGGCGCAGGCCCCGCCGGGAGCGGGTGCAGGAGCTGCTCCAGGTCGTCGGCCTGAACCCCAGGCACGCGGAGCGCTACCCCCACGAGTTCTCGGGCGGGCAGCGGCAGCGGATCGGGATCGCCCGGGCGCTGGCCTCCGACCCCAGCTTCATCGTCTGCGACGAGCCGATCTCCGCGCTCGACGTCTCGATCCAGGCCCAGATCATCAACCTCCTGGAGCGGCTGCAGTCGCAGTTTCGCCTGACCTACCTCTTCATCGCCCACGACCTCTCCGTCGTGAAGCACATCTCGGACCGGATCGCCGTCATGTACCTGGGCAAGGTCGTGGAGATCGCCCGTTCGAGCGACCTGCATCGCTCGCCGAGGCATCCTTACACGGGCTCGCTGCTCTCGGCCATACCGATCCCGGACCCGGAGCGCGAGCGGTCCCGGCACCGGATCGTCCTCCAGGGCGATGTGCCGTCTCCCGTCGACCCTCCGGCAGGCTGCCGGTTCCGGCCGCGCTGCTTCAATGCCCAACCAAGCTGCGCCGAGAGCGAGCCGCGGCTCGACGAGGTCACCGAAGGCGACCACCGGGCCGCCTGTTACTTTCCTCTGAGATGATCCTCAATCAAGCCTTAGAGATCGCCCGCGAGTCGCGGCCACAGGCGGAGGCGGACTACTTCGACCACCTCCGCATTCCCAGCATCAGCGCCCTGCCGCAGCACGCCGCCGACTGCCGGCGGGCGGCCGAGAACCTGCTTCGCCATTTCCGGCGGATCGGCTTCGACGCCTCGTTGGTAGAGGGGAACGGCCACCCGACGGTCCGCGCCGAGTGGATGGGCGCACCCGGCAAGCCGGTCCTGACCGTCTACGGCCACTACGACGTCCAGCCGCCCGACCCGCTCGAGCTCTGGGAGTCGCCGCCTTTCCAGCCGACCGTCCGCGAGGGCAAGGTCTACGCGCGCGGCGCGGCCGACAGCAAGGGCAACCACTTCGCCTGCCTGAAGGCGGTCGAGTACGCGATGGCGGCGGGCGGGCCGGCGGTCAACCTGCGCTTCCTGATCGAGGGCGAGGAGGAGGGCGGCGGCAGCGTCCTGCCCGGCTTCCTCGAGCGTGAAGGTCCCAACCTGAAGACCGATTTCGTGCTGATCGACGATGGGTCGTTCGCCGTCGAGGGCCACCCGGACCTGATCACGGGACTGCGAGGGATCGTCTACACCGAGGTGGAGGTGACCGGCCCGGCCGTCGACCTCCACTCGGGCGGCTTCGGCGGCGTGGCGCCCAACCCCTTCAACACCCTGGCCCACCTGATCGCGGCCTTGAAGGATCGCGCCGGCCACGTCAAGGTGCCCGGCTTCTACGACGAGGTCGCCCGGCCGAGCGCCGCCGAGCTGGCATCCTGGGAGCGGCTCGGGATCACCGAGCAGCACCTGCTCGAAGAGACCGGCGCTCCCGCCCTCGAAGGGGAGCTCGAGTACCCGGTGCTGGAGCGGCGCTGGGCGCGCCCGACCCTCGATGTCCACGGGATCCGGGGAGGCTTCACCGGCGAGGGGACCAAGACCGTGATCCCCGCCATGGCCACCGCCAAGATCTCGATGCGGCTGGTCCCGGACCAGGACCCGGTCAAGGTCTACGAGAGCTTTGCCGCCTTCTGCCAGTCGCTGGCAACGCCCGGCACCCGCGTCGCCGTCCGGATGATCGGGCCACCTGCGCCGCCGGTCCTCTGCGGCACCGACCACGCCGGCGCCCGCGCGGCGGCGGCCGCGTTCGAGGCGGTGTGGGGGCAGCCCGTGGGCTATCTCCGGACCGGGGGCTCGATCCCCGTCACCATCGACTTCCAGCGCGCCCTCGGCGCGCCGATGATCATCACCGGCTTCAACCAGCCCGGAGCCGGCGCCCACAGCCCCAACGAGCACATGACGCTCGAGTACTTCCACCGCGGAACCGAGTTCCTGATCCGCTACCTGGACGAGCTCGCCCGTGTCTGAGGCGGCGATCGAGCTCGCCCGCCGCAGCCGTGGCCTGGCCGAGGCGGACTTCACCGAGGAGCTCCGGATCCCCAGCGTCGGCACCCTGAGCCGGCACCGCGAGGACTGCCGGCAGAACGCGCAGTGGCTGCTGGAGCGCTTCCAGCGGATGGGCATGGACGCCTCCCTTCACGAGTACGGCTCCGGCCATCCGACCGTGCAGGCCGAATGGCTGGCAGCTCCCGGCAGGCCGCTGCTCACGATCTACGGCCACTACGACGTCCAGCCTCCCGACCCGCTCCAGGAATGGATCTCGGGGCCGTTCGAGCCGGCGATCCGGGACGGTTCGATCTACGCCCGCGGCGCTTGCGACAACAAGGGCCAGCACCTCTCCTCACTGAAGGCCGCCGAGTACGCGTTCGCGACCGGCGGGCCGGCGCTGAACCTGCGCTTCCTGGTCGAGGGCGAGGAGGAGGGCGGAGGCGAGGTCCTTCCCCACCTGCTCAAGACGGAGGCGGAGCGACTCCGGAGCGACTTCGTGTTCATCCACGACGGCACGCTCCTACAGCTGTTGACCGGGCTCCGCGGCAACCTCTACACCGAGATCGAGGTGACCGGCGCCGCGATCGACCTCCACTCGGGCGCCTTCGGCGGGCTGGCCCCCAACCCCTTCAACACCCTGGCGCTGATCCTGGCCGGGCTCAAGGACCGGACCGGCCGGGTCCTGATCCCCGGTTTCTATGACGCGGTCAAGGACCCGTCGCCGGAGGAGCTGGCCAGCTGGTCCACTCTGCCGATCACCGAGGAGATGCTCCTCCAGCTCACAGGCGCGCCTGCGCTGGAAGGCGAACCCGGCTACAGCCTCCTCGAACGGAACTTCACCCGGCCGACGCTGGACGTCCATGGCGTCATGGGCGGGTTCACCGACGAGGGCAGCAAGACCGTGATCCCGGCCCGGGCGGCTGCCAAGGTGAGCATGCGGCTGGTGCCCGACCAGGATCCCTTCGTGATCCTGGAGGCGCTGCGCCGGCAGGCCGAGACGCTCGCCACGCCCGGCACCCGGGTGGTCGTCAAGCAGGTCGGCGAGGTCGCCTGGCCGATCCTGCTCGATTCCCAGCACGTCGGGATCGGCGCCGCCTCACGCGCCTTCGAGGCGGCCTTCGGACAGGCCCCCTTCCTGGTTCGCGCCGGGTACTCGATACCGGTCGTCAGCGATTTCGCGGCCAACCTCCCGGACTCGAAGATCTTCGTCAGCGGCTTCAGCGGTGAGGACGACGGGGCGCACTCGCCGAACGAGCGGATGGTCCTCGACAACTTCCACCGTGGCACCGAGATGGTCCTCCACCTCTTCGACGAGCTCGCGGAGGCTTAAGCCGCGGGCGGCTGGCTCCGCAGGCGCAGGACCACGTAGACCGAGATCAGGAAGGCGACCAGCAGCGGCCAGCCGCCGTACTGGCTCCAGGCCGGCGCGTTCTGGCCCGTGAGCGTCAGCCCCATGCTGTAGCTGAGCAGGGCGAGACCCAGGCAGTAGAGCAGGAAGGCGACCCCCAGCAGGCGGGCGGTCCCTGGCGGGTACTCGATCAACAAGCCCCGACGCCGGCGGACGAAGAGGTGGAAGAGCCAGCGCGGGCGAGCCGGGACCCGGTCGGTCGCGACCAGCCACGCGCCTCCGGCCGCGAACAAGATCGCCAGCAGGATCACCAGCCCGATCAGCAGTTGCATGCGAGCCAATACCCTAAGGCCGCGCCGCCAGTCTCGGTAACCTTTCTCAGAGAATGCTCGAGCAGTCGCTGGAGGCCGCACGCCAGGGCCGGCAGGCCGCGCTCGACGAGCTCCTCGAATTGCTCTCCATCCCCAGCGTGAGCGCCCTGCCCGACCACGACGGGGACACCCGGCGGGCCTGCGCCTGGACCGCGGACCGCCTGCGCCGCATGGGGATGAAGGTCGAGGTCGCGGAGGTGCCCGGCGGCCGGCACCCGGTCATCAGCGCCGAGTGGCTGGGCCGGCCTGGCAAGCCCACGCTGGCGATCTATGGGCACTACGACGTCCAGCCGCCCGACCCGCTCGAGGAGTGGCGCTCCCCGCCCTTCCAGCCCGCCCTCCGGGAGGGCCGCGTCTACGCCCGCGGAGCTTGTGACAACAAGGGCCAGGTCCTGGCCGGGATCAAGGCGGCCGAATACGCGTTCGGGGCCGGCGGACCCCCGCTCAACCTGCGCTTCTTCATCGAGGGCGAGGAGGAGATCAGCGGGCCGTCGCTGCCGCGCTTCCTCCGCGAGAACGCCGAGCGGCTGTCGACCGATTATCTGCTGATCGCCGACGGCGAGTTCACCGCTCCCGGCCTGCCCAACCTGCTGACGGGGCTGCGCGGGTTGCTCTACACGGAGATCGTCGCCCAGGGAGCCGCGGCGGACCTCCATTCCGGCATCTTCGGCGGCGCCGTCCCCAACCCGCTCAACACCCTGGCCCACGTCATCTCGGCCCTCAAGGGCCGCGACGGGCACATCACCATTCCCGGCTTCTACGACGACCTGGTGCCCCCCACCGCCGAGGAGGTCGAGTCGTGGCGCCGGGTGAAAGACGAGAACACCATCCGCAGCCTGGCGGGAGTCCGGGCGCTGGAGGGCGAGGAAGGTTTCTCGGCGGTCGAACGCACCTGGGCGAGGCCGACGCTCGACGTGCATGGGATCGTGGGCGGTTTCGTCGGCGAGGGTTCCAAGACGGTCATCCCGGGCCGGGCCAAGGCCAAGGTCAGCATGCGGCTGGTCCCCGCCCAGGACCCCGGCCGGATCTACGAGTCGCTCCAGACCTACCTCGAGACGCTGGAGACGCCGGGCGTGGCCTTGAGCCTGGTGAAGCTGGGAGAGGCGCCGCCGGTGCTGGCAGGCGTCGACCATCCTGGCATCGCCGCCGCACGGCGCGCCTTCGCGTCCTCCTTCGGCGCCGAACCGGTGCTGGTCCGCGAGGGCGGCTCGGTGCCGGTGACTGTCGACTTCCAGGCGGCGCTGGACCCGAAGCTGATGCTCACCGGGTTTGGGCTGCCCGACGACGCCCTCCACTCGCCCAACGAGAAGATGGACGTCGAGCAGTTCCACCTGGGGACCGAGATGGTGCTGCACCTGATGGAGAACCTGGTTGCCGGCGGCGGGTAGCCTCGCCGAGCTGGCGGCCGACATGCGGGCGGTCGCGCTCCTGGAGGGGGACTTCGTCCTCCGCTCGGGCCGCCGCAGCCGCTTCTACTTCGACAAGTACCTCTTCGAATGCCGGCCGGACATCCTGCGCCGGCTGGGCGTCGAGCTGGCGCGGCTGCTGCCGTCGGGCAGCCAGCGGCTGGCGTGCCCGGAGCTGGGCGCCGTGCTGCTGGGCGGCGCGGTCTCGATGGAGACGGGTCTGCCGATGTGCATCGTTCGCAAGGCGGCCAAGGAGTACGGCACCTCGAAGGCCATCGAAGGCGGGTTGGCGGTGGGGGAGAAGGTCTGCCTGGTCGAGGACGTGCTGACCACGGGCGGCGCGGCTTTGGCGGCCGCCGAGAGGGTTCGCGCGGCCGGTGGGGTGATCGTGGGGCTGGTCGGCGTCCTCGACCGCGAGGAGGGCGCGGCCGAGAGCCTTGCCCGCGCCGGCATCCCCTTTCATCCCCTCCTCAAGCGGGCGGATGTGATCCCCGGCTCGTGATCATCGCCGGGGGGAAGGTCTACACCCCCGCCGGCCTGAGCGAGGTCGACGTCCACGTCAATGAGGGCCGGATCCAGAGCTTGGAGCCCTGGGCGGAGCCCTCCGCCAGGCCGGAGCTGGTCGACGCCAGGGGCCTGTGGGTGCTGCCGGGCGCCATCGACGCCCACGTCCACGGTCGGGACCCGGGCTTCCCCGAGAAGGAGGACTTCGGCAGCTTGACCGCCGCCGCCGTCGCGGGCGGGGTCACGACCGTCTTGGACATGCCGAATACGCTGCCCGGGGTCGCCGGCGCGGAGATCCTGGAGGCCAAGCGCCGGGAGATCGCGCCCAAGGCGATGGCGGACCACGGCCTCTGGGCCCTGCTGCGCTCCTCGAGCACCGCGGAGCAGGTACGGGAGCTGGGCGAGGCCGGGGCGATCGGCTTCAAGGCCTATCTCGGTTACACCGTGCAGCGCAGCACCGGCCAGGTGCTCTACACGCCGGGCGGGATGGACCCCGACCTGGAACCGCCCGCCAGCTACGGTACCGTCGCCCGGCTGGCGCAGGAGCTGGCCGAGACCGGGGTCCCGGTCGCCGCCCACGCCGAGGACCCCTCGGTACTGCTTTCCAGCACAGGCCGGATCGAGACCTACGCCGACCTCCTGGCTTCCCGCCCCGCTGCCGGCGAGGCGGTCGCGGTCGCCGCGATGGGCGCCCTGGCGCGCAGCCTCGGCCTTCGCGTCCACATCGTCCATCTCTCCAGCCGGATGGGCCTGGAGGCCGCGTTGGCAGAGCGCGCAGCCGGCGCGCCGCTGACGCTGGAGACCTGCCCGCAGTACCTCTGGCTGACCGAGGCCGACTACGCCCGCCTGGGCCCGGTCATGAAGATGTACCCGCTGATCAAGACGGTCGAGGACCGGGAGGCGCTGCGCGCGGCGCTGCTCCGCGGCGACATCGACAGCGTCGGCACCGACCACGCGCCGCACACCGACGAGGAGAAGCTCCGGCACCCGCTGGGTGAGGCACACGCCGGCAGCCCGGGCGTCCAGACCCTGCTCCTGAGCTGCCTCGAGCTGGCACGCCAGGCCGGCGATCCGCTGGCCGCCGTGCCCTGGGTCGCCGAGCACCCGGCGCGGATCTTCGGGCTCTATCCCCGAAAGGGAACGATCCAGCCCGGCAGCGATGCGGACCTGGTGCTGGTGGACCCGAACCAGCGGACGGTGGTGAAAGCCGAGTCGATGGCGTCGCGGCAGCGCAACGGCGTCCTCGAGGGCCAGGAGTTCGCCTTCGCGATCCGGGCCGTCTACCTGCGCGGGGAGCCGCCGGCCCCGGGCCGGGGCCAGTTCCTCCGCCCGGCCTAGCGGCGCGGCGCCAGGTAGGGGTTCGAGCGCAGCTCGGCCTCCAAGCTGGTGGCCGGTCCGTGGCCCGGGTAGATGGCAGTTGTCAACGGCAGCCGCAGCAGCTTGGTGCCGATGCTGACCATCTGTTGCCGCAGGTCGGCGCCGGGCAGCTCCTTCCCGATCCCGCCGGCCAGCAGCGTGTCGCCGGTGAAGAGGTGGTTCCCGACCAGGAAGGACAGGCTGCCCGGGGTGTGCCCGGGCGTGGCCAGGACCTGCACCTTGAAGGGCAGGAAGAGCTTTGCATCGGCGACGTGCATCCCGGTCTCGGCGCCGGTGGACTCTTTCAGGGCATCTTTACCGGCGAGGTGGCCAGGGTGACCGTGGGTGGCGAGGATCGACTTGAGCGTGGCGCCGCCCAGCTGACCGGCCAGCTTCTCCACGGGCTCGCCAGGATCGATAACCAGGGCCAGGTCGCCGTTGACCAGGACGTAGCTGTTGACGTCCCGATCCATCCTTGCCTTGACGATGCTGAGCTTGGCCATCCTTGTTCTTCGAAAGTGTTACCTCGGGCCTCGGCGGCGGTTTCGTCCCTGGTGAGGCCTGCGAGAAAACGCACGCTGCTGGTCCTCTTCGTAATTTTCGCCGTTGCCTGCGGCTCCCCGCAGGCGGCCGGCGGCGGCGGCGGACGCCTGTCGCTTCCCGAGCTGAAGTACCGAGTGATCGCCAAGACCGGGGTGCCGGTCTACTGCGGGCCACCCGTCGTCCGGCAGGGCTACGAGGAGCAGCAGGCGGCAGCCGACTTCCCGGCCATCAAGGCGGACATCGAGACCTACCAGGCGATCCTTGCCCATACCAACCCGACCGGGAACGAGTCGAGCAGCGCCTACCAGGTGGCGGTCTGGCGGGAGTGGAAGAAGCTGCAGGCGGTGACGATGAACCCCGACGGGTCCGGTTATGACTTCTCGCTCTTCACCGGCCACTCGCTGGCCAAAGGGACTGTCGACGCGGCCGGCAACGTCAAGATCACCTCCAGCACGCCGGCCAACCTCAACTGCCCGATCTGCCTGGCGGCTGCGACCCTGATCGACACGCCTCGCGGTGCGGTCCGCGTCACCGAGCTGCGCGCCGGTGACCCTGTCTGGACGGCGGGTCCGAACGGACGGCGACTCGAGGCGACGGTCCTCGAGGTCGGCAGCGTGCCCTTCCCGGAGGGGCACGACGCGGTCCGGGTCGAGGTCGCGGACGGAAGGTCGGTCACCGCCTCGGCCGGGCACCCGACGGCGGGCGGAGCCAGCCTTGGCTCCCTCCGGCCCGGCGACCTTCTCGACGGCTCGGCCGTCGTCGCCGTCTCCACCCTCCACCTCGAGGACGGTGCGACCTACGACCTGCTCCCCTCCGGGCCGACCGGCGAGTACTGGGCCGACGGCGTTCTCCTGGGGAGCACGCTCTGGCCCGGCTAGCCTTGTCCCCAGGATGCGGGGTGCAGCGATCGCTTCAGGCTTGGTGATGCTCGCCATCACCGGCTGGTGGACGTTCCGCTACTTCCAGCGCCGCTGGCGCCGGCACTGAATCCGTCTCCTTCCAGCCTCCCGCCGACCGGCGGGTTAGCGAGGTCCTCAACAGGCTCGGGCGACCGGCGTCCCGGCGCCCGCCCAATCGGCGACCGGCTCGCAGTCGAAAAGCGGTCCTTCCGGGTCCTCGCCCGAGCCGTCAGCCGGGCGCGGCTCGCTCTCGATCGCCTGGCGCAGGAAGGCCGCCCTGGTCTCGAAGCGATTCGCCTCCTCTTCGCGGCCGACCGCCCGGAGCAGGAAGGCATGCCGGTCCAGGTCCCAGAGCTGCTGGGCCCGGCCCGGGAGCTGCGCCCCGGATCTTCCTCGAGCGAGCCGGCGGCGGCGGTCCGAGGTCGCCAGGGCCTCGGCGAAGCGCTCGCCGGCCAGGTACAGGTCGATCAGCCTGGAAAGGGTCGCGTCGGCCAGCGCGGACTCTCCGACCCGGTCCCAGTTGCCGTGGGCGCGCAGAAGGCATTCCTCGGCCGCCTCGGGCTCGCCGAGGTGCAGCAACGCCGAGGCGAGCCCGACCAGGGCCCAGCCTGTCACGGGAGCCTCTGCGCCCGAGCCTGCCTCCAGGTCGGCGAGCGCCTGGCGGGAAACCGCGGCCGCCTCGCTCCAGCGGTTCAGGTGGCGCAGGCACCAGGCCTGGGTGACCCGGGCGTAGGCCGCCTGCCGGCTGGCGGTTCCGTGGCGCGCCGCCGCCAGCTCGACCGCTGCCCGGCAGAGCGGCTCCGCTTCCGCGAACCGGTCCAGCGTCCCGAGGGTCGCGATCAGCTCGTTGCGCCAGGCACTGGCGGCATCCCCGCCGGGGCCGCCGAGCCTGGAATGGCCCGTCGCCAGCTCCTCCAGGACCGGTACCGCCTCGACGTGGCGCCGCCGCCGGCGGAGCACCAGGTAGAGATGCTCGTCGGCGTCCACGATGGTTGCCGTACTGCCGGCTTGCCGTGAGGTCCGGACGGCCTGGGTGAAGAGCTCCTCGGCGCCGACCAGGTCGAAGGCGAGGTAGCGGTCGAGCCCGGCGCGAAGCAGCGACCGCGCCTTGCGCAGCTGCAAAACGCTCGGCAAAAGTGTCCTCACAGCCGCCTACTCAGCGCGAATCCTAACCCTGACAGCGGCGATATCACGCCGGTTTGACCCCGGCGGCAGGGTGTGGTTTTCTAACCCGGCTCGTTATAAAGACTGGCTGGGAATGGGATTCTTCCGCCGCACCGCGGCGGCTCTGGCCGCGGTCCTCACCCTCGCAACCCCGGTTCACGCCGAGTCTCCGGGAGACGTGGCGGACACTCCGCCGCCTCCGTCCGGACCGCCCGCACCCGCCTACCAGCAGCTCAGCACCGATTCCAACGTGCTCACTCCAAGCCTGGAGACGGCGGCCGACATCGACGCCTTCCTCGCCCGCACGCCGCTCGCCGGCCTGGGCGCCGACTTCATCCGGGCCGAGGCGGAGACAGGAGTCAACGCCCGCTTCCTGGTGGGCATCACCTGGGTCGAGAACAACTCCGGCGCCTCCTACCTCGCCCAGACCCAGCACAACCTTTTCAGCTTCGTGGGAGACGGGCCGGGCGGTTGGGCCTCCTACCCGAGCTTCCAGAACAGCATCCAGACCTCGGCTGCCTACATCGGCAAGGAATATGCGCGGCCAGGCGGCATCCATTACCGCGGCGGCACCATCGCCGCCATCTCCTCGGTTTACGCGTCAGACAGCGGCTGGGGCGTCAAGGTCGCCCGCGCGGCGAACTTCATCGGGCCCAGCCAGGGCGCGCCCTTCGCGGGCACGGTTCACCTGGCGGCGGTGGCCGACGGTCACCTGACCCTGCACGTGGCCAACCAGGGGTACGTGCCCTGGGACGCCGCGCTGGGAGCCCAGCTCCTCGTCCACTACCGCTGGGCGCACCGCGGCCAGTCGGTGACGGGCGTGGTCTCGGTCGCCGCGCCGGCGCTGCGCTCGGGCGGCGAGGCCGACCTGGCGGTACCGGGCGTCGTTCAGCCCGACGCCGGCTCCTGGAGGCTCGACGTGTTCGCCGAGCTGGCCGGGCCCGGCTGGGCCGCCGACCTCGGCGGGGGCGCCAGGGACTCCTTGCCGCTGTCGCTGGGCGGAAGCTCGAACAGCCCCGACGACCAGCTCATTCGGGATCGACCTCCCGCACGCTGAGCCCGGTCGCGGCACAGAACTCCCGCGCGTCGACGACCTCGGCCGGCGCGCGGGCGCCGACCTCGTCGATCTTGGCCATCGCCATTCGCAGCGCGAGCTCCGCCAGCGCCTCGCCCGTGAACCGATAGACGCCGCTGCCCTGCAGCAGCACGGCCTGCCTTTTGCCGCCCAAGGCCTCGGCCTGGACGTGGACCGCGAAGGGCGCGTCGAGGTCCGCGCCTTGCGGGCCTGCCGGCCCGCGCTCCATCGCCGCTCGCACCAGGCCGCGCACGCCCGGCAGGGAGGCCAGCCGTCCGGCCGCCCCGACCATCGCCGGAGGCATCCCCAGCACGGTGTAGGTGGTGACGGTCTGGACGTCCAGGTGCCGAGGCAAAGTCAGCTCCTCGCCGCCCGGGCTGCTCACGCCGGTGACGCGGCCGGAGGGGACCGTGACCGTCCGTGAGGTCGGCCGCCGGAGCTCGCCCGAGGTCAGCCCCAGGGCGACGGTGCGCCGGGTTCCCCGGCTGATCGCCAGCGAGCTGGGCGCGTAGACCACGTCGACCCGGCGCAGCGGGCCCAGGCCTTCGGCGGCGATGGCGGCACCGAGGTCGCCGGGCACGTAGTCGAACCCGAAGGCGGGGACCAGGCAGCAGCCGCGGGTCTTCGCCTCGCCGTCGAAGTCGTCGAAGACGAGCCGGATGAAGCTCTGCTCGCCGGTCGAATCGCAGTAGGAGAGGCCGGCGCGCAGGACGGCCTGGAGGACCGGCCGGCCCGCCTGCGCGAAAGGTCCGGCGCAGGAGACCACCGCGTCACAGTCGCGGAAGGCCGCCAGCAGTTCGCCGCCCGTCCAGCCGCGCGCGGCAATCCCGGACCGGGCCTGGAGGCGCTGCACCGCCTCCTGGACACGCTCCTCGTCGCGGCCGACCACCCGCACCTCGGCGCCGCGCCGCTGCAGCGACTCGATGACCAACCCACCCGTGAAGCCCGTCCCGCCGGCGACGGCGACCTGGGGCGTCGCGGCCTTAGTCGTTGGCGCCCTGGAGCTTGTCGCGGATGGCGTCCAGACGCTCGAACTTGTCGAGCGACGGCTTGCGCGCCTTGTCCGGGTACTTGGCGGTCTGCACCGACTCGAGGAGAAGGTCGATCTCGTCCGGCGTGAAGTAGAGGGTCCGCAGCAGCTTCTCGGTCGCCGGCTTGCGGTCGAGCACCTCCGTGATGGCCTCGTCGGTCTCCACCACGACCTCCGGGCGAGTGGGACGGAAGAGCTCCTCCGATCCGACCAGCGAGACGCGCTTGAACTTGGACATGGGTTCTGTCACCTGCCGTTACCGAGGACTGATTGGGCGAGCGCCCGATAGGCGTTGGCGCCGTCAGAGGCCGAAGCGTACTGCAGGATCGACGCGCCCGCCAGAGGCGACTCGGCGAACCGGATCGAATCCTTGATCGCGAACGGGTAGACCGTGTCGCCGAAGTGCTCGCGCACCAGCGCCAGCACCTCCTGGGAATGCAGGGTCCGGCCTTTGAAGATGGTCGGCAGGATGCCGTCCACCTTCAACTGCGGGTTGAGCTTGGCCTTGACCCGGTTGATGGTGTTGAGCAGCTGCTGCATCCCCTTCATCCCGAAGTACTCGCACTGAAGGGGGATGATCACCTCGTCGGAGGCGACGAAGGCGTTCAGGGTGAGCAGGGAGAGAGAGGGCGGGCAGTCGATGATCATGAAGTCGTAGCGCCTCTTCGCCGGCAGCAGCTTCTCCTTCAGGACTCCTTCGCGCCCGATCTCGTTGAAGAGAT
>VBHN01000156.1 GCA_005881155.1 Chloroflexota bacterium | reverse complement strand
GGCGACCGTTCGAGACGCTCTCAAGCCCATCGCCGCGCAGCTGGGGTTGCAGCCTTGAGCGAAGCGCGGCCGGTGGTCGTGCTGACGCACCCGATCCTCGAGCCCGGCCCGACCCTGCTGAGGGAGGCGACCGAGCTGCGCCTGCTTCCCAACCAGTACCGACACCCGGTCGAGGCGCTGCGGAAGGCGGCGGAGGGAGCGCAGGGCATGGTCACCCAGCTGATGGATCCGATCGGCGAGGAGGTCCTGCGCGCCCCCGGGCTCAAGATCGTCTCCAACGTGGCGGTCGGCTACGACAACATCGACGTCCCCACCGCCACCCGGCACGGCGTCATGGTCACCAACACGCCCGGAATCCTCGACGACACCACCGCCGATTTCGCCTTCGCCCTGCTGATGGCGGCCGGCCGCCGGCTGCTCGAGGCCGACCGTTTCGTCCGCGGCGGCGCCTTTGCCGGCTGGGCGATCGACATGCTGCTCGGGCACGACGTCAGCGGCGCCACGCTGGGCATCGTGGGTTTCGGTCGCATCGGGCGCGGCGTGGCTCGTCGCGCCCGGGCGTTCGGCATGCGCGTCATCTACTACGACGAGTTCCCAGCCACCCCGGAGGTGGAGCAGGAGCTGGGCGTGACGCGCAGCGAGCTCTATCCACTGCTCAGCGAGGCGGACTTCGTCAGCGTCCACGTCCCGTTGACGCCGGCGACACGGCACCTCTTCTCGAGCAAGGAGTTCGCGACCATGAAGCCCAGCGCGGTGCTGGTCAACACCTCGCGCGGCCCGGTCGTGGACGAGGCGGCGCTGGCCCACGCCCTAAAGGAGCGCGAGATCTTCGCCGCCGGGCTGGACGTCTACGAGAACGAGCCGCAGGTGCACCCGGAGCTGCTGAAGCTGGAGAACGTCGTCCTGGCGCCGCACATCGCCAGCGCCTCCGTGAAGACGCGCTCGCGGATGTCGGAGGTGGCCGCCCGCAACTGCATCACCGGCGTTCGCGGCGGCCGGCCGCCCAACCTGCTCAACCCGGAGGTCCTCGATAGCCGGCGCTGACCGCCGCTACCGGCTGCTGGCCCTCGACCTCGACGGCACGATCGTTGGCCTGGACCTCTCCGTCGACCCCCGCGACGAGGCCGCGCTGGCGGCGGCTCGCGGACGCGGACTGAAGGTCGCGGCCTGCACCGGCCGGCCGTACAGCGGCGCCGTCCACTGGGTGGAACGGTTCCAGCTGACGGAGCCGGTCATCTGCTACCAGGGCGCCCAGGTCCGGGCGGCCGACGGCTCCCTGCTGCTCGACCACGGCATCCCCCACGAGCTGGCGATGGAGGTGATCGGCTTCGCCCGCGACCGCCACCTGCATGTCAACGCCTATCGCGACGACCGGCTGCTGGTCGAGCACGACACCGAGGAAGGCCGCGAGTACGCGCACCACTCGGGCCTCGCACCCGAGATCGTGCCCGACCTCGACCAGGCGATGGGCCCGACCACCCCCAAGCTGGTGATCGTGGCCCCGATCGCCGTCATCGACGAGCTGCTGCCGGTCGTCCGCGAGCGCTGGCGCGGGAGGCTTTTCGTGGCCACCTCGCTGCCCACCTACCTGGAGATGACGGTGCCGGAGGCGGACAAGGGCACCGCCCTCGAGTTCCTGGCCGGGAGGCTGGGCGTGCCTCAGGCTGAGACGGTCGCGGTGGGTGACGGACGCAACGACAGGCCGATGCTGGCGTGGGCTGGCCTGGCCGTGGCGGTCGCGGGCGCGCCCCCGGAGGTGCTCGAGGTAGCGGACCGGATCATCGGCCCACCTGGAACGGGCGACCTCGCCATGCTGTTAAACGAGCTGTGAGCACGCTTTTCCTGGTCCACGCGCATCCCGACGACGAGGCGATCATGACCGGCGGCGTCATGCAGAAGGCGCACCAAGCCGGGCACCGGGTGGTGCTGGTGACCTCCACCCGCGGTGAGGTTGGCGAGATCCACAACATGGACGAGGCGGAGACCCGGCCGAAACTGGCCGAGGTGCGCACCGCCGAGCTGGCGGCGGCCGCCAGGATCCTCGGTGTCGACCGCCAGGAGTTCCTCGACTACCGCGACTCGGGCATGGCCGGGACCGACGACAACCAGAATCCCGCCAGCTACCACCTGGCGCCTCTGGAGCAGGCGGCCGAGCGGCTGGCGGCGATCCTCCGCGAGGAGCGGCCCGAGGTGGTCGTGACCTACGACCCGACCGGCACCTACTTCCATCCCGACCACATCAAGGCCCACCAGGTCACCACCACCGCCCTCGACCTGCTCAAGGGGGAGGGCTGGGAGCCACGGAAGTTCTACTGGCACGGCTTCCCGCGCTCGGGCCTGAAGGCCTGGGCTGAGCTTTCGACGCGACCGGATGCGCCCGAGCCGCCGTCCTTCCCGCCTAACATGGGCGTGCCCGACGAGGAGATCACCACGGTGGTCGACGTCCGACCCTTCGTCGACGGCAAGTTGTCGGCCTTCAAGGCGCATCTGAGCCAGAACGGACCCGAGGCGTTCTTTCTGAGCACTCCGGCCGAGTTGCGCGAGCGCGCGTTCGGGGAGGAGCACTTCGTGCTCGCGCGGGGCGAGCTGGGCGTGCCGAGGCCGGAGCCCGATTTGTTCGCGGGCGTCGGCGGGTAGAACTTCACCCGTGGACGTGCTCAAGATCACGCCCCGCGGCTACTGCCACGGCGTGGTGGACGCGATCCGGATCGCGAAGCACGTCGGCGAGGAGTCGAAGGGGCCGGTGCACATGCTGGGCCTGCTGGTGCACAACACCCACGTGACGGACGAGATGCAGGAGCACGGCGTGAAGCTGGTGGACGCGCCGGACCGGATGGCCGGCCTCGACAAGATCAAAGAGGGCACGGTGATCTTCACCGCGCACGGCGTCTCCCCGGCGGTGAAGGAGAAGGCGGCGGCGATGGGCCTCAACTCGGTCGACGCCACCTGTTCGGACGTGATCCGGACCCACGACCTGATCGACCGCCTGGTCGCCGACGGTTACGAGGTCGTCTACATCGGCCTTCGCGGACACCCGGAGCCCGAGGGGGCGATGGGGCATGGACCCGGGAAGGTGCACCTGGTCCAGGAGGCCGCAGACATCGACTCGCTGCGGATCAGCTCCGAGAAGGTGGCCGTCACCTGCCAGACCACGCTCTCGGTCTGGGACACGGACGACCTGATCGAGAAGGTAAAGGCGCGTTACCCGCAGGCCGAGGTCCACAACGAGATCTGCAGCGCGACCCAGGAACGGCAGGAAGCGGCAGTCGAGGCGGCCAAGGAGGTCGATCTCGTGATCGTCGTCGGCAGCGCCCGCTCCTCCAACTCCAAGCGCCTGGTCGAGGTGGTGGAGAAGAAGGGCGGCAAGCCCGCCTACCTGATCGACAGCCTCGAGGAGATCCGGCCGGAGTGGTTCCGGGGCGTGAAAAGGGTGGGGGTGACCAGCGGCGCCTCGACCCCGAGCCAGCTCACTCGGAAGGTTGTCGAGTACCTCCAGGAGCTCGAAGCGCCCGCGTAGGACCGGGCACTGGCTGCGTTCAGCTCGTCTTGGGCGTCGTTCGAGGACGTCGTAGTCGTCCCAGCACCCGGCTGACCGGGTTGCTGTTGTCCGGCGCGGGGGCCGGCGTCGGCGTGGTGGCCGGCGGCTGCGCAGGGGTCTCCGGCGCCGCCCACTGGCTGCGCGGCGGTTCCTGGGCCGGCCCCGGGTCGGGTGCCTGCTCCTGCGCCGTGGCCGGGGCGTTCCCGCCGCCGTTTCCGCCCCCACCGCCGCCCCGGCGGCGGCGCCGGCGGCGCGACGAGGAGGCCGGCTGCGCTGGTTCGGCCGCGACGGCGACCGGGTCGGGGACGGCCACGGCCGGCGTGGCCCGGGCAGGGCGGCGCCGCCGGCGGGCAGGCGCCGGCGTGTCGGCCGGGGCGGGCTCGGGCAGGTTCGTTTCTGGGCTCGGCAGGGCTGGAGCCGGTTCGGGCGCGGCCTTGCCGCGCCGTCGCCGGCGGCTCCTGGTGGGCGCGACCGCGGCCGCCACCTGGTGGCGGTTGACGAGGACCGTGACCTCGCCTTCGAGCACCCGGTCCTCGTTCTGGTCCAGGAGCTCGATCTGCCAGACCGCCAGTCCCCAGCGCGGGTTGGTCACCTCGCGCTTGCGTCCCAGCCGCCAGACCGCGTGCACCGTCGTACCCGGCTTGACCGGCTTCAGGAAGCGCCAGTTGGTGCCGACCAGGCCGACCAGGTTGGGCTGCGGGACGTCCATCGAGCCCAGCCCGAGGGCGATCGAGATCAAGAGCGAACCGTGGGCGACCCTGCCTCCGAAATGGCCCTGGCCGGCGTGCTGGGCATCCATGTGGAGCGGTCCGAAATCGCCGGAGACGCCGGCGTGAGCGGTGAGGTCGGCTTCCGAGATGGTCCGGCCGCGCGTCTGCCAGCGACCGCCCAGCTCGAGGTCTTCGAAGTAGAGGAGGTCCAGGGCGGTGCGAGTATAAACCGCGCTACTTGCGCGCCCGGGCGCGGGCGGGCCCGGAGAGGGCGACGACGATCGCCACCAGCACGCCGACGACCAGCAGCAGTCCGGCCAGCTGGGTGTTGAACCGCTGCGCGAAGAGGGCGACTGCCAGGAGCGAGGCGACGGTGACGACGGCGAGCGCGCCATCGCTGACGAAGAGGCCGTAGACCTCGCCCCAAGCCGCCCGCAGGAAGCGGATGCCGAGCGTCTGCTCGCCGGGGACGCGAGGAGGCCGCCGGAGGTAGAGCACGAAGAACACCGAAGCCAGCGCATAGCCGCCGATCAGCGGCAGCAGGATGAGGTCGCTCCCGGGCCACCTGACGCCAATGCCCTCGCCGGCGAAAAAGGTCCCGAAGGAGGTCAGCATGATCCCCACCACGTACTTGAGAACGTTCTCCGGGACCTGCGTCAGCGGGCGCCGGGCGGCCACGCCGACGGCGACCACCGCCACGACGGCGAGCGCCGCGCCGGCCGCCGCCGAATAGATGTTGTTGAGGCCGCCGACGCCGACTGCCACCACGATGAAGACGACCTCCAGGCCCTCCAGCAGGACCCCGTTGAAGGCGGTCGCGACGCCCGCCCAGTGCGACTTGGCGCTGCGCAGCTCCTCCTCCGTCTCCAGGAAGGCAGCCGCCTCGTCGTGGAGGGCGAGCAGTCCGGCCGAGCGAAGGATCGCCTTGTGCAGCCACTTGAGCCCGAAGAGGAGCAGGAAGACCCCGATCAGTGTGCGCACCAAGGGCAGGTAGGCGGCCAGCGCCACGCCGAAGACGGCGACCATCGCGACCAGCAGGACCACCGCCGCGGCGGTCCCGGTCGCCGCCGCCCTCCAGCCGCGGACGATCCCCACGGCGAGGACGATGGTGAGGGCCTCCACCCACTCCACGCCGGCGGCCACGAAGGTGACGCCGGCGATGATGAGGTTCACTTCGGCGGAGTCTAGCGGGCGCTGCCGGTACCTTTTAAGCCGGGATGGCCGTCAACTTCTGCCAGCAGTGCGGCCACGCCATGGAAGCGAAGACGATCGAGGGCCGAGAGGTTCCCACCTGCCCGAAGTGCGGCTTCACCGCCTGGCGCAACCCGCTGGTGGCGACGATGGTGGTGGTCGAGACCTCGGGCGGGATCGTGCTCGGCCGCCGTGCAATCGAGCCCGGCTACGGCCTCTGGTGCCTGCCCGGCGGGTTCGTCAATGAGGACGAAGCGCCCCAGGAGGCGGCCGCGCGCGAGTGCCAGGAGGAGATCGCGGCCCAGGTTGACATGGGGACGCTGCTGGGGATCTACCACATCACCCGGGGCGACGGCCGCGGGATGATCGCCATCGCCTACCGGGCGACCATCCACGGCGACGACTCGCCCAGCGCGGGCCACGAGATGCTGGAGGTGGGGCTCTTCGCGCCCGACCACCTGCCCGAGCTGGCCTTCAGCAGCCACCGCCGAGCGATCGCGGACTACATCGAGGTCATGGGAGAGGCGGGATAGCGGCCGAGCGGGCGAGCCGGCTCCGGATCGGTTCGACCCTCGCCAGCAGCGCCACGCTGGCCAGGGCGGCGCCGGTCAGCGCGCAGGCGGTGAACCCGGCCACGAAGCTCCGGTCCATGAGCGGGGCGAAGATCGCCGGTCCGGCCCCCAGGCCGAGGAAGAGAATCGTCGAGTAGACGCCCATCGCCGCTCCTCGCGACTCGGCGGGCGCCATCTGGACGAAGGTGATGCTGATCGCGATGAAGCTGGTCGCGATCAGTGGCACGGCCACCACCATCAACAGGGTTGGGATCCAGAACCCGTGCAGGTGGGGGAGGACCAACAGCGCCGCAGCGAAGCCGGTGGCCGCCAGGGAGGCGATCGTCCCCTTGCGCGCCACCCGGTCGAGGATGCGGCCGGCCGGAATTCGCGAGGCGCCGTTGACCACGGCCTGGATCGCCAGCAGGTAGCCGACCTCGGTTGGCGAGAGGCCGAAGCCCCGCCTGCCCAGGACCGGGATGTAGGCCTGCAAGGTCCCCCAGAGCATGGTCGCCGCCAGGAAGACGACAACCAGGGCGTAGAAGCCAGGCTGGACGGCAAGCCCCTGGACCGGCCGCCAGATGTTGAGGCGGGCGGCCTTCCCGCCCTGCCGGCCGCTGACCGACACGGACAGCCCAAGCGCGAGCAGGACCGGGACCGTGGTAAGCAGGATGTCGGTCTGCAGATTCACCCAGCGCAGCAGGATCCCGGCCACGGCCGGGCCGGCCAGGAAGCCCACCTGGAAGCAGAGGGTCAGCCAGCCCATGGCTCGGCCCATCCGTTCCATCGGCACCTGGTCGGCGAGCGCGGCCATCAGGGAGGTCTGCGCGGCGCCGCCGCCGAGCCCGCCGATCAGCTGCGAGACGAAGAGCAGCCGGACATCGTGGGTGGCACCGGAGAGCAGCTGCGAGATCGCGATCGCGAGCAGCGAGAAGACGACCATGTTGCGGCGGCCGAAACGATCGGCGAGGACGCCGGAAGGGAGGCTGAGCAGCGCGCCGGTGAT
>VBHN01000155.1:18033-18849 GCA_005881155.1 Chloroflexota bacterium | reverse complement strand
GCCGACGAAGGGTTCGCCGGCCGCAAGCCCATCGAGCAGCTTCCGCTCGATCGCACATGAGCGTCCCCGATTCGGGCGGGCGGTATGACCTGATCGTGGTCGGCGGCGGCCCGGCCGGGTACGTGGGCGCGATCCGCGGCGCCCAGCTGGGCCTCAGGACGGCCCTGGTCGAGCGGGAGAAGCTCGGGGGGACCTGCCTCCACGTCGGGTGCATTCCGACGAAGGTGCTCCTGCACACCGCCGAGCTCCTGGAAACGATGCGGGCCGGCGCGGAGATGGGCATCCAGGCCTCCGGCCTCGCGCTGGACTACGGCCAGGTGCGCCGCCGGATGGACCGGGTGGTCACCACGAACTTCCGCGGTGTCGAGTTCCTGATGCGCAAGCACGGCATCGCGGTCTTCCCGGGGGACGGCCGGCTCCTTGGGCCCACCCGCGTGCGGGTCGCCGCCACCGACGGGTCGGAGCTGATCCTCGAGGGGCGGCACATCCTGGTGGCGACCGGATCGCGCCCCCGCACGCTGCCCGGCGTCGTGATCGACAACCACCGCGTGCTGGACAACGCCGGCACGCTGCGGCTCCCCGCGGTCCCCCGCTCCCTCGCGATCCTCGGCGCCGGGGCGGTGGGGACCGAGTTTGCCAGCCTCTTTGCCGCGTTCGGCGCCGCGGTGACGCTCATCGAGATGATGCCGGCGATCCTCCCGCTCGAGGACGAGGACGTCTCGGGCGTCGTCGCGCACGAACTGGGCCGGCGCGGGGTCGCGATCCGGACCGGGACCGCCGTGACCGGCGTCGCCGCGTCCGCCGACGGCGTCCGGA
>VBHN01000155.1:0-18011 GCA_005881155.1 Chloroflexota bacterium | reverse complement strand
GAGGCCGAGTACGCGCTGGTGGCGGTCGGCCGCGCCCCGGTGATCGAGGACCTGGGGCTGGAGGCGGTCGGGCTCGAGCCCAGGCGCGGGGGCATCCCGGTCGACGGACGGATGCAGACCGCGGTGCCGACGGTCTGGGCCGCCGGGGACGTCATCGGCGGGCTGCTGCTCGCCCACGTGGCCTCGGCGGAGGCGACGGTGGCCGTCGAGGCGATCGCCGGGCAGGAGCCCCGCGGGCTCGACCCGATGCTCATGCCGCGGGCGACCTACTCGATCCCCCAGGTCGCCTGTTGCGGCCTCACGGAGCGCGAGGCGCGCGAGCAGGGGCGCGAGGTCGCGGTCGGCCGTTTCCCCTTCACCGCGAATGCCCGGGCGGCGATCCTCGGACGCCGCGAGGGCTTCGTGAAGATCGTCGCCGACCGTGCGCTCGGTGAGATTTTGGGTATCCACATGGTAGGATCAGAGGTGACCGAACTGCTCCCCGAGGGCGTGCTCGGCAAGGCCCTCGAAGCGACGGTGCTGGAGATCGGCCAGGCGGTCCACGCGCACCCGACCCTCTCCGAGGCGGTGAAGGAAGCCGCGCTGGCCGCGCTCGGCCGCGCCGTCCACGGGTGAACCCTCCGGAGCGTTCCCCCGTGAACGGCCCGCAGTCCCCGCGCCAGGGGAGGAGCGCCGTTCGGGAGCGGGGAAGAGTTACGCCGGCCTCGGATGGAGGAGATTCTGGTTCCATGAGCGCAAAGAGCGCAAAGGAGACCACAGCCCGTCCATCCCCGGGCAAAGGCGAGGCGGCAGCCCGCGGGCCCGGGGACCCCGGCCCTGCCGGGATGCTCGAGATGTTCTACTATCTCTGCCTCGCCCGCGCCGTGGACGAGCGGATGTGGGCGCTCCAGCGGTCGGGGAAGGCCGCGTTCGTGATCTCGGGCCAGGGACACGAGGGCGCCCAGGTCGGCGCCGGCTACGCGCTGGATCGGGAACTGGACTGGCTGGTGCCCTTCTACCGGTCCGTGGCCGCGGTCCTCATGAAAGGCATGCCGCCCGCCGAGCTCTTCCTGATCCAGCTCGGCCGGGATCCCGATCCCAGCAGCGGCGGCCGCCAGATGCCGGGGCATTACGGCCACTCCCGCCACAAGATCCTGTCCACGAGCAGCCCGGTCGCGACCCAGGTGGTGCACGCGGCCGGGATCGCGTACGCGGCCAAGGTGCGGGGCACCGGCGAGGTATGCCTCACCGCGCTCGGTGAGGGCGCGACGAGCGAAGGCGACTTTCACGAGGCGCTCAACTTCGCCGGCGTGCACCGGCTCCCCGTCGTGTTCGTCGTTGAGAACAACGGGTACGCGATCTCGGTGCCGGTGAGCAAGCAGATGGCCGTGCCCACCGTCTCATCCCGGGCGGCCGGGTACGGCATGCCGGGGGTGACGGTGGACGGCAGCCACGTGCTGCAGGTCTACGAAGAGGCCCGGGAGGCCGTCGCCCGCGCCCGCAGAGGCGAGGGGCCGACGTTGATCGAAGTCACTGTGCCCCGGCTCACCGCGCACAGCAGCGACGACCAGCAGGAGAAGTACCGGCCGAGCGAGGAGCTCGCCCACCTCCGGGAGCGGGATCCCGTGCGCGTCTTCGCCGCCGAGCTTCGCGAGCGCGGGGTGCTCACCCCCGCCAAGGAGCAGGAGATCCGGGCGCGGATCACCCGCGAGGTGGACGAGGGCACCGAGATCGCCGAGGCCGCCCCGCTGCCCGATCCGGCGACCGCCACCCGGTACGTGTACGCCGAGCCGCCGGACGCGGGCCGGTAACCGTGGCCGACAAGCGATTCCTGGACGCGATCCATGACGCGCTCCACGAGGAGATGTCCCGGGATCCGTCTGTCGTGGTGCTGGGAGAGGACGTGGGAAAGAAGGGAGGCGTCTTCGGGGTCACCGAGGGACTGTATCAGGCCTTCGGCGAGGCCCGGGTGATCGACACCCCGCTCGCCGAGTCGTGCATCGTGGGGGTGGCGGTCGGGATGTCGGTCAACGGGCTGCGTCCCGTGGCGGAGATCCAGTTCGCCGATTTCATCCACCCCGCCTTCGACCAGATCGTCAGCGAGGCGGCGCGCATCCGCTACCGCTCCAACGGCGATTTCGGCTGCCCGATCGTGATCCGCGCGCCCTTCGGAGGCGGCGTCCACGGCGGTCTCTACCACTCCCAGTCGGTGGAGGCCTTCTACGCGCACGTGCCGGGGTTGAAGGTAGTGATCCCCAGCACGCCGGAGGACACCAAGGGACTGCTCAAGTCGGCCGTCCGCGACCCCGACCCGGTCCTGTTCTTCGAGCACAAGAAGACCTACCGGCTGATCAAGGGCGAGATCCCCGAGGGCGAGTACCTGACCCCGATCGGCAAGGCAGCGGTCCGGCGCCAGGGCGAGCGGCTGAGCGTCTTCGCCTGGGGCCTGATGGTCCACTACTGCCTGCAGGCCGCCGAGGAGCTGGAGCGCGACGGGATCTCAGTGGAGGTGGTCGACGTCCGCACCATCAAGCCGCTCGACAAGGACCGAGATCTCGGCCATCATCGCCGAGGAGGCCTTCGAGCATCTGGACGCGCCGGTGGTTCGCGTGGCCGCCCCGGACATCCCGGCGATGCCCTTCAACAAGCCCCAGGAGGACTTCTTCCTGCCCGGCCCGGAGCGCATCGCGGCGGCGATGCGCAAGCTCGCGGCCTACTGACGGCGAAAGCTCCCGAGATCTCGGCCGAGGAGTTCGCACTCCGGCGCGAAGCCGTCTGGGCGGGCATGGCCGCCGCCGGCTTCGACGCCCTGGCCGTCTTCTACCCCGCCCGGGTCGCCTACCTGACCGGCTTCCACCACCTCCCGACCGAGCGCCCGGTGGCGCTGGTGCTGGGCGACGGCTACTGCGCGCTGGTGGTGCCGGCGGTGGAGAAGGAGCACGCCGAGTCGGTACCGGGCGTCGACCGGGTCGACGTCTACTTCGAATACCCGGGCACCGAGCACCCGCTGCGCCGCGTGCAGGGGGCGCTGCTCGACATCAACGCCTCGCCGGCGCGGACGGCCGCGGACCACGATGGCTGTGTTCCCCGCTGGGGCTACCGAGGCCCCCGGCTCAGCGACCTGACCGGGCTGCCGGTGCAGGACGGTGAGCCGCTGGTCGAGGAGCTGCGGCGCGTCAAGTCGGAGGCCGAGCTGCGCTGCATCCAGCTCAGCTGCGACTGGGCGGCCCGGGGCCACCGCCGGATGCAGGCGGCGATCCGCGCCGGCCAGACCGAGATGGAGTCCTACGCGCCCGCCGAGCTGGAGACGCTGCGCGAGATGGTCGCCGAGCTGCCGGGCTGGCGGCCGAAGGGCTTCGGGGGTTCGGGCTTGACGGCCATGTTCGTGGGCGGCAGGAGCACGGCCCTGCCCCACGGCTTCGTCCGCGGCCACGGCGTCCAGGCCGGCGACGTGCTGGTCAGCGGAGCCTCGGCGGAGATCGACGGCTACCTGTCCGAGCTGGAACGGACCCTGATCGTGGGCGAGCCGAGCCCGGCCCAGCGCGCCGCTTTCGAGGCCGTGACCGCCCTGCAGTCGCGCGCCATCGAGCTCCTGCGGCCGGGGCGCCCGGTGGCGGAGGTCGAGCTGGAGGTCCTCCGGCTGGCCCAGGAGCTCGGCCACGAGTCGCACCTGAGGCACCACGTCGGGCACTCGATCGGGCTCGAGGGCCACGAGGCGCCCTTCCTCGACCGCGGCGATGAGGCGGTGCTGGAGGCGGGGATGGTCTTCACGGTCGAGCCCGGCCTCTACCTGCCGGAGCTGGGCGGCTTCCGGCACTAGGACACGGTTCTGGTGACGGCGGACGGCCGGCGGGTCATGACCGACTACCCGCGCGACCTGGAGAGCCTCGTCGTGCCGCTTTAGACTCGGGTGCAGTGGACATCTGCGGGGAGCTGGTCAAGCTCCGGGCGCCCCTGCCCGAGGACGCACCCTTCATGGCCGACCTCATCTCCATCCCGGAGGTGACCCGGACCCTTGACGCCTGGGCCCACGGCCCCTACTCCATCCAGCACGCGCTGGACTGGATCAACCGCCACGACCCCAGCCAGGTCAACTGGGCCATCGACTGCCTGGAGGACGGCGCCTTCATCGGGGTGACCGGTCTCCGCGACCTCGACTTTCGCGACCGCAACTGCGAGTGGGGCATCTGGATCGGGCCGCCCTCGCGCTGGAACCGCGGCTACGGGACCGAGGCCTGCCGGCTGGCGACCGCCTTCGCCTTCCGGGAGCTGGGGATGGAGAAGGTATACCTGAAGGTCTACGAGACCATCCCCGTCGCCCGGCGGGCGTACGAGAAGGCGGGCTACAGGGTCGAGGGCACGCTGCCGCGGGACCACTGGTGGGAGGGCGGCTTCACGACCAGCCACCTGATGGCCGCCTACCGCGACGATCCAATGTACGGTGGAGGCCGATGAACGCGGACGTGGCGCGGCTGCTCGAAGACCTCCGGCTGCTGGGGCC
This sequence comes from Chloroflexota bacterium, assembly GCA_005881155.1. Taxonomy (GTDB): domain Bacteria; phylum Chloroflexota; class Dormibacteria; order Dormibacterales; family Dormibacteraceae; genus CF-105. Next base: position 13,531 of record VBHN01000155.1, on the reverse strand, counting down.
GTCGGGCCTCGAGCGCGCGGTGGAGGCCTGGCGCCGGGCGGGCGCGGCCGAGGACGCGGTCCGCACCACCGCCGAGAAGCGCGCGGAGGACGATCCCGAGTGGCGGGAGGCGGAGTCGGAGGTCTTCAGGATCGCCCAGGGGGAGGCCTGGCTGGCGGTCGACCAGACCGACCGGGACTCGGCCGTCGACGCCGCCCTGGATGCGCTGCTGGCGGTGCTGGAGCGGGAGAAGCTCGACACCGGCGAGTACCGGCGGCTGGCCGCGCCGATGGCGGCGGTGCTGCCCTGGCTGTTGAGCGGAGAAGCCGAAGACCTCTACCGTTAGCCGGACATCAAGCTCGTGCCTCACTGCCGCGGCTTACCGGCCAGCTGCAGCTCTCGGGCGCGGCCCGCGTAGCCCGGGTGCGAAGGCCGCGCCGCCCGGTACCAGGCCAGCACCTCGGCCAGGCAGTCCTCCAGCGCTGAGGGCTCGAAACCCAGCTCCCGGCGGCTCCGGCTGAGGTCGTAGCCCGCCGAACGTCGAGGGTCGGGGCCATAAGGGCTGGCGTCCGGCGGCAGCTCCGCGAAGGGCACCGGGGCCAGCCGCACCTCCCTGCCCGTCGCGCGGCCGATGCCCAGCAGCAGGTCCTCCAGGCTGACGCCGTCGAAGGCGACGTTGTAGGCCCTGCCCACGGTCGGCTTGGCGAGGTCGGTGGCGAGCGCGTGGGCGTAGCCGACGTCGCGCACCCAGGCCAGCCCGGCCTGGCGGCGGTAGGACTCCGCCGGAACCAGCAGGGGCCCGCCGTCCTCGACCCGCTGCAGGTAGGCGGCGATGCGGAGGGTGTGGTCGGCGGCGCCCAGCACCGCCGGCGGCCGGATCACGGTCCAGGGGAGGTCGCGGCTCCGGGCCAGCACGGTCTCGCACCAGCGCTTGCCCTCGCGGTACTCCAATGGCTCCGCCGGCACCTCACCGTCGAGCGGCTTGAAATCCTCCTCCCGGGCCGGCCGGTCCTCGAAGAGGTCCGGGTATACGCCGGTCGAGGTGAACAGGTACCGCTCACCTTTGAAGTGGCGGATCACGGCCTCCACCTGGGAGGGCTGGTAGGCGGCGTGGTCCACCAGCAGGTCGGGCTCCACCTCGGCCAGCACCCGCGCCAGCTCCGCCTCGTCGGTTCGGTCGAAGGCCAGGTGGCTGGTGAAGGTCCCGTAGGGATGGGGCGTGCGGCTGGCGGCGATCGTCTCCACCCCGCGCCGCATCAGCTCCTTGCAGGTCGCCGTCCCGATGAAGCCCGGTCCGCCCAGGACCAGCGCCTTCACGCCAGCCGCTCCAACAGCCCGGCCACGGAGACGCCCGCCAGCGAGTCGAGGCGGAGGTCGGCGGCGCCCAGGTCGAGGTCTTCGGTCATCGGGTTGGGGACGGCCACGCAGCGGAGGCCGGCCGCCTTGGCCGCCGCGATCCCGTTGGCGGAGTCCTCGAAGGCGATCGCCGCCTCGGGCCGCACGCCCAAACACTCGCACACCGCCAGGTAGAGGTCCGGAGCCGGCTTGGCCTGCTCGACGTCGTCCCGGCAGCGCACGCAGCGAAAGCCGTCGAGGCCGAGCCGGGCCAGGTGCCCGCTCACCCAGCCGCGTGAGGAGCTGGAGGCCACGCCCAGGCCGAGCCCCAGCGACTGCGCCTCGGCGACGGCCTCCCGGATCCCCGGCAAAACCTCCAGCGCGGCGACCAGCTCCTGGTGGCGGGCCTTGCGCCGGTTCAGGACCGACTGCCGGTCGAGGTCCCGGCCCAACCGTGAGACCAGCTCCTGGTAGGGGTCGAAGTACTCCGGTCCGCGCCCGATGACGTCGCCCCAGGTGTCCATGGTCAGGTCCAGCCCGTGCTCCAGGTAGACCTCCCGCCAGGACTGGTAGTCGGGGCGCTCCGTCTCCAGGATCAGCCCGTCGAAGTCGAAGACCAGGGCCTTGAAGGGACTGCTCAGAGCTCCCGGTGCTCCGTGAGGACCTCGATGCCGTCCCCGCCGCGCAGCCGCTTCGCGAGCTCCTCCGCGAGCGCCACCGAGCGATGCCGCCCGCCCGTGCAGCCGAAGGCCAGGGTCAGCTCCTGGCGACCCTGGGCCCGGTAGGCCGGGAGCAGGGAACCGATCGTCCGCTCCAGGTTGTCGAGCAGCTCGCCCGCCGCCGGCTGGCCGAGCACGAAGCGGCGCACGGCGGGGTCGAGCCCGGTCTGGGGACGGAGGTCCTCCACCCAGTAAGGGTTGTCCAGGAAGCGGGCGTCGACGACCCAGTCGGCGGCCGGCGGGAGCCCGTGCTTGTAGCCGAAGGACTGGCAGCGGACCAGCAGCCGTTCGCGGCTCTTGAGCCGGCGGGCCAGGGCGGGCAGGTCGGCGGCCTCCACCCGGTGGTGGGCGCGCGCGTAAGAGCCCTCCGGCGCGCCGTCGTCGGGCCCGACATGGACCAGCTCGTACCTGTCCCCGGTGGCGTCCGCGTTCTTCAGGACCAGCGTGGCATCACCGGCGACGGTGATCATCCGGTCGCCCTCGCCGGCCTCCTCGCCGACCAGGAAGCCGGCGCTGTCGAAGGCCTGCTCGGCGGTCTCGAGGTCGCTGCCGCCGACGTAGACCAGGCGGCTCACACCAACTCCTTCAAACGCCGCGCGACGGGTTCCGGTATCCCCAGCCGGACGATCTCCTCCAGGTCGGCGTCGCGGATCCCCTGGACGCTGCCGAAGGCGCGCAGCAGCGCCCGCTTCCGCGCCGGGCCGATGCCCTCGACCGAATCCAGCGGAGAGCTCAGCGCCTTCTTGCTGCGGACCTTGCGGTGGTGGGTGACGGCGAAGCGGTGCGCCTCGTCGCGGATGCGCTGGACCAGGAACATCCCCGGCGAGTCGTGCTCCTGGACGATCGGGTCGGTGGCGTCGGGTGCGAAGATCTCCTCCCGCTCCTTGGCCAGCCCGAAGCTCGGGATTTGCCGCCGTCGATCAGGACCATGTCCGGCCGCGTCGAGAAGGAGCGGTCGGCGACCTCGGCCGAGTCCTCCCGGCGTTGAGCCGACTCCAGGCGGGCGAAGCGGCGGCGGAGCACCTCCTGCATCATCGCGAAGTCGTTCGGTCCCGGCGTGTACCTGATCCGGAAGGAGCGGTAGTCCTCGTGCTTGGGCCGCCCCTCCTCGAAGACGACCATGGCGCCGGTCGCCGATTCGCCCTGGATGTTCGAGATGTCGTAGCACTCGATCCGGTGCGGCGGCGCGTCCAGGTCTAGCGCGTAGGCGAGCGCCTGCAGCATCGGCTCGGTCCGGCTGCGGTCGTAGTCCCACTGGATGCGGAGCTGCTTAAGCTCCTCGGCCGCGGTCTCCGCGAGCTGGTCCACCAGCTGCCGCTTGCGCCCCCGCTGGGGAACCTCCAGCGCGACCGGCCCCTCCCTCCGCTGTTCCAGCCACTGCCGGACCTGCTCCTCCTCGTCGACGGCCGCGGTCAGCACGATGGTGCGGGGGATGTGGGTCGCGCTCGAGTAGTAGCGGACGAGGAAGGAGCGCAGCAGCTCCGCCTCCGGGACGTCCAGCTCGCCCTCCAGGGCGTGGCCGTCGTGGCCGACCATCTTGCCGCCGCGGATGTAGGCCACCTCGACGAAAACGTCCTTTCCCTGGCGCGCGTAGGAGACCAGGTCCTGGTCGTCGCGGCCTCGGGTCACCACCTTCTGGCGGTCGGCGATCTTCTCCACCGCCCGCAGCTTGTCCCGGTAGCGGGCCGCGTTCTCGAAGTCGAGCTTCTCCGCCGACTGCTCCATCCGGCCGTGGAGGTCCCGGGCGAGCACGTCCGAGCGCCCCTCCATCAGCATCGCCACCTCCTGCACGCGCGCCCGGTAGTCCTCCCTGCTGATCCGCCCCTCGCAGGGACCCGGGCAGCGCTTGATGTGGAAGTCCAGGCAGACCCGACCCTGCCGGAAGACGTCGTCGGAGCAGGTCCGGAAGGGCAGCAGCTGCCGGATCGACTTCACCGTCTGCCGCAGTCCGAGAGCGCTGGCGAAGGGACCGAAGTAGATCGCGCCGTCGTTGTGGATCCGCCGCGTGTAATGGACGCGCGGGTAGTCCTCGCGCATCGGCAGCTTCAGGTAGAGGAAGTTCTTGTCGTCCTTGAGCCGGATGTTGAAGCGCGGCTGGTAGTGCTTGATCAGCTCGTTCTCGAGGACCAGGGCCTCCACGTCGTTGGCCGTCCGCATGACCTCGAAGTCGTGGATCCGCTTCATCAGCTCCAACTTCTGGCCCTGCGGCGCCTGGAAGTAGGAGCGGAGCCGGCTCCGCAGCCGGAGCGCCTTGCCGACGTAGATCACCTTGCCGGCGGCGTCGCGCAGCAGGTAGCAGCCCGGCGCCTCGGGCACCGCGCGAAGCCGCTTCCGGATCGTGTCCTCGCCGACCGCCTGCACTGCTGGAATTCTCCCATCGGAACTGTTCCCACCTAGACTGCTGGCGATGCAGCAGATGCAGCAGGCCTCCCGTCCGATGAACACCATGGCGGTGATCAGCCTGGCGACCGGGATCGGCAGCTGGTTCCTGCTCCCCCTCATCGGCGGAGTGATCGCGGTGGTCACCGGGCATGTCGCCAAGAGCCAGATCAGGCGCACAGGCGAGGACGGCGCCACGCTGGCGACGATCGGCCTGGTGCTCGGCTACCTGCACCTCGCGGTGGTGCTCCTGGTGCTCCTGCTGGTCGTGCTGGTCATCTTCGGCGGCCTCGCCTTCCTCATCGGCAGCGGAGGCCTCCACCCCACCACGCCGACCCCTGTCCCAACCGGCTAGAAGTGGATCCCCTTCATCAGGAACGCCATCGCGGCGCCCTCCGGTGAGATCTCCTCGAGCTCGGCCGGCTTAGCCTTCCCGTGTCCGTCCTTCCCGGCGCCGTCCTTGGAGGCGGAGTCGGGGAACACGTGGTAGGCCCCGGTCATCACCAGCTGCAGGAGGCCGGGCGCCACCACGTCGACCGTCTCGCCCAGCTTGCCCAGCCGCGTTGAGACCTCCGGCACCCGGGTCAGGACGGCGGCCAGGACCATCTCCGCGGCTTCTTCGGAGGAGATGGTCGGGAAGTTCTTGTACATCCCGGTGGGCGCGATCATCGGGGTCCGGACCAGGGGCATGTGGATGTTGGTGACGGCCACGCCGTCGTCCGCCACCTCCGGGCCCAGGCAGCGCGAGAGCGCGGCCAGCGCGCTCTTCGAGGCGACGTAGGCGCCGAACCGGGGCGGGTAGGCCTGGACCCCGATGCTGGAGATGTTGATGACGTGGCCCTCCTGGCGCTCCTTCATGCCGGGGAGGACCGCCAGCAGCAGGCGCAGGGCGCCGAAGTAGTTGAGCTGCATCGTCCGCTGGAAGTCGTGGAAGCGCTCCATCGACTCGTGGATGGAGCGGCGGATGGAGCGGCCGGCGTTGTTGACCAGGATGTCGACCCGCCCCTGGTCCTTCAGGACCTTGGCCACCATCCTGTCGATGGCGTCCAGGTCGGCGAGGTCGCACGGGTAGACCTCCGCCTGGCCGCCCCCGGCCTTGATCTCGGACCTCAGCTCCTCGAGCTTCTCCCTGGTCCGGCTGACCAGCATCACCCGGGCCCCGTGGCGGGCGAGGGCGGCCGCGGTGGCGCGGCCGATCCCGCTGGAGGCGCCGGTCACCACCACCACCTTGTCCTTCAGCGCCTTGCGGAAGTTGGGGATGGTCGGCGCCTGTGGGTCCAGGTGCCGCTCGTAGAAGTCCCAGAGCTTCCAGGCGTAGGAGGGCAGCGGCGGCAGCTCGACCCCGCTGCCCTCCAAGGCGGCGTCCGCGTTGCGGCGCGTGAAGCGGGTCCGGGTGGTCGCGTAGCTGATCGCCGCCTCGGGCACGTGGATGCCCTCCAGGACCTGCTTCTTGACGGTCTGGAAGACCTTCCAGCTGTCCAGCAGCTTGGTCATGTCACCCGGCAGCAGCGCGGCCGCCCGGGAATCGATGCGAAGCGTGAACTGGGGCGCGTGCGCCGCCCGGCAGAACTCGTTGAGGGTGTCGCCGAAGCTCATCGGGTTCGGCTCCACGAGGTGGAAGGTCTTGCCGTCCAGGCCCGGCCTGGCCGCGATCTGCGCCAGGGCGGCGGCCACGTAGTCGACCGGGACCAGGTTGAGCCGGCCGCCCTCCAGGCCGACCAGCGGGATCCAGGGCGGGAGCGCGTCCCGCAGCCGCTGGATGATCTTGAAGGAGTAGTAGATCCCGTCGACCCGGTCGGCGGAGCCGTCGACGCTGCTGCCGACCACGATCCCCGGCCGGTAGATCCGCACCGGCACCTTGGCCTCGGCGCGGACGATCTTCTCGGCCTCGTACTTGGTCCGGTAGTAGGGCTGCTCGAGCTTCTGCCCCTCTTCGAACATGTCCTCGCCGAACTCGCCCTGGAAGGAGCCGCCGGCGACCGCTATCGAGCTGACATGGTGGAGGCGGGCGGCCTGGATGGCGTTGGCGAGCCCGACCACGTTTCGCGTGCCTTCCACGTTGGCCAGCTGGTTGGCCTTCTCGTCCGCCTCCAGGTCGTAGACGGCCGCGAGGTGGAAGACCTCGGCTCCGCGCAGGCGCTTGCGGTCCGGGGCGCTGACCCCGAGGCCCTTGCTGGCGATGTCGCCCTCGATCGGTGTGACCCGCTTGCCCCAGCGGGCGAGCTTTCCCTTCGACTGCGGGCGCACGAGGACGAAGATCTCGGCGTCCTTCCGCTTCAGCAGCTCCTCGACCAGGTGGCGGCCGATGAAGCCGGTGCCGCCGGTGACGAGGTGGGCACTCAAGCTGCCTTGCGCCCGAGGCCCTCCAGCCAGCGCTCGACCACCTCGACGAAGCCCTCGGGGTCCTCCATCATCGGCACGTGCCCCAGCTCCGGGAAGACGTGGAGCTGCCAGTCCGGGCGCACCTCGATGAGCTTCTGCACGGCCCGCAGCGGAACCAGGCGGTCCTTGGCGCCCTGCACGACCAGGGTCGGCGCCTGCACCCGGCGCACCATCTCGTAGAAGCGGCGCCGCCGCAGGTTGCCCACCAACAGGGAGCGCCCGGTCTGGAGGATCGCCCGGTTGGCCTCCTCGCTGCCGTGCCGCGGGCGGTGCCCCTCGAGGTGGGCCTGGATGAGCTCCTCCGGCATCCGCGAGTAGTCGGGCGAGACCATCTTCAGGGTCCGGTAGACCTGCTGCTCGGAGGTCAGCCGGCGGGCGCCGGCTCGGAGCAGCGCCTCGCCCAGGCCCCTGACCAGGAGGGGGGCCACGGCGAGCGCCGCCGGCGGCGGGAGCGCGACCCTCCCGAAGGGGATCGGCACGGCGGGGTCAACCAGCACCAGTGCCGCCACCGAGGCTGGCCGGAGGGCCCCCTCCAAGATCGAGAGGTGGCCGCCGGTCGAGTTCCCGACCAGCACCGCGGGCGCACCCGCGACCCGCTCGATGAAGGCGTCGAGCAGGCGCCGGTGGTTGGCGAGGGTCGCCGGCCGCCCGGCCAGCGGGGTCTTCCCGTGGCCGATCAGGTCGATCGCGAACACGCGATGGGTCTCGGCCAGCCTGGGCGCCACCGCCAGCCAGTTGAGACGGCTGCCGCTCAGCCCGTGGACGAAAACCAGGGGGCTGCCGGCGCCTCCGAAGTCCGCGTAATGGACGGGTCCGCCGAGGTCCGCGTCCAGCTCGCGCATGGAACTCTATTTTGACGAGCGGGCCAGCGCCGGCTCCCGCTCGGCCCTCCGGGGGCGGCCGTTGGGCGATTTCCGGAGCTTGCCGGCCTTCTCCAGGATCGGCCGCAGGTACTGGCCCGTGTAGGAGGCCGGGTTCAGCGCCAGCTGCTCGGGCGTGCCGGTCGCGACCAGGTAGCCGCCCTTGTCGCCGCCCTCGGGGCCGAGGTCGATCATCCAGTCGGCCGTCTTGAGGACCTCCAGGTTGTGCTCGATGACGACCACCGTGTTGCCCTGGTCGACCAGCCGGTGCAGCACCTGCAGCAGGCGTTCCACGTCGGCGTAATGGAGCCCGGTCGTGGGCTCGTCGAGGATGTAAAACGTCTTACCGGTGTCGCGCCGGGAGAGCTCGGTCGAGAGCTTGACCCGCTGCGCCTCGCCGCCCGAGAGCTGGGTCGAGGGCTGGCCGAGCCGGATGTAGCCGAGGCCGACGTCCTGCAGGGTGCGGAGCTTGGCCCGGATCCGGGGCACGTTCTCGAAGGTCTCGACCGCCTCGTCGACGGTCTGGTCGAGCACGTCGGAGATGGAGTGGCCGCGGAACTTGATCTCCTGGACCTCGCGGTTGTAGCGGGTGCCGTGGCAGACCTCGCAGGGCACGAAGACGTCGGGCAGGAAGTGCATCTCGATCTGGATGATCCCGTCGCCCTTGCACGCCTCGCAGCGCCCCTGGTTGGGGACGTTGAAGGAGAAGCGGCCCGCCTTGTAGCCGCGCATCTTCGCCTCCGGCAGGCTCGCGAAGAGCTCCCGCAGCGGCGTCCAGAGCCCGGTGTAGGTGGCCGGGTTGGAGCGCGGGGTCCGTCCGATCGGCGACTGGTCGACGTCGATCACCTTGTCGATGTGCTGCAGGCCTTCGACCTTGTCGTGGGCCCCCGGCTTGTCCTTGGCGCGGAAGAAGAACTGGCCCAGCCGGCGGGAGAGGATGTCGGTGACCAGCGACGACTTGCCGGAGCCGCTGACCCCGGTCACCGCCACGAACCTGCTCAGCGGGATCTCGACGTCGACGTCCTTCAGGTTGTTCTCGCGGGCCCCGCGGATGGTCAGCTTCTTGCCCGAGCCCGGCCGCCGCTGCTTCGGCACCGGCACCTCGAGGTCGCCGCGCAGGTAGCGCGCCGTCAGCGAGGTCGGGTGCGCGAGGACCTCGGCGACGGGACCGGCGGCGATGATCTCGCCACCGTGCTCGCCGGCGCCGGGCCCGATGTCGACCATGAAGTCGGCGTTGCGGATGGTGTCCTCGTCGTGCTCGACCACGATCAGCGTGTTGCCGAGGTCGCGGAGCTTGACCAGGGTCGAGATCAGCTTCCGGTTGTCGCGCTGGTGGAGGCCGATCGAGGGCTCGTCGAGGATGTAGAGGACGCCCATCAGCTTGGAGCCGATCTGGGTCGCCAGCCGGATCCGCTGCGACTCGCCGCCGGAGAGCGAGTTGGCCGCGCGGTCGATGGTCAGGTACTCGAGCCCGACGTCGATCAGGAACTGCAGCCGCTCCTTGATCTCCTTGAGGATGCCGCGCGCGATCAGGGACTCCCGCTCGCTGAGCTCGAGGTCGCCGAACCAGTCGATCGCGGCGGCGACCGAGAGCTGGCTGGTCTCGGCGATGTTGCGGTCCGCGATCGTCACCGCCAGCGACTCCGGCTTCAGGCGCAGGCCGTGGCAGGTCGGGCAGGGCTTGTCGCTCATGTACTTCTCGAGCTCTTCCTTGACGAACTCGCTCTCGGTCTCGGCGTGCCGGCGCTGCAGGTTGGCCAGGATTCCCTCGAACTGGGCCTCGTACCAGCGGTTGTGCCGGTACTGGTTGGTGTAGGTGAAGCGGATCTTCTCCCCGGCGGTGCCCTCCAGGAGCACGCGCCGCTGCTCCTTGGTCAGCTTCTCCCAGGGCTTGCGCATGTCGATCTTGTAGTGGCGGCAGACGGCCTCCAGCATCTCCGGGTAGAAGAAGTTCGAGGTCGCCCAGGGCGCGATCGCACCCTCCGCCAGCGGGAGCGAGGGGTCGGGCACGACCAGGTCGGCGTCGGCAACCAGCCGGGTGCCGAGCCCGGTGCAGGTCGGGCAGGCGCCGTGGGGGGTGTTGAAGGAGAAGTTGCGCGGCTCCGGCTCGGGCACGCTGGTCCCGTCGTAGGCGCAGGAGAAGTTCTGCGACAGCAGCTTCTCCTCGCCGCCGTCGACCGGCACCAGCAGCACCGACCCCTGGCCCAACCGCACCGCCGTCTCCAGCGAGTCCACCAGCCGCGTCCGCTGGTGTCGTGCTTCTTGTTCTTCTCCAGCGGGATGGTCTCGTCCAGCGTGTAGATCTGCTTGTCGACGCGTACGCGCACGAAGCCGCTCTTGCGCAGGTCCTCGAGCAGCGACAGGTACTCGCCCTTGCGACCCCTCACGACGGGGCCCAGCACCATCAGCTTCGTGCCGGCCGGCAGCTTCTCGACCTGGTCGGCCATCTGGTCGACGGTCTGCTTGGCGATCGGCCGGCCGCAGACCGGGCAGTGCGGGTGGCCGACCCGGGCGTAGAGCAGCCGGAGGTAGTCGTAGACCTCGGTCACCGTCCCCACCGTCGAGCGCGGGTTCTTGGAGGTGCCCTTCTGGTCGATCGAGATCGCCGGGCTCAGGCCCTCGATGACGTCGACGTCGGGCTTCTCCATCTGGCCCAGGAACTGGCGGGCGTAGGCGGAGAGGGACTCGACGTAGCGGCGCTGGCCCTCGGCGTAGATGGTGTCGAAGGCGAGCGACGACTTCCCGGAGCCTGACAGGCCGGTGAAGACGACCAGCTTGTCGCGCGGGATGACGAGGTCGACGCCCTTCAGGTTGAGCTCGCGGGCGCCGCGGATGGTGATCTTGTCGATGGGCATCAGGGTGCTTAGGAAGTCTGCTCAGGCAGGTAGACGATGAAACTAGCGGAGGCCGTCCCGACCAGGTCGCCGCCGACCTCGAGCCGCGCCGCGCAGACGCCTGTACGTCGCCCGCTGTGGATGACGTGCCCGCTGGCCAGCACGGTCTGGCCGACCTGGACGGGCTTGATGAAGCTCAGCTTCAGGTCGAAGCTCAGGTGCCGCTCGCCCTCGGGGAGCACGGTCGCCATCGCCGAGCCCATGGCCGAGTCGGCCAGCGCGCTCAAGAAGCCGCCGTGGCAGACGCCGCCATGGTTGCGCATCTCCTCGGTCACCCGCATCGACACCAGCGTCCGGCCAGGCTCGGCCTCCAGCAGCCGGAGGCCGAGCCAGCGCCAGGCCGGGGAGTGCGACTCGTGGCCGTCCAGCATGCGCTGGATCCGCTCCTGCATCAGGCCCGGACGGGCTCTTGGGGCGGCAGCTGGAAGGCGAGCACGGTCGAGGTCGCCAGCGCGGCCAGCTTTCCTTCTTCGTTCTTCACCTCCGCTTCCAGGAAGATCACCGTCTTTCCTGCCTGGACGACCTTGCCCTCAGCGCTGACCAGCCCGCGGATGACAGGCCGGATGAAGTTGATCTTGAGCTCGATGGTGGTGTTGGCCCAGCCCACCTCCTGCACGGTCATCCCGGCCATGCCCATGGCGGCGTCGGCGATCGCGGTCAGCACGCCGCCCTGGACGACGCCGTTGGGCTGGTGGTGCTTCTCGGAGGCCTCGAACTGCAGTACCACGTGTCCCTCGTCGACGTGGACGACCTCGATGCCGTAGGGCTCCGCCCAGCCGCCCCGCGCCGGGTGGCCTTCGCCGCTCTTGAAGAGCTCGAGCCAGGTACCCACCTAGGAGCGGCGGCCGCGGCCGCGGTAGCGTGAGGGACCCGACGGCCGGCGCTTGGGCGCCGCGGCGATGGCCAGCGCGACGTCGGCGTCGTCCTCCCCCCGGTCGTCCTCGCCCGCGATCCGCTTCCGGAGCGCGAGGATCCGGTCCCGCACCTTGGCCGCGTCCTCGAAGGCCAGCTCGCGGGAGAGCCGCTTCATCTCCTTCTCGAGGTCGCGGACGATGGCGATCAGGTCCTCCCGCGGCAGCCCGGCCGCGCCCGCCAGCTCGGCGGCGTCGGCGGCGATCTCGGCCTTCTCGACCTGGAGGTTGTAGATGGCCTTGATCACCGTCGCCGGGGTGATCCCGTGCTCCTGGTTGTAGGCGAACTGGATCGCGCGCCGGCGGTCGGTCTCCTCGATCGCCTGCCGCATGGAGTCGGTCATCTTGTCGGCGTACATGACGACGTGGCCGTCGACGTTGCGGGCGGCCCGGCCGATGATCTGGATGAAGGACCGGTAGGCGCGCAGGTAGCCCTCCTTGTCGGCGTCGAGGATGGCGATGAAGGCGACCTCCGGGAGATCGAGGCCCTCGCGCAGCAGGTTGATGCCGACCAGGACGTCGAAGCTGCCCAGCCGGAGGTCGCGGAGGATCTCGATCCGCTCCATGGTGTCGATGTCGGAATGGATGTAGTTGACCCGGATCCCCATCTCTTTGAGGTAGTCGGTCAGGTCCTCGGCGAAGCGCTTGGTGAGCGTCGTCACCAGCGAGCGCTGGCCCAATTCGGCCCGCCTCCGGACCTCGGCCACCAGGTCGTCGACCTGGCCCTCGGTCGGGCGCACCTCGATGACCGGGTCGACCAGGCCGGTGGGCCGGACGATCATCTCGACCGTCCGCTGGCTCCGGCGCATCTCGTAGGGCCCGGGCGTGGCCGAGACGTAGACGACCTGGTTGACGCGCTCCTCCCACTCGTCGAAGGACAGCGGCCGGTTGTCGAAGGCCGACGGCAGCCGGAAGCCGTACTCGACCAGGGGGCCCTTCCGGGAGCGGTCGCCGCCGAGCATGCCGCCCACCTGGGGAACCGCCACGTGCGACTCGTCGACGAAGAGGATGGTGTCCTCGGGCAGGAAGTCGAGGAGCGTGTAGGGCGCCTCGCCGGGCTGCCTGCGGGTCAGGTGCCGCGAGTAGTTCTCGACGCCGGCGGTGGTGCCCGTCTCGCGGAGCATCTCGAGGTCGAAGTTGGTCCGCTGGCGGAGCCGCTGGGCCTCCAGCAGGCGGTCGTGCTCCTCGAACCACTTGACCCGCTCCTCGAGCTCGACCTCGATGTCGGCCAGCGCCAGCTCCAGCTTGGCGGCGGGCGTCACGTAGTGGGTGGCCGGGAAGACCTTGAGGTCCTCGCGCCGCCCCAGGATCTCGCCGGTGGTCCCGTCCAGCTCCAGGATCCGCTCGATCTCGTCGCCGAAGAACTCGACCCGGAACACCTTCTCCTCGTAGGCGGGGACCAGGTCGACCACGTCGCCGCGGACCCGGAAGCGAAGCCGGGCCAGGTCGTAGTCGTTGCGCTCGTACTGGAGCTCGGTGAGCTTGCGCAGGAACATCTCGCGGCGCAGCGTCGAGCCCCGGGTGATCTCCAGCGACTCGCCCATGTAGTCCTCCGGGGAGCCGATGCCGTAGATGCAGCTGACGCTGGCGACGACGATCACGTCGCGGCGCGTCAGCAGCGCCTGGGTGGTGGCGTGCCGGAGGCGGTCGATCTCCTCGTTGCGCGAGGAGTCCTTCTCGATGTACGTGTCGCTGCGGGCGATGTAGGCCTCGGGCTGGTAGTAGTCGTAGTAGCTGACGAAGTACTCGACGGCGTTCTCCGGGAAGAGCCGGCGGAACTCGGCCCAGAGCTGGGCGGCCAGCGTCTTGTTGGGGCTCAGGACCAGGACCGGGCGGCCGAGCTGCTCGATGGCCCAGGACATCACATTGGTCTTCCCGCTCCCGGTGACGCCCATCAGGACCTGCTCCTTCAACCCTTCCCGGACCCCGCCGACGACCTGCTCGATCGCCTTCGGCTGGTCGCCCGAGGGCTCGAAGGGGGCACGCAGAAGGAAGGGCTTGGACATTGGTTGGAGGCCTAGATTGTACCCCGCCGGCTCGCCCAACGAACGCCTGTTCCCCTTCAGGCAAAG
>VBHN01000154.1 GCA_005881155.1 Chloroflexota bacterium | reverse complement strand
CAAGGCACCTTTACCTGGCTATGTATGCGTCGTCGCAAAACGACATGTCGTCGAACCGTACGACCTACCGAATAACGAGAGCGCCACATTCTGGGATGACTGCATGCAAGTCGCCAGAGCTCTCTCGAGTCTATTCGCGCCAACGAAGATGAACTATGAAATACATGGCAACACGATCCCCCACCTCCATATGCACCTCTATCCGAGGCACCCGGGCGATGTTTACGAGGGCCGGCCGATCGACAACATCCCACGCTTTACCCGGACGCTGTCAGACATTGATCGAATCCGGCGCGCGATATCGAATCCATCGATAAGCCCTACGTGAGTCTGCTATTGATTAATCGCTCGTTCTCGTGATCACAGCTGCCCACAGGGCCCGTAATGCGAGCTCAGAGCCAGCCGGCGCCGGCCGCTCCATCCACCTGCGATGAGCCGAATCGGTCCCGAAGAAGATCTACTTTAGGAGCCTTTCCCTGCCCCAGTCGGGCGCTACGATTGACCGCGTGGCGGACGACGACTGGCCGGAACTTGGATGGGCCGACAGCGCCGAAGCCATGACCATCGCACTTACTAAAGATGTGTCAGACGTCGCTGTGCGTTCCGCTCTAGTGATTGATCCCGAGCCCGGCTTTCGTGCCACCTTCTCGGAAGCTCTCGACCGCCAGGATCACGCCGGAGACAGCTACATCGTTCAAGTCGACCAGGTCGGCGACTGGCAGGTGCTTATTGAGCCGAACGGATTCCTCTTGTCGATACAGGAGATCTGCGCGCCACTCTCCCGCGACGGACAGCTCATCGCGGCGTTCTGGAACGTGAACTCCCTCATGACATTCATGTTCGCGGTCAATGGGCGCGTGCTACGCGAATTTGATCCGCTGCTATACGCCGCCGGCGGTGATGCATTGCCTGAAGAGGCGGGCCTTCCCTTCGGACGTCATGGGCGTCCGCGGGTCGCCACCTTAGCCCTAATCCTTCGCATGACAGGGGTGACCCTCACAGCGGACTGGCTGCTAAGGAAACCTCGGGAGACATTGGTAAGCCGATTCCAGCTCGGTACTTTGACAAACCAGTAGCCTGCAAGCTCAGTCGCGACCTTGTCGAGATCGACCTGGCGGCCCACGGCCTGATGATCCGCCTGCCGGCCTTGCAGAACAACATCGGCACCCGGTCAAAAGGTCCACTGAGGAGCCCATTTCTTCTGCTTTCAAGAAAATGGAGCTGCATGGAAACGATGGCTCGTTAGCAACGGTAACGTGGCCGCTCAATACGTCGTTAGCTAGGAGCTGCTGCGTGCTAAGCAGATGGTCCGGGGTTCGAATCCTCGGCGGGGCGCCTAGAAGTTCCTAAGGAGCCTGCGGATCAAGGTCCCGAATTCCTCCAGCTCGGCCGGGGTCAGCGTCGAGAAGGAGTGCGCGAGGACCTCGTCCATGACCGCGCCGCCGGCGGCGCGGACCTTGTCGCCCTTGGCCGTGAGGCGATGCTTCACCGCGCGCCCAGGCCCCGGGACGCGTTCGATCAGGCCCCGGTCGATCATGCGAGCAGCCAGCGTCCCGAAGGACTGGTCGGTCTGGAAGGTCAGTTGGGCCAGCTCGTGAAGGGAGGCGTCAGGTTTCTGGTGCAAGTGGCGCAAGGCGTCCCATTGGACGATGGTGATCCCCAGCTCGGCTAGGGCCTTATTGGCCGCTAGGTGGTGGCGCATCTGAAGGCGCTTGACGGACAGCCCAATCTCCTGGAGGGGTATCGGCATGTTGTTTCCAACTCTAGCGAAATATCAGGTTGCTTAGATCAGTATGCTTAGATTACCGTACTGATACTGACCGCAGCAAGGAGAACTGACCACATGACGACGACCCGCACGATCACCCTTCCGGACGTCGGAGCTGTCGATCTGCAGTTCACCGAGCGGGGTGACGACGGCGACCCCTACCTGGTCCTTCACGGAGGCGCCGGACCGCTTTCGGTCGCGGGCTTCGCAGACCGGCTCGCCGACCAACAGCGGGCCCGGGTCATCACCCCGACCCATCCGGGTTTCGCCGGCACCGTCCGTCCCGACGGTCTGCGCACGCCCGGGAAGCTGGCCGAGCTCTACGCCGGGCTCCTCGAGGATCTCGACCTGGCCGGTGTCACCGTCGTCGGCAACTCCGTCGGGGGCTGGATCACCGCCGAGATGGCGATCGCCGGATCGACCCGGCTCAAGAGCGCCGTCCTCGTCGATGCCGTCGGCATCGAGGTGCCCGGCCATCCGGTGGCGGATTTCTTCTCGCTGACCTTGGACCAGGTGGCCGAGTACAGCTACCACGATCCCGAGAAGTTCCGCATCGATCCGACCAAGCTGCCGCCCGCCCAGCTTGCCGCCATGCCCGGCAACCGGGCCGCGCTGGCGGTCTACGGCGGTGGACCGTCCATGGTTGATTCCACGCTGCGTGACCGGCTGCAGTCAGTCAGGCTGCCGGTGCTGGTGCTGTGGGGCGAGAGCGATCGGATTGTCGACCCCGAGTGCGGCCGTGCTTTTGCCGAGGCGATTCCCGGCGCGCGGTTCGAGCTGCTGCCCGGAACCGGTCATGTGCCGCAGGTCGAGACCCCTGAGCTGCTGGTCTCGAAGATCTCGGGCTTCGTCGACAACTTGGCGGACAAACCTTCCCAGCCGCGCCAATGACTCGGGCGCGCGCCGCTCGTCACTAGCGGCGTACCGCACATCCCGAACTCGACCCGGACGGACTGACCACCACTCGGAGCTCGTCTTCGCGAAGTAGAGATTGGACACCGCATAGCCGCCGGCGCGATACTCGACGCTACCGGAACCGGCAGCTATGCGAATGGGGGTGGTCGGTAATGACCAGTAGTCGGTCAGCGCTCGTCATGCCTAGCCGTCGGCTCCTGCACACGCTGGGGTTCGGCCTTGCAGCCGCGGTCCTCGCGACGGCCGGGCCTCTCACCGCCCGTGCTGGTGACCTGGCGCTGCCGGAGACCCATCACCTCTACAACGGCGTGAGCGACGTTCTCACCTCGCCCAGTGCCGACGGCGCCGCCGACGGCAGCGGCTTGCGGAACGTCAGCGGTCCGATCTGCAGCACGACCACCACCGCGGCCGCGAACGTCAACACCAGCTGCGAGAGCGTCTCGCCCAGCAATGAGACGGCGATTGCCGTGAACCCGAACAATGCCTCCAACCTCATCGGCGGAGCCAACGACTACCAGCTCACGCTGAGCTCCGGCGGCCACCTCTACGAGACCATCTACACCCGCGCCCACGTCAGCAGCGACGGCGGCCAGACGTGGACCGAGGTCGGGATCCAATACCCGAACTACACCGCCACCGGCGATGCCGGGGTCGCCTTCGACGCCAGCGGCCGCGCCTACATGTCGACGCTCGGCTTCAGCTTCAGCCAGGGCCTCGGCTGCTGCACGGATCCCGACATCCTGGTCGCGACCTCCAATGACGGTGGGCAGAGCTGGGCCCGGCCGGAAAAGGTCGCCGCCGGCCAGGGCGTCTTCGGCGGGCCTGGCGTCCTCAACGACAAGCCCGAGATCGCGGCCTGGGGCAATGGCAATGCGATCGAGACCTGGACGATCTTCAACCAGGGTTTCAAGGGCAGCTACCTCAGCTCGCCCATCGCTGCCTCGGTCACCCACGACGGCGGTAGCACCTGGAGCAGCCCCGTCGAGATTTCGGGGTCGGCCGCGTTCTGCGCAGGTACCCAGGGCGGCACCATTTGCAACTCGGACCAGGGCTCCGTCCCCGTCGTCGCCGCCGACGGGTCGGTCTTCGTCTCCTTCCTCAACACCTCCGACTTCGCAACCGGCCGCGACCAGTACCTGGTCGTGAAGGTGGATCCGTCAACCGGCCAGCGCCTGGCCGGTCCCTTCCGGGTGAGCGGCGTCATCGATGGGCCCGCCGACTACCCCGTCAACATCGACGGCCGCCAGACGTACCAGGACAGCCAGTTCCGGAGCTGGGCCTTCGGGCCGATCGCGGCCGACCCGACCAAGGCCGGTCACCTGGCGATGGTCTGGAGTGACATGCGCAACAGCCAGCTGCCGGCGCCGCGCAACCCCTACCAGGCGGTCACGAACTCCGACATCATCGTGTCGCAGTCGTTCGATGGCGGTGCGACCTGGTCGGCGGCAAAGGCGCTGGTCGCGCCCGGCGACCAGTTCCAGCCCTGGGCGGCCTACGACTCCACGGGCCGGCTCCGGATCGGCTACTTCGACCGCTCCTACGACCCCGCCAACCACAAGTACGGCTACACGCTGGCGACCGAGACCAAGAGCGGCTCACTGAAATTCAGCACAGCCCAGGCGACCACGGTCCTTTCCGATCCGACGCAGGGCGACCGCTGGTTCTCAGGCCGCACGCCAAACGCCGCGTTCCCGCATCCGACGACATTCCTCGGCGACTACAGCGGGATCGCGCCGACCCCGAGCGGCGGTGTGGCTCTGCTCTGGACGGACATGCGCGACACCGTCTGCTTCCCAAGCCGCTGCGGTTTTGGCGAGCGCTCCTACTACGCGACGAGCGGATGAGGAGGACGAACTACTGGCAGACCCACTGGCCCGGGCCGGAGCGGGCATATAGCCAGGCCGCGGCCTGGCTGTTGGCGACCGGGTCGAAGGGGGACTGAGCCGCCCACGGCGAGCGCGCCCAGGTCGAGGGCAGGAATTGAAAAAGGCCGGCGGCGCCGCTGGAGCGGTTGACGGCGAACGGGTTGTAGCCCGATTCGCAGGCGGCGACGCGGAGTGCCCAGGTGACCGCCGCCTGCCCCAGCGGCGAGAACGCGGCCACGATGATCGCGCGGATCGAGTCGGGCGGGACCCGGGAGGGGGGCGTCGTGGCCGGCGGCGCCGGCTGGGCGGCGGCCGCTTCCGCGGCGGCCTGCGCCTGGAGGTGCCGGAACTGGACGTTCAGTTGCTCGATCTGTAACAGCTGTTCGGCGCGGGTGGCCTTCACCTGTGCCAGCTGCTGCTCGAGGTTCCGCTGGTCAACGGTCAGCGCCCGCTTCACCGCGGCGGCTCGACGTCCGGCCACGGCGAGGTCGGACCAGCGCGTGACAGCCTCGCCGAGGCTGTGCGACTCAGCCAGGAGCAGCGGCAGTGAGGTCGGCTCGGCGTAGAGCACTCGCGCGAGGCTCCGCAGCTCCGACCGCTCGGTGGCGATTCGCCGCTGGTTGACCTCGATCTCAGACTGGAGGCGGGCCAGGTCCTGGTCGAGTCTCGAGGCGCGGTCGGCCGCCGCCGCCAGCTGCGCCTTGACGGTATCGATCTGGTCGGCGGTGCCGGCAGCCGCCGTTTGCACTGCCGCAAAGGGTCCGAAGGTGGACAGCACGACCAACGTCAGCACCACGAGGCTGCGCAGTCGAGCGGCCCTTCCCCACGTCAAGGGCGCCACGGGGGCGCACTCTACCACCGCTTCACCTCGATTCACTCACCGATCGCGATTTGCCGATTGGCTCGCCTGCGCCTACGATGCGGCGCAGGCACGCCCGGCTTTGCTCCGGGGTGGGTTGCGTTCACCTCGGGAGGGCTTCAGATGAAACGTCTCCGGGTCACCCTGATCGCGTCCTTCGCGGTCCTCGCCACCGTGCTGGCGACGTCCCTCCCGGCGGCCGCGGCCGGGGGCCATTTCACGGGCACAATCGATGGCGCCAAGTACATCATCGACGTGCCCTCGAACTGGAACGGCACCCTCGTCCTCTACAGCCACGGCTACACCCTGCCCGAGGTCGAGCTGACAGCCTTCGACGCACCGAACGACGGGGCCACGGGCCCCTGGCTGCTCGCCAATGGGTACGCGCTGGCCGGCTCCTCCTACAGCCAGAACGGATGGGCGCTGAAGGAGGCGTTCCACGACCAGATCGCGCTCCTCGACTACTTCAAGGCCAACTTCGCCGGGCTCAAGCGGACCATCGCCTGGGGCCACTCGCTGGGCGGCATGATCACGGCCGGGCTGATCCAGCTCTTCCCGGACCGCTTTGCGGGGGCCATCCCGATGTGCGGCGTGGTGGCCGGCGGACCCGGTGTCTGGAACTCGGCGCTGGACGCCGAGTTCGTGTTCAAGACCCTGCTGGCGCCCAACTCGGGCCTGCAGCTGGTCAACCTCAGCAACCCCAACCCGTTCACCAGCGCCAACCTGGGCCTCGCCGAGTCGATCTTGAGCGCGGCGAACGGCACTGCGGCCGGTCGGGCGCGGACCGCCCTCGTGGCCGCCGTCGGAGACTCCCCCGGCTGGTTCACCACCGGCGCGCCGCAGCCGGCGCAGACCGACTACGCCGCCCGGGAGCAGAACCAGATGCTCTGGGACCAGAACGTCACCTTCCCGTTCGTCTTCGCGCTCCGCGGCGAGCTCGAGGCGCGCGCGGGCGGCAACCCGTCCTGGAACACCGGCGTCGACTACCGGAAGCTGCTCGCCCACTCGATCAACAAAGACGAGGTCGAGGCGCTCTACCAGCAGGCCGGCCTGAGCCTGGACGCGGACCTCGACACGCTCGCCGGCACGCCGCGCATCTCCGCGAACCCGGCCGCCCTGGGCTACCTGGAGAAGTACATCGTCTACAACGGCCAGCTGGAATCTCCGGTGCTCACCATGCACACCATCGGTGACGGCCTGGTGCTGCCCCAGGACGAGCAGGCGTACGCGAGCGTGGTCCGCTCCGAGGGCAACCAGAGCCTGCTCCGCCAGGTGTTCGTGAACCGCGCCGGACACTGCGCGTTCACGGCCGGCGAGACGGTCGCGGCCTTCCAGACCTTGATCAACCGGCTCCGCACCGGGCGCTGGGAGGATGCCACCTCGCCCGGGGCCATGAATGCCATCGCCAATGGCCTTCAGCCAGCGGCGGCGTTCAACCCGCTGCCGGCGTCATTCGTGGACTTCCGACCGTCCCAGTTCCTGCGCCCGTTCGACGCCAGGAACGTGGCGGAAGGGGACTGAAGCCTCTAACGGGCTAGACGAAGAGCGGCTGCGCGGACGCTCGGGCAAGCAGCGCCTGCATGTCCGAGTCGTCCGGGCGCGACTCGTAGCGCTCCGCCGCGTCCAGGAACTGCGGCAGAAGGTTCACGTCGCCCACGCTGTTAAGGAAGACGCCGGGACGGCCCAAGGCCCACCAGACGGCGAGGTCGATGTCGGCCTGCTCGGTGAGAGGCTCGTACCAGGTCGTGTTGGTGCGGTCGCGGCCTCCCCACGGCCGGAGAGCGATCGACTTGATCGTCTGGACCGCCACGTTGCGCTGCGCGCAGGTCATCGCCAGAGCTTCGAAGTTCTCCGCGTAGTACGGCAGCTGCATGGTCAGGTAGTTGTAGGGCAGCAGCACCGAGTCGAATTCGAATCGCTCCAGGCTGCGGCGGTGGTTGGCGGCGATCTGGGAGCCGTGCCCGGTCACGCCGATGAAGCGGACCAAGCCCTGCTCGCGCGCTTCGACAGCCGCTTCGATGGCGCCGCCGGGCGAGAGGGCGTTGTCCCACTCGATCGGGTCTGCCAGGTTGTGCAGCTGCCAGAGGTCGACGTGGTCGACGCCCAGCCGGTCCAGCGACCGGTGCAGCTCTTCGCGAGCTCCGGCCGCCTTGCGCTGCCCGGTCTTGGTGGCCAGGAAGAAGCGGCCCGGGTTGGCCTGCAGCCAGGGACGAACGCGGAGCTCGGCGTCGCCGTAGCTGGCGGCCACGTCGAGGTGGTTCACGCCGTGCTCCAGCAGCACCTCGAGGGTCCGGTCGGCGACGTCCTGCGAGACGGAGGCCAGCGAGGCGCCCCCGAAGAGGACCCGGCTGCTCTCATGCCCGGTACGTCCAAATGGCGCGA
>VBHN01000153.1:6960-9556 GCA_005881155.1 Chloroflexota bacterium | reverse complement strand
TGGACGCCAGAAGCTCGCGTCGGCGTAATAGGGGAGGAAGGCGACCCGGCGCGGGTCCAGGCCGAGGCGCCGGGTGGCGATCGCCTGTTGGGTCCGGGAGTGGACCAGGAGCCGGTCGATCCCGGCGCCACGAAGGCCCCTGAGAAGGAACGGCTTGATGCGGGAGGTGAGGTGATGGCCGAGGGCAAGGTGCCGGGGACCGCCGCCAAGGCTCCGCAGGGCAAGACCCAGGGGTATCGCCAGGTGCTCGCCGTCGGAGAAGATGACCTCACGGCCCGGCCGCCTGAGCAACGCCACGGCCACGTGCAGGAGCGAGAGCCAGCTCGAGCGTCCGCCGACATCGCCGGGAAGGCGGGACCAGTCCAGAAGCTCGATACCGTGGTGCCTCTCCAACTCGAGGTATTCGGGACAGGGCCGCAGCCCGTCGGCGACCTCGCCCCGCAGGCGAAGGTCCACCCGGGCGGAGACGAGCATCAGCGCGGCCGCGTCGCTCATCGCCGAACCGCCAGGGCAGGCCGGGCCGAGCGGGGCTCGCGGACTGCGGCGGGAACCCCCACCGCCGTCATCCCGGCCGGCACATCGGTGAGCACCACGGCATTGGCTCCGACGGAGCAGCCGTGGCCGACGCTGATGTCGCCGAGGATGCGGGCGCCGGCGCCGACGAAGACGCCATCCCCGATCACCGGGAAGGCCCATTCGCCTCGCATCCCGACGGTGATGGCGTGGATGAAGCTGGCGTTGGCCCCCACTCGAGCCGCCATGATCACGGTCCCGTAGGGGTGAGCGATGTACAGCCCTGGACCGATCGGGATCGAGGGGCTGATCTCGAGCCCGAAGAGCAGCATGTTCAGCCGTTCGAGGAAGGTCGGAGAGCAGCACCTCCCGGAGTCGTAGGCGACCGGCGATCGGCGTTCCGTCTTGTGGCGTGAAGGATCGCTGCTGCCAGCGCTTGAGGTCCTGGGTGAAGGAGGTCATGGCGCGAGCTCGGCGGGCGACACGGCCGGCGGTGGCGGCTTCATGAGGCGGAGCGCCGCCTCCACCGACCCCAGCTGCGCGGCGACACCCCTCCAGTAGGCAGCCGTGAAGAGGGCGGAGCAGGTTTGATTGGCGATCCGCGTCAGGCCCAGCCCGGAAGCGACCGAGGCGAGAACCAGTCCGGTGGCTGGGATGCCCTGCCAGAGTCGTGCTTGCGTCAGGGCGATCTCAGCCAGCCGCCGGGTGTAACGGTGCCGCTCGGCGAACTCCCGCCGCACCCAACCGGGAAGGTCGTCGCCCGTCCGTTTGCGCTCCAGGAGGACATCGGTGCGCCCGTACTCGAAGGCGGCTTGCAGCCAGGCCTGGAAGGAGCGGCGGGCAAGGTGCGCCGCCTCCGCCCGCGGCTCGAAGACGAACTCGAGGCCGAGGGCCTTCAGCCTCCAGGCCAGCTCCACGTCCTCGCCCCGCCGGAACTCGGGGTTGAATCCGCCCGCGGCGACCACGTGCTCGCGAAGGACTGATGCGTTACCGGTGTAGAACTGCCGGGGCGTCGGCTGCCACTCGCCCTCCGCCATGGCGCGGTATTGCCTGGCCAGGGTTGCCCATTCCCAGCGCGTCCAGGGCGCGCCGCTGCTGCCGGCGGCCAGCAGCGGACCGATGACCACCCGGTCGCTCCGGCCGGCGTGGGCCTCGGCGTGCCGGCGGATCAGGGTCGGCGCCGGGATGACGTCGTCATCGAGGAAGAGCAGGTAGGGCTCCGCCGCCGCCGCGACCGCGCGGTTCCTGGCCGCGGCCGGCCCGGCGTGGTCCTGGTGGAGCACCTGCAGGCGAAACGGATAACCATGGCCATCAAGGCTGGCCGCGGTGGCGGGTCCTTCGCCGTCGAAGACCACGATCACCTCGAAGCGGTCGGCAGGGAAATCCTGCCGGGATAGAGCCGCCAGGACCTGGAGCAGAGAGTCCGGCCGGCGGTGGGTGGGCATCACGATGCTGAAGCTGCCCGTGGCTGTGCTCACGCTGCAATACCGCCCGGCCCGAACTTGGCTCGGGCCCGGATCCCAAAGCCGCGCAGCACCTCGACCTCCTCGGCCGTCACCAGGTGCAACAGGAGGCCGAAAGCGGCGAAGGCCAGCATCCCCACCGCGATCTCGGTCACGATCCCAAAGGGAGCCGCCGCCAGTACCGCGATCGACATCAGGGCGGTCGCGAGGACGGTCCGCGCGATGCGGGAGAGAAGCTCACGGTGAAGGAGCCAGGGAAGCAGCGCCAGCGCTCCCACCGACTCGAGCAGCTCCGTGCCGAGCAGGGAGAGGGCGGAACCCAGCGCTCCGTTTCCGCGGGCTTGGAAGAACTGGATCAGCACCAGGTTGGCCACGATGTTCAGGACGGTTGCGACGCCGACGATCTTGATCCAGGCAACCTGCCTGCCCGCCGCCAGCAGTACCTGGTAGGCCAGCATGTTGAAGAAGGTCGGGACGACACAGCAGGCGAGTACCGCCAGGACTGGGCCAGCGCCGAAAAAGCGCGGCCCGTAGAGCAGTTGAACGAGGGGACCCGAGACCAGCGCCAGGCCGGCGGCGATCGGCAGGCTCAGCAGGATTCCGGTCTCGACCGCCGGCCT
>VBHN01000153.1:0-6939 GCA_005881155.1 Chloroflexota bacterium | reverse complement strand
CCGCCACCATCAGGATGGCGGTGAAGAGCTGGACCGGGACGCCGTACCAGCCGACCACGTTGGCGGGCGCCAGCGCAGAGAGAAGGACCGCGTCGATCCAGAGATAGGTGGTGAAGAAGAGGCCGCCGATCCAGTAGCTGAGGCCGGCTCGAACGATGTAGGGAATCAGGGCCAGGCCCTGCCGCCAGGCGATCCGGAACAGCCCGCGGCACCAATACAAGTTGAGCGCGAGGAGAAGCGAGGTCAGGAACAGGTTCAGCTCCATCAGGGCCACGATCCGCCCGCCGAGGAGGACCAACCCGATGCCGAGAAGGCTCTCCAGGCCGTTGCCGACCAGGTTTCCGTAGGCCAGGAATTCCATCCGCTCGAGGCCACTGAAAGCTGCCTGGATGGCGCCGCTCAAACAGGCGATCAGCGCAACTGCGGTGGCCAGCCAGATGATCAGCGTCTGCTCCGCGCCGAAGTGCAGCAGGCGGACGTAGGCGGCCATCAACACGGCGGCGGGCAGCACGCAGGCGAGCCGCATCAGGAAAGCTCCCGCGACCAGCGCGGAGGACCGGCCCTGATCGCGGGCGATCTCGCGCGTGAGCAGAGTCCCCGCGCCCTGGTTGATCAGGTTTCCCAGGACCGAGGTGATGGCCAGGGCGACGACGAACTCTCCGATCGGCGTCGGCCCCAACACCCTCGGCACCCAGACCAGCCAGAGAAGGCCGAAGCCCCAGGAGGCCAGCTGTCCGCCCGCCAGCAGCAGGATGTTCCGAATCAGCCGCCCCGGGCCCGAGCGGCGTGCGGTCGTCGCATCCGGCGGGGCCACGACGGCAAGATCCGAGCTCACCAACTGCACGTTGGAGCCGGGGTCAACGCCGCCGGCAAGGGTCGGTATGGGCACCGCCGCGGTCTACAGAGAAGCCACTTGGGCGCCTGTCCCAAGTCCTGCCCGAACCTGTCGCCGGAGCCGGAGCCGAGCCGTGAGCAGCGCGTCGGCGACCTCGATCCCGCGCAGGCCGGACCAGGGACAGGACCAGTCCTGGCAGCCGCCGGCGGGGTAGCGAGGCTTCTTGCAGGCGAGGATCCACGATTCCTGGTCGGCGCTGATCCTTTTCAGCACCATCGGGGCGGCTCCTGCGCCGCCGACCCGCTCCGGATGGGAGGGTCCGGCGAGGACCAGCACTGGTGTTCCCTCCGCACGCGCGAGGAGGAAGACGGCGCTGTCCACAGTGACCAGTAGGGCGGTGCGCCGCAGCAGCGCGGCCAGCTCTGCCAGGGACAGCCGGCCGGCGAGGGAGACTGAGGGGGCCGACATCCCTGCCTGGATGCCGTCGATGAGAGGCCCGTCGCCGGACGAGCCCGTGAAAGCGAGCCGGAAAGGCCCAGCGGCCGCGATCCCGTCCGCGAGGGCGGACCAACGTTCCGGCAGCCATTGCTGGCAGGCCCAATCGGAGCCGGGGTGGAGCAGGACGAGCGGCCCGCCTTCCGCCCCAGCCAGTTCCTGCAGCGTCGCCGCGGCGACCTTGGCATCCGCCTCGGTGACCGCAAGCTCCGGCCCGCCGGCGGCTGCGCCGCCGATGCCCGCCGCGACCAGCAGGCGCTCCTGCTGCGCCGTCTCGTCGCCACTGAAGTCGTAACCGCCGAGGCGACTTGAGAGCAGCCACTGGAAGCGGCCCGAGTACCCGACCCGCCTGCCACTGCTCACGATGCGCGCCAGCACGCGGAGAAGGGTCGAGCCCCACCAGAAGATGACCACCAGGTCATACCCGAAACCCAGCGAGCCGGCCAGCCGGCAGAGCTCGACCAGCTTTTGAAGCCGCGACGCCCGCGGCCGGAGGTAGAGCCGGCTCACGATCAAGCGGTCAACCAGTGGCGAATCCCGGTACACGGGCGCCGCCTCCCCTCCGACCACCAGCGTGAGCTCGGAGCCCGGCAGCGACTCCCGGACCTGGCGAATCGAGGACCCGACCCGGATTGCATCGCCTGCGCCACAGTCGTCGAGCAGGAGGAGGACGCGCTGGCTCACCAGACCGGGCCCGCGGGCAACCGGCCCTGGAGGCGGGCCCTACCGTAGGTCGCCGCCCGCTTCCAGCTGCGCAGGTAGCAGGCGACTGCCTGGACCAGCTCCCCACGGCTCAGGTGGTCGCCTCCCCACTCCCACCACAGGCGCGGCAGAAGGCGGCCCTGGCGCAGCCGCCAGACCTCGTTCACCATCAGCTTCTCGTCCGCCGTCAGCCAGGCCGCGGTCAACCAGCGGCGGTAGAGTCGCGACTCCTGGAGCGGGATGTTTGCCCGCCGGCCGTTGTTGGAGGCGTGGATCCGGCGCAGCACCAAGCGCTCCGGGAGGTAGTGGATGGTGCCCCTCAGCGCCACACGGAGCCAGAGATCCAGGTCCTCTCCGTAGAGTCCCTGCTCCTCGTCGAAGGCGCCGGCTCTCAACAGCGCAGACCTGCGCAGGAGGGAGATCGAAGGACTGATCCGCCCCCAGAAGAAGAGGGCCGAAAAGGGTGTGACGGGCTCGTCCGCGGGCAGCAGCCGCACCCCGCGGCGGGACGGGACGTAGCGTGTGCCCGGCGAGCCGTACTTGACCGGCAGCCCATCGGCGTCGATCCAGTCCGGCTCGCAATACACCATCGAAACCTCGGGCCGGTCGTCGAGGTAATCCACCAGCCTCGCCAGCATGTCGGGCTTGAGGAGATCGTCCGCGTCCAGGAAGAAGACGTAGTCGCTCTCCGGGTCAGATACGGCGAAGCCACGGTTGCGTGCGGCGATGACGCCCGAGTTGGCCTGTCGCAAGAGCTTCAGGCGCGGCTCGCACCGCTGATGCCCGAGCACCAGCTCCGCGGATCCATCCGTGCTGCCGTCGTCGACCACGATCTGCTCCCAGTCCGCAAACGACTGTGCGGAGACGCTCTCGAGCAGCGAGCTGATGAAGGCGCCGGCCTGGTAACAGGGAGTCACGATGCTGACCCGCGTCATGGCTTGACCAGCTTCAACAGCCGTACCGAGAGGGGCTCGAGCGTGAGGGAGGCGCCGGCCGACGGCAGCGGCTCGGTCGCGATCTCGGCCGACCCGGGATGGATCACGTACTGCGTGGCGCGGTAACCGGAGGCCACGCCCAGGTCGAGGCCAACGGTCGCGGTCTGGGTGAGGCTCTCGTTGGCGAGGACGACATCGATCTCCCCGGTGTCCGAGTGACGGGATGCAAAAGCGGCCACCTGCCGGGCTGGGGAGCTGACGGGTAGGGAGATGTCGCCGAAAGTGCTCCCCTTGCCGTCGAAGTTCCGGTAGAGGCGAAAGGCGGCTGCTCCCGGCGTGTTTGCCGGCGGGTAGGGCCAGTAGTTGGCCATTCCCACCCCTTCTCGGCCGTAGATGCCGAGGACCTCTGCCAGCGCCACGGCGCCGCTGGCGTCGTATTCGCCGCCGAAGTTGTACTCGCTGATCGAGATCTGCGTGCCGGGGTAGTCTCGATTGATCATGGCGCGCAGCATCGGGATCAGAGCCACCGGCTGAGAGATCCACGACTCGTCCCGGTAAGACGGGTCGTAGAGGCTGCGGACCGATCGGATGCGGCGCGCCTGGGTATCGGGGTCCGACGCATGGGCGGAGGAGACGCCGGACGCCTGCGGGTAGTAGTGGACGTCTAGGTAGTCGAGCGAGCGCCGCCCACCCGCCTGGTCGTGCTTCGCCACCTGGGCCAGCCACCAGCCGAGGAACTGTTGATCGCCGTGGGCCTGGCGATCGGCGTGGGTCGCGAAGTTGTCGCTTCCCCGGTCCAGGTCTGAGAACTGAAACGCCGTCCAGCCGGACAGCACCGGGCCGAGGATCTTCGCCGACGGATCCACTGCCTTCACCGCGTCGGCGTAGCTGGTGAACTC
Source organism: Chloroflexota bacterium (assembly GCA_005881155.1). Taxonomy (GTDB): domain Bacteria; phylum Chloroflexota; class Dormibacteria; order Dormibacterales; family Dormibacteraceae; genus CF-105. Next base: position 3,073 of record VBHN01000153.1, on the reverse strand, counting down.
CCTCAACAGGTCCTGGTAGCTCATCCGGGCCGGGTGGACGTCGGTGTGGTTGGTCGACCAGAGGTCGGGTTCGTTGTCCATCGCGAAGTAGGTCACGCCCGTGGGGCCGGCACCGAACTTGGAGAGCAGGTGGTAGACCCACTGGTCCTGGTAGACGACCTGGGCGGCCGGGTCGGGGTTGGCGGAAAGCGGCCCCGGCTTCTTCGGCAACGACTGAACGCTGGTCCGGGCGATGTTGGCCGCCGGGTCATAGCCGGCGATGGCAGCGGCGCCGGGCGCCACCGGCGGACCTCCCTGAGCGGGCACACCGATCCCGCGGCTGTTGTTGTCGTCGTTCTTCGCGACCCAGCCGATGGTCGGGATCGTGATCAGCGGCTGGGCACCGACCGCCAGAGACTTCGCGACGAAGGTATCGACGGCATCGCCGCCGCGCCCGCCGTTGTTGTTCCGGAACTCCCAGTCCCGCCCGGCGTTCCAGGCGTGCCCGTTGTCCCAGTTGAAGGTGCTGGCGGAGTTACCGCCCCAGCGGTTGACCGTTGCACCGAGCGTCTTCGCATACTGCGGGTCAGCGAAGGCGACGCCGTAGATCAGCGGACTGATGGCGCTGCCCTGCGCGCCGGAGTCGATCCGCACCAGGACCGCGGAGAGGTTGGCGTCGGGCAGGTTCTGGACGACGTCCGCCGGTGGCGACAGGAGATCGCGCAAGTGGGTTCGGACCTTGGATACGAAGGTCGGATGGTCGAGCACGATGTACGTCCCGGTGAGGGAGCTGACCAGGCAGCCCGCCAGAAACGCCGCGGCCAGGGGCGCCCAGCGCTTCACCGCCCGCTCCAGCGCAGGACGCTGCGCAGAGCGTCAGTCTCGCGCTTGGCCTTGAGGAACGTCCGCCCCAGCCTAGGGCTGGAGGCGCAGACCAGGTTTCGCTGAACTCTTGCCTCGGTGTCCCAACGCTCCTTCAGCTGACCGCCGCCTCGGCAGAACTCGACCCGGTCGAAACCTCTCGCCAGGCCCTGTTTCAGCACTTCGAGAGTGGCTACCAGGGCGACCGAATACTTCGACCACTCGGGCAAGAAGCCGCTGTAGTAGAGCCACAGCGTGCGTCGCTGCTCGAACCAAATCTGGGCCGCGACCGCTTCCCCGCCGATCCTCAGCAGGCCGACCTTGAGCTTGCCTTCGGCAGCCAACCGGGGAGCGATCTCGAGCATGAACTCACGTCGCCGCGGCTCGTAAAAGTGGTCCCAATGACGCACGCTGCTGACGTGCTCGGCTTGAGCGCGGGTCCGGTGCAGCTCGATCAGGACCGGCAACGCTGCCCGTACCTCGGCCGGCGTGGCGGCCACCTCGAACTCAGCTTGGAATCCACGTCGCTCGAGAAGCCGAGGGTAGTACTTGGCGTTGTCGCGCATGCTCTTGCCCAGGCTCTGGATGAACGCCGACCAGTCGTCCGGCAGCTGGCGATGATGGAAGGGCACCGGCACCTGACTGTGGATGACCTGGCGCTCCAGAGGGCTCGGCAATTTCTCGTCGACGCCGATCCCGGGCAGCCAGAGAGTGCCCGGGCCGCCATCCCCAAGGCGACGGCCAAGCTCGCTCAGCAGGGCTGCCCGGTGGGCGGCGGGAAAGAGCAGCTCCAGGTGCTCGGTGAGGCCCTGGTTGCCACCGTCCTCCCAACCGATCGGCTTGACGGTTCGAAATGACGCGCGCCCCAGGCCCAGCCGGCGCTCCTGAAGCTGCGCTATCCCAACCGCCCGACCGGACTGCCTGAAAACCAGGATGTGGAGCTCGTTCCGGCCGCGGAAGTAGTCCCACCAGAGCCGGGCCCATTCCCAGGACAACATCGGGGATTCAAGTTCGAGGAGGCCGGTCACCCGTCCCCATTCCTCTCTCAGCGCGTCGAACCCGGCCTCATCCCGAATGACCTCGACCTCGAAGGCCGCGGCGGACGCGGGCTCGCTGCGTTCGAGCGTGAGCTGACCCGCCGTCATCGGACCGCGAGCTCCGCCGGAGCCGGCTCGAGACAATGCAGAGGCCCACAGGGGTAGACCGCGACTCGCAGCCGCTCTGCCGGCTGCTCGGATCGGACCCGGTCGATCACGTCCTCCCAGGAGGCGGCGCGCTGAAAGCCCGGAATCTGCTCGGGAAGCGAGCCGCGCGGCGCCAGGGGGGTCCAAAGGTGGACCGGCCGGTGTCCGTCGGAGGTGATCTGACCGGCGAAAGCCTGCCGCGGGGCGGCTCGCTCGGCCTGCACGGTGGACACCCTTGCCGTCAGCCTGCCGATGGTCTTCCGCCCCTTGCTCGCGAGCCTGGTTGGAATGGAAGCGGCGCGAACCGTCGACAGCCTGCGAAGCCGGTGCCGGTAGGCTTCGAAGCGAGGCCCGTTCAGGAAGGGGAACAGCCGGTGCAGCCCGAGGCCCTCGGGGCACGCGGCAATCAGCACCTTCGACGCGCCGGGCCCTGCATGAGCCAAGGGCGCGAGTCCCTTGCTACGGCTGAAGGTCAAGGAGACGTCCATCGGGTAGGCGTTGGACACGACCAGGTCGTAGCCCTCGGGAGTCGGGGCCGAGTACGCGGTCCGGGAAAACTCGACGGAGGCGTCGAAGGTCAGCTCCGGGTCTCCCGCAACGACGCGAACGGGGCGCCGGCGAGCGTCGACGTGGACGGTGACCACGGTCCGGAGCCCGGCGATCCGGGCCATCTCGTCGAGGTTTCGCCGGAAGTCGTTGCGCACGTCGTAGGTGCCGGCGACGCTGCCGTGCGAGTAGTGGAGGCTGACTATCGAGCGGCGCTCGAGTACGCCGAGGATGAGCTTGGACCCTCCTCCGAATCCGACGCTGTGCTGCGGATAGACGCCGCCGACTCCGATCAAGAGGTCGCTGGCGGCCACCTCCGGATCGACGATCACGGGTGAGCCGAAGCTCGTCGTGCCCAGCCGCCTGCCCCAGGTCCAGGCATCGTGGATCAGGAAGCGGCAGCCGTCTGCCGCCGCACCCGCCTTGCGCCGGGTGGCATCCATCGATGCCACCTCATGGGCGCCGCTGGCCAACATGATCCCAACCGCCGAGCGTTGGATGCC
>VBHN01000152.1 GCA_005881155.1 Chloroflexota bacterium | reverse complement strand
CGGCTCGGCCACCGGGTGCAGGGGGGCGGCCCGGCGGGCCGCGGCCTCGACACCGGGATCGTGCGCTTTCTCCGCCGTCATGCCCATTCCCCCTCAAAATATGGCGGAATGAGGATCGGCGTCCTGACCGGCGGCGGCGACGCACCAGGTCTCAACGCGGCCATCCGCGCCGTGGCGCGCCGCGCCTACGCGCGCAACCAGAAGGTCACGGGGATCAAGAACGGCTGGGCGGGCTGCCTCGGCCAGGGCGACATGGAGGACCTGACGCCGATCTGGATCCGCGGCATCCTGCCGCTCGGCGGCACCATCCTGGGCACCTCTCGGACCAACCCGCTGAAGGAGCCCGACGGCATCGCGAAGGTGGTGAGCGTGCTCCGCCGGTACGGGATCGACGGCCTGGTCGCGATCGGCGGCGACGACACCCTCTCGGTGGCGGCAGCGCTCAGCGACGGCGGCTACCCGGTGGTCGGGGTGCCGAAGACGATCGACAACGACCTCAGCGGGACCGAGTTCTGCATCGGCTTCGACACCGCCGTGGGCGTCGTGGTCGAGGCGCTCGACCGCCTGCACACGACCGCCTCCGCCCACCACCGCGTGATGGTCGTGGAGGTGATGGGCCGCGACACCGGCTGGGTGGCGATGATGGGCGGCCTGGGCGGCGGGGCCGACATGATCATCATCCCCGAGTTCCCGGTCAACCTCCAGGAGGTCGTCGAGCACCTGCACCGCCGGCGGGGCGAGGGCCGGGACTTCAGCATCATCGTGGTCGCCGAGGGGATCAAGATCCCGGAGCTCGCCGGCCAGCAGGAGGGCGCGCAGAAGACCGACGCCTTCGGCCATGTCCAGCTCGCCAAGATCGGAGTCGGCGAGGCGCTCAGCCAGCACATCGAGAGCGCCACCGGCTTCGAGACCCGCGTCACCGTGCTCGGCCACCTCCAGCGCGGCGGCTCGCCCTCCAGCGTGGACCGGATCTGGGCCACGCGGCTGGGGGCGGCGGCTGCCGACCTCCTGGCCGAAGGAAAGTCCGGTGTGATCCCGGTCCGGCGGGACGGCGAGGTCGCCGTGGTGCCGCTCCGAGAGGTCGTCGCGGAGCAGCGACGGGTCCCGGCCGAGCTCTACGAGCTGGCCCGGGTGTTCAGCTAGCGGACGAGGACGATTCCCCGAGGCTGTCGATCAGGCGCTGGATCTCCTGCCGGCGGAAGCGCCGGTGGCCGCGCTCGCCGACCCGGACCGCACGCAGGTGACCCGCCCGCTCCCAGCGGCGGACGGTGGAGATGTCGACTCCGAAGAGCTCCGCAACCTCGCGGATGCCGAGCAGGCGGTCAGGTGCCTCGATCAAGCGAATGACTCCTTGGCAAAACTACGCAGAGCTGCGCAATAAAAGATGCACTTTACCGCACAGCTGTAAGAAAACTGTTCGTTCCGGCATCCCGGACGGGACTCAGCTGACCGGCTGCCGCGCCCTCGATCCGTCCACGACCATTTCCAGGTCCGAAGCGGCGGTGGCATCGCCGTTATGCCAGAGCTCCGCGACCCGGGCCTCGCGCGGCCCCCGCCCCGCTGCTTCCCGAAGCAGTCCCTCGATCCAGGCCTCCGCGAGTTGGAAGGCGAGCTTGCGGGCGCCTGCCTGCGCCAGTGCCGAATCGAGCGTCGCCACCTTGGCCAGGGCGGCCGAGGCCCGGTCGCGGGAGGGCGAGCCGAGGCGCTCCAGCTCGGCCAGGTAGGCCTCGGCGATACCCGGCTTCGCGAGCACCCGCAGCGAGTCGAGGGAGAGCACGTTGGTCGTCCCCTCCCAGATCGGCAGCACCTGGGCGTCCCGGAGCAGGCGGGGGAGCCCGGTGTCCTCCATGTAGCCCTGGCCACCGAAGGCTTCGATGACCTCGGAGGCGGCGGCAACCGCCCGCTTGGCCGTGTAGAGCTTGGTCAGTGAGGTGCCGAGGCGGAAGACGTTCAGCTCCTGGTCGGACGCGACCTTCTGCTCGACCCGGCCCAGCAGCTCTGCCAAGCGCATGGTGAGGAGCAGGCAGGCCTCGGCGTCCACTCCGAGCTCGACCAGCATCTGGCGGTGCAGCGGCTGCTCCTCGAGGAGCTTCCCGAAGGCCCGCCGCCGTGACGCGTAGCCGCGGGCCAGCATCAGCCCCCGCCGCATCCCGGCCACCGAGGAGACGGCGTTGTGGAAGCGGGTGATGTTCAGCATCGGCGTCATCTGGCCGAAGCCGCGCTCGAGCTCGCCGACCAGCTCGGCGTGCGCGCCGTCCAGGGTCACCTCGCCGGTCGCCATCGCGCGGGTGCCGAGCTTGTCCTTCAGGCGGTCGATCCGGTAGCTGTTGCGGCTGCCGTCGGGCAGCCGGCGCGGGATCAGGAAGAGGCCAAGCCCGGCCGTCCCGGCGCCGCCGCCCTCCGGCCGGGCCAGGGCGAGGACCATCTCGCCGCCCACGTTCGAGCAGAAGAACTTCCGCCCGTGGAGCCGCCAGGCGCCGTCCTCGCGGCGTGCCACCACGGTGTTGGCGCCGACGTCGGAGCCGCCCTGCTGCTCGGTCATCCACTGGCCGGCCGTCCAGGCCTGGCCGGGTTCGCGGCTGATCAGGTGGGGGACCCACCGCCTGCGGAGATCGTCGGGTCCGTACTCGAGGAGGACGCGCGCCGCGGCGTCGGTCATCGCGACCGGGCAGAAATAGGTGGCCGTGCCAGGCTGGAACAGGTAGCCGAGCGCGGCGTGGACGACACGTACCGAGGTGCCGGCCACGCGCAGGGACTCCTCCTCGTAGGGAAGGCCCGCGCACCCGGCCGCGGCGGCAGCCGAGGCCAGCCTCCGCCAGGCGTCGGGGTAGACCACCTCGTCGACCCGCTCTCCCCAGGGGTCCACCGCCCGCAGCCAGGCCGGCTGCCGCTCGCACTCCTCGCCCCAGGCGCGAAGCTCGCGGGGGGCCAGGGCGCCCAGGTGCAGCAGCTGCGGCTCTGCCCACTCGAGCACTTCCGGGTCCAGCAGGGCCGACAGCACCGAGCGCAGCGCGGGGTCGGCGGCGTAGGTGTTGTCGGGCAGGAGCTCCATGCCCCGAATTCTAGGTTCGGCTTCTCAGTGGCTGAGCCAGTTGGCTGAGATCAGCGGCACCAGCACGGTACCGCCCGAACCCGTCAGGAGGAGCGCCGGCTCGTAGTAACCCTGGGCCGCCCCGACGACGACGACGTAGACGACCTGGGCCTTGTCGAGGAGGAGACCGGAACCGGTGGCCGGAAGCTGCGCCGCCGCCGCGCCCGCCTGTCCGAGCGCTTCGGCCGCCGGCCGGACCGGGTACTCGGCCACGTCCAGGGGCAGCTCGAGCGGACCGTGTGCGCCGACCACCAGGTTGCCGTCGACCTCCACCGAGAGGCCCGCCACCTGGCCGGCGGGCCGGGCGACCGGGACGCTGGCCCCGTTCACCTGGAACTGGCGGGCTTAGACGACGGATTGGCCGGCTTGCGCCACCGTGACCTGGAACAGGTAGCCCGGGGTCAACCGGTGGGCGGTCACGAAGGCCTCGGCAGTCTCCTCGAGCGTCGGTAGAGAGAGCTGGGCCTCGACGCCACGGACCACGAACTGTGGTTCCTGGCTGGTGGCCGGGCGGCCCGCTTGGACGTCGACGCGCAGCCCCGACTCGCTCGCCAGCTTCCCGGCAGCGGCGGTGCGCGCCGCGGCCGTCGGCTCCCTGTAGCGGTAGACGGGCAGCGTGGCCGGCAGCTGGGGGAGCTTGCCGACAAACGAGTAAGGCGGAGCCACCGCCTGCTCAGCCGGCTGGGCGTTGGCGCCGGCCGTCGCGGGCGCCGGCGAGATGCTTTTGGCAGCTCCCGGAGGCGCCGGTAGCACGCCGAAGCCGGGGCCTGCCGAGGAAGTCCCTCCGCCGGCCGAGCTGCCCGTCGAGGAAAGGGTGGAAGGGCTACCTCCGAGGTGCACGTGCGCCGCCAGCCAGCCCCCGCCGATCACCAGCACGAGCAAAGCCGCCAGCATCGGGGCCAGCCGCTGGGCGGGCCGGAGGAGGTCGGCCAGCTTCCGGGGCCAGGGCCGGCGGGCCTGGATCCGGTGCCAGAGCTCGTCCTCGAAGTCCGCCCGCGGGCGTGCCGAGCCGTACATCCGCTCCAGGCGACGCTCGAGGTCGCGGTCGTCAGCCATCCGGGTCCAGCTCCGCGCGCAGCGCCTTGAGGGCGCGGTGGTAGAGCATCTTGGCGGCGTCCTCGCTGCAGTCCATCAGCTCCCCGATCTCCTTGAAACCGAGGTCGGACCGGTGGCGAAGCCCGATCACCTCCCGCTGCCGGTCGGGCAGCCGCCGGATGGCGACCAGCAGCTCCCGGAAGAGGACGCGGTCCTCAGCCTGCCGGGAAGGGTCCTCCCCCTCGCCCAGCGCCCTGCCCAGCTCCTGCTCGGCCCGGTCCCGGACGCCGGTCCGCCGGTGGTGGTCGAGGACCGCATTGCGGGCGATCCGGAAGAGCCAGGCGGCCGGGGTCGCGGCACGCGGCTCGAAGCGGTCGTAAGCCTGGTAGGCGCGCATGAACACCTGCGCCGTCACGTCCTCGGCCTCCGCCGCGTTGCGAAGCTGGCTGAGGGCGTAGCCGTAGATGCGCGGCAGGAACTCGCGGTAGAGATCCTCGAACTCGGGCCGCGACGACATGCGGCGACAGGATAGCCAGCCATCCGCAGACCCAACGCCCGATCGCGGGCTATGTAACGGAGCGGATCTCTAGTTGAGGTCCGGTCCGATCTCCGCCGGCCGGTTGCTGAAGACAGAGTCGGGCCGGCAGTGGCGTGCCCACATCAGGGCCAGCTGTTCGTCCACGGTCCAGACGCCCACCGCCGCGCCGGCAGCCTTGATCTCCTCCGCCATCTCGGGGTCGAGCGTCCCGAAATAGGAGGAGAAGAGATCGGCGCCGGCTGCCTTCAGCATCCCCACCGGGTCGATCGGGCGGGAGGCGTCGATGATGCCCGTGTCGACCTCGGGCGCGATCTTCTTCAGGCGCCTGACGCAGCCGTGGTGGAAGGAGATGACGCTGACCAGCTCCACCATCCTCTGCTCCCGCAGCGTGGCCACCAGCTTCTCCTCCAGCCCGGGGTAAGGGATGGGGTTCTGCTTGGTTTCGATGACCAGGCCGACGCGGTCCCGGACCAGCTCGAACACCTCCTCCAGCAGCGGGATCCGCTGCCCGCCGCCGGCGTCGAGCTCGCGAAGCTCGGCCAGCGAGTGAGCGCCGACCAGGCCGCTGCCGTTGGTGGTCCGTTCGAGGGTGTGGTCGTGGATCACGGCGAGCTCGCCGTCGGTGGTCAGGTGCACGTCGCACTCGACCAGGTCGCAGCCGGCTGCGATGGCCGATTGGAACGACGCCAGGGTGTTTTCCGGGTGCTCGGCGGGGTTGCCGCGATGGCCGCCCAGCAGGATCCGCCCCTCCGCCCTGGCAGCCTCCAAACGCTGCCTCATCGTGAAGGGGCCCTGCATCGAAAGCTGAGACTACACTCCAACTTCTGATGAGCCAGCCCAGGACAATTGCCGAGCTCCGCGCCTCCGGACACGAGCGGGAAACCGTCAAGCAGGAACTGCGCCGCAACCTGCTGGCACGGCTCCGGGAGCGCCGGTCGCTCTTCCCGGGCATCGTCGGCTACGAGGAGACGGTCATCCCCCAGGTCGCCAACGCGGTCATCTCCGGGCACGACCTGATCTTCCTGGGCGAACGCGGGCAGGCCAAGAGCCGGCTCATGCGCTCGATGACCGAGCTGCTCGACAGCGAGGTCCCGGTCATGGCCGGCTGCGAGATCAACGACCACCCCTACGCACCGATCTGCAAGCGCTGCCGCGACGAGATCGCCGCCAAGGGTGAGGAGGCCGAGGTCGGCTGGCTGCCGCGCGACCGGCGCTACGGAGAGAAGCTGGCCACGCCCGACACCTCGATCGCCGACCTGATCGGCGAGGTGGACCCGATCAAGGTCGCCGAAGGCAGATACCTGGCCGATGAGCTGACCATCCACTACGGGCTGCTGCCGCGCACCAACCGCGGCATCTTCGGCATCAACGAGCTGCCCGACCTCGCCGAGCGGATCCAGGTCGGCCTGCTCAACATCATGGAAGAGAACGACGTCCAGATCCGTGGCTACCGGCTGCGCCTGCCGCTCGACCTCTTCATCGTCGCCAGCGCCAACCCGGAGGACTACACCTCCCGCGGGCGCATCATCACGCCGCTCAAGGATCGCTTCGGCTCCCAGGTCCGCACCCACTACCCGCTCAGCGTCCCCGACGAGATCGAGATCATGGAGGGCGAGCGGATGCCGCCCGGCTCCGAGGTCGAGGTCCTGGTGCCGGCCTTCATGAAGGAGATCGTGGCCGAGATCACCCACCATTCCCGGCGCTCTCCGCACATCTCCCAGTCGTCCGGAGTGTCGGTCCGGATGTCGATCGGCAACTACGAGAACCTGGTCTCCAACTCGGTCCGGCGGGCGGTTCGGGTCGGCGAGGATCTCGCCGTGCCGCGGGTTTCGGACCTGCAGTTCCTGGTCGCCTCCACCGCGGGCCGGGTCGAGGTGGAGGCGCTCGACGAGGGCAAAGAGGAGCAGGTGCTGAGCCGCATCCAGCGCTCGGCCGTCAACGCCGTCTTCGGCCGGCACTTCACCTCGGGCCAGTTCGAGTGGCTGGTCAACCGCTTCGAGGACGGCGAGACCATCGAGGTCGGCGAGGCGACGCCGGCATCGGCCTACCTCCGGCTGCTGAAGGACACCTCCGAGCTGCAGGTGGCGACCAAGCGGTTGGGCGTTCCGGACCGCCCGGAGGCGCAGGCCTCGGTGCTGGAGCTGATCCTGGAAGGGCTGCACCTGAACAAGCGGCTGAACAAGGACGAGATGGACGGGAAAGTCCTCTATCGGCGATGAGGTGGCACCTCCGGGGTCCCCGCGAAATCGAAGATTTCGTGGGGTGGAAGGATGAGATGGACGGGAAAGTCCTCTACCGGCGATGAGGTGGCACCTCCGGGGTCCCCGCGAAATCGAAGATTTCGTGGGGTGGAAGGATGAGATGGACGGGAAAGTCCTCTACCGGCGATGAGCCAGGTCATGACGCAGACCAACTGCGACCGCTGTCACGCCCCGCTCCAAAAGGACGCGAGCTACTGCGACGAGTGC
>VBHN01000198.1:23498-26583 GCA_005881155.1 Chloroflexota bacterium | reverse complement strand
GGTGCGCCGCTACCTGGTCGACTACCGGATCATGGACCGGCAGGCGGGCGTCTACTGGCGAGTCGACACGGCCGAGTAGAGGCCCTTCAGCCACTGGCTCGGGTGGCGGCCGATCAACCGTGGCTCGCCGAACCCGTTCTCGACCGCCAGCCGCTTCCAGGTCTCGAAGCTGAACGGATGTGGCACCCAAGGGTTGCCGCGGTCGACGTCGTACTCGACCACCAACAGACGGCCACTCGGCTTCAGGTAGCCATGGACGAGGGCCAGGACCGGCTCCTTCCGGCGCACGAAATGGAGCGAGTTGGCCATCAGGACCCCGTCCAGCGGCGGCAGCTCCAACGGCCGTGTGAAGTCGGCGTGGAGAGTCATGGCGGGCGGGGGGACGCGGCCGAGGGCGGCTCGATCCCGGTCGACCGCCACGACCTGGCCCGACGGGCCGAGCAGCTCAACCAGCGCCGCGGTGAAGGCGCCCTCGCCGGAGCCGAGGTCGGCCCAGGTTCCGCCCGGACCGGGGATCCCGGCCCGGAGCAGCTCCACCAGGTCCTCTCGGTTCAGGTGTGTGCCCCGGCCCACCTGCTGAGCGCGGCCGCCTGGCGGTGCACGGCCCGCGCCTCGCGGCGGACCGCAGCCGGGGCCGGCCCGCCCGGCTGCGACCGGCGGCGGAGCGATTCGGCCGCGTCCCAGGGCGGCCGGTGGCCGCCTGCCAGGACTGAGCGACCGACCTCGCCGTGGACCTCCCGGAAGGGGCGGCCCTCAGCCACCAGCTTCTCGGCCGTGTCGGTCGCCAGCAGGTCGGGGTCGGCGACGGCCTCCGCCAGGCGCTTCTCATCGAACTGCAGGCGCTCCGCGAGGAGCCGCGCCGCCTCCAGGCACTCGAGGCAGTTTTCGACTGCCGTGAAGACCTGACGCTTGTCCTCCTGGAGGTCACGGTCGTAGGCGAGCGGAAGGCCCTTCAGCACCATCGCCAGCGCTGACAGCGAGCCGAGCGGCCGCCCGCTGCGACCGCGGAGCAGCTCGGCGATGTCGGGGTTGCGCTTCTGGGGCATGATGCTCGACCCCGTCGAGATCTCGTCTGCCAGCTTCACAAAGCCGAACTCGGCGCTGGACCAGATGACGACGTCCTCTCCGAGGCGGGACAGGTGAAGGCCGATCGACAGGCAGGCGTAGACCAGGTCGAGCGCGAAGTCGCGGTCGGCGACGGCGTCGAGACTGTTGCGGGTCAGGCGGGTGAAGCCGAGGCTCTTCGCCACCACGCCGCGGTCGATGGGCAGCGTGGTCCCGGCCAGGGCCCCAGCGCCGAGGGGAAGCTCGGACGCCGCCTCGAAGGCGTTCCTGACCCGGGCCGCGTCACGCAGCAGCGGCTGAGCGTGGGCCAGCAGGTGGTGGCCGGCGGTCACCGGCTGGGCCCGCTGCAGGTGGGTGTAGCCGGGCATCGCCAGCTCCGCGTGCCTGGCGGCAGCGGCCGCCAGCGCTTCGACCAGGCGCGCCAGCTCCTCCGCGATCGCCGATGCGGCCGCCCGGCAGTAGAGCCGCAGGTCGAGCGCGACCTGGTCGTTGCGGGAGCGGCCGGCGTGGAGCCGGGCGGCGCCGTCCGGGTCGATCTCGCCCAGCCGCCGCTCGATCGCGGTGTGGATGTCCTCATCGCTGTCGGCGAAGACGAAGCGACCCTCGTTGATCTCCTTGCCGACCTTCAGGAGCGCCTTCTCGACCCGGCCAAGCTGGGCCTTGGTCAGCAGACCCGCCTCGCGCAGCCCGGCCGTGTGGGCGAGGCTGCCGGCGATGTCGTAAGGCGCCAGCTCGAGGTCGACGTCGAGGGAGCTCGAGAAGCGCTCCAGCTCAGGCAGCAGCTCCTTTCGGAACCGCCCACCCCAGAGCTTCCCCTTGGTCAGGGCGTGAGCCTCTTGACCTCGCCGAGGAGAACGGCGAGGTCACGCGTGTGGAGCTGGCCCTGGACCTGGGACGCGGTCCGAACGCCCTGGCCCCAGAGCTTGATGAACCCCGCGGCTGCGGACTGGTCGAAGCTGTCGCCCTTGCCGTAGGTGGCCAGCGAGAGCTGGTAGAGCTGCTCGGGGCCCTTTCGCCCGACGACCTGCGAGGAGCCTTTGAAGAGCTTCAGGCGCACCTCGCCGGTGACGTGCCGCTGGGTCTCGGCGACGAACGCGTAGAGCGCGTCGCGGAGGGGACTGAACCAGAGCCCGTCGTACACCATCTGGCCCCACTGCTGGGCGACCAGGTCCTTGAAACGGGCGACGTCCTTGGGCAGCGTGATGTCCTCCAGCGCCTGGTGGGCCTGGAGCAGGAGCACTGCCGCAGGCGCCTCGTAGATCTCCCGCGACTTGATGCCGATGAGGCGGTTCTCCAGGTGGTCGATGCGGCCGACGCCGTGCTCGCCGCCGAGCGCGTTCAGCCGGCTGACCAGCTCCAGCGCGTCGAGCGCCTTCCCGTCCAGTGCCACGGGGAGGCCCTGCTTGAAGGAGAGCTCCAGGTAGCCGGGCTGGTCGGGCGCCTGGCGGGGGTCGCGCGTCCACTCGAAGACCTCAGCGGGCGGCTCCGCCCAGGGGTCCTCGAGGATCCCGGCCTCGATGGATCGGCCCCAGAGGTTCTCATCGGTGGAGTAGGGGGAGTCGACCGTCGCGGGCACCGGGATCGCGTGCCTCCGGGCGTACTCGATCTCGTCGTCGCGGTTCATCCCCCACTCCCTGACCGGCGCCACGACCTGCAGGTCCGGCGCCAGCGCCGCGGTGGAGACGTCGAAGCGGACCTGGTCGTTGCCCTTGCCGGTGCAGCCGTGGGCGATCGCCTGGGCGTTCTCCTGGCGTGCGATCTGGACCAGCTGGGCGGCGATCAGCGGCCGGCCGAGGGCGGTCGCCAGCGGGTACTCCTTCTCGTAGACGGCACCGGTCTGGAGCGAGGGCCAGACGAAGTGCTTCAGGAAGGGCACGCGCCCGTCGACCACGTAGGCGGCCGAGGCGCCGATCTGCAGCGCGCGGGCCTGGATGGCGTCGAGGTCCCTCTTCTCGCCAAGGTCCACGCTCAGCGCGACGACGTCCCAGCCCTTCTCCTTCAGCCAGTGGATGGCGACCGA
>VBHN01000198.1:0-23291 GCA_005881155.1 Chloroflexota bacterium | reverse complement strand
AGCTCCTGGATGTCGCGCGAGACGGTGGCCTGGGTCGTCTCCAGCCCCAGGTTGGCGAGCTCCTCGCTCAGCTCCTGCTGGGTCTGTATGCGCTTGAAGGAGACCAGGTTCAGGATCGCCAGCTGCCGCTTCTGCTTCACGTCTTGAGCGCCGCCTTGAGACGGTCCTGCGCGACCTCGATGTCGGCCTCGGAGATGATCAGTGGCGGCACCATCCGGACCGTGTTGTCGTCCGTCGCGTTGACGAGAACGCCCTGCTCGATGCACCTGTTCTGGTAAGCCTTGGCGATGGGCTCGGCGAAGTTGAAGGCGCGCATCAGCCCGATGCCCCGCGCGTCCTGCTGGCCCAGCGACTCGACCGCCTCCTGGAGCAGGTCGCCCATCTCGGCGGCGTGCTCGACCAGGTGCTCGCGTTCCATCACCTCGAGCACGGTCAGGGCAACGCTGCACGCCAGTGGGTTCCCGCCGAAGGTCGAGCCGTGGTCGCCGGGCTCGAGAACGTCGGCCTTGGGCACGGCCAGCACGGCTGCGATCGGGAAGCCCCCGCCCAACGCCTTCGCCAGCGTCATGACGTCGGGCGTGATCCCCGCGTGCTGGTGGGCGAACCAGCGACCCGTCCGTCCGAGGCCGGTCTGGACCTCGTCCAGGATGAGCAGGATGTCCTTCTCGTCGCACCACTTGCGCACGCCTTCCAGGTAGCCGGGCGCAGCGGGGTGCACTCCGCCCTCGCCCAACACCGGCTCCAGGAAGACCGCGGCCGTGCGGTCGTTGGTCACCGCCTTGATGGCGGCCAGGTCGTTGAAGGGGACGTGGATGAAGCCCGGCGGCAGCGGCTCGAACCACTTCGAGTAGGCGGCCTTGCCGCCCGCGGTCACCGCCGCCAGCGTGCGCCCGTGGAAGGCCCCGAAGGCGCTGATGATCTCGAACGCGCCGTCCTTGTTCTTCTTGCCCCACTTGCGAGCGATCTTGATCGCCGTCTCGTTGGCCTCGGCGCCGCTGTTGGTGAGGAAGACGCGCGATGGAAAGGCGAGCTCGACCAGCCTCTTGGCGAGCAGGACCTTCGGCTCGGTGTAGTACAGGTCGGAGGAGTGGATCAGGAGCCGCGCCTGTCGCTCGAGGGTCTCCACCACGGCCGGGTGGCAGTGGCCGAGCACGTTGACGGCGATGCCCGCCATCAGGTCCAGGTACTGCCGGCCCTCCGCGTCATAGAGGTGCATGCCCTCGCCGCGCACCACCCGCAGCGGCTGGTGCTTGCCGGTCTGCATCACGTACTTCTGCTCCAGCTCCTGGAACTCGGCGAAGGGCAGGTGCTCGTCAGCGCTCATTTCGTGACCATGGTTCCGATTCCTGCCTCCGTGAAGAGCTCGAGAAGGATCGCGTGGGGCACGCGGCCGTCGATGATGTGGGCCTGGGGCACTGCCTCGACCGCGCGCAGGCAGGCCTTCAGCTTGGGGATCATGCCACCCGAGACCTGTCCGCTGCTGATCAGCTCTTCCGCCGTCCCGCGGTCGAGCTCGCTCAGCACCTTGCCGTCGCCGTCCAGCACGCCCTGCACGTCGGTCAGGAGCAGGACCTTGCTGGCGCCCAGGCCGACGGCGACCTCGGCCGCGACGGTGTCGGCGTTGATGTTGTAGGCGTTGCCGTCATAGCCGAGGCCGATGGAGGCGATGACCGGGATGTAGCCCCGGCCGATCAGCGCCTCGATCGGCTCCGCGTTCACCTGCGTCACCCTGCCCACGAAACCGAGCTCGTCGTTCTCGGGCTCGGCGATGATGCTCGGCCCGTCCTCGCCGCTCATGCCCACCGCCTGGCCGCCGAGACGGTTGAGGCTGGCGACCAGGTCGGGGCTGATCTTCCCGGTCAGGACCATCTTCACGACCTCCATGGTCGCCGCGTCGGTCACCCGCAGCCCGTCCCTGAACTCCGCCTTGAGGCCCAGCTTCTCGCTCAGGGCGGTGATCTCGGGGCCGCCGCCGTGGACGAGGACCGGGAAGAGCCCGACGTAGCGGAGCAGGACGATGTCCAGCAGCGTCTCGTCCTTGCGCTCCATGGCGTGGCCACCGAGCTTGATGACCACCTTCTGGCCGTGGAAGCGCTTGATGTAGGGCAACGCTTCGACCAGCACCAGCGCCCGGTCGGCCGCTTCGATCGTCACTTGCTCACCGTCCTCCTCAAAGAAATCGTGGCGCGTGGGCCTGGCTTTGCCAGGCCCGGTTGGGTTGTCTTCCTCGCCGACCAGCGCCGCGCCGAGGGGGGATTCTGGAAAGGGGGGCCTGCCCCCCTTTGCTTTTCGTCATGTCGTGTAGTCGGCGTTTATCCGTACGTACTCTTCCGAGAGGTCGCAGCCCCAGGCCTCGGCGACACCATCGCCGAGGCCGAGCTCGGCGTGGATCAGGATCTCGGGCTGCTCGAAGGCGGCCCGGACAGCCTCCAGGTCGACCGGCTGGCCGGCGCCGCGGGTGAAGACGGTCAGGCCGGCGATGCTCAGGTCGAGGCGATCGATGGCCAGGTCCGCGCCACTGTAGCCGAGCGCGCAGACGATCCGCCCCCAGTTCGGGTCCCCGCCATGGATCGCCGACTTGACCAGGCTCGAGGAGGCGACCGAGCGCGCGGCGAGCCGCGCCTCCTCGGGGCTGGCGCCGCCGGTGACCCTGACCGAGATGAGCCGGGTCGCGCCCTCGCCGTCCCGGGCGACCTGGCGGGCGAGGTCGCGCGCCACCTCGAGCAGGGCCGCCTCCAGCTGCCCGGCCTCCGGCGTCTCGGGCGCGACCGGCCGGTTGCCGGCCGCTCCGTTGGCCAGGACCAGGAAGGTGTCGTTGGTCGAGCTGTCGCCGTCGACCGTCACCTGGTTGAAGGAGGCGTCGGCGACCCGCTTCACCAGCGAGGCCATGAGCCCCGGCTCGACGGCGGCGTCGGTGGTTAGGTAGGCGAGCATGGTCGCCATGTTCGGGTGGATCATCCCCGACCCCTTGCACATCCCCCCGACCCGGACCAGCGCTCCGCCCAGGTCGAGCTGCGCCGACGCCTCCTTGGGAACGGTGTCGGTGGTCATGATGGCCCGCGCGGCGGCCGGTCCGCCTTCCACGTCGACCCGCGCGCAGGCGTCGGCGATGCCCCTCTTGACGGCGTCCATCGGCAGGTAGCGCCCGATCACACCGGTCGAGCTGACGATCACCTGGGGCGGGTCGAGGTCGAGCCGGTCGGCGGTCAGCTTGGCCATGTACAGCGCGTCCTTGTACCCCTGGGCGCCGGTGCAGGCATTGGCGTTCCCGGAGTTGACGACCACCGCCTGGACGCGGTTCTGGCGGAGGTGGAGCTGGTCGATCACGATCGTCGCCGACTTCACCTTGTTGGTCGTGAAGACCCCGGCCGCGTCACAGGGGCGGTCGCTGTAGAGCACGGCCAGGTCGTCCTTCTGGCCGGTGGGGATGGCCGAAGCGCCGGCCGTGAAGGCCTTGATCCCGCAGGCGGCGGTGCCCGCCCGCCAGCCCCGGGGGAAGGTCACGGCCACTGGATCGGCTCCAGCAGCCCGGTCGTGCGCTCGAAGCCGAAGGCCAGGTTGAAGGACTCGACGCCCTGCCCGGAGGCGCCCTTGACGAGGTTGTCGAGGGCGCTGGTCACGATCGCCTTGACGCCCTGCGCCGCCACGTTGACGAGGCAGAGGTTGGTGTGGCTGGCCAGCTTGGTGGTCGGGCTCATGGGCAGCACCCGGGTGAAGGGCTCGCCGGCGTAGAACTCCTGGTACGCCTCCTCGAGGTCGGCCAGCGAGCCCTTCAGGTCGAAGTAGCAGGTGGCCAAGATCCCCCTGGTCATGGGCACCAGGTGGGGCACGAAGGTGACCCTCGGCGCCGGCCCCCCGGGCGCGAGTGCGGCGAGCTCCTGCACCAGCTCCGGCAGGTGCCGGTGGCCGTCGATCGCGTAGGCGCCGAGCGATTCGTTCACCTCGCTGAAATGCACCCCCAGGCCCGGGGAACGCCCGGCGCCGCTGACTCCCGACTTGGCGTCCACGACGATGTCGGACCCCACCAGCCCGGCCGCGACGGCCGGGGCAAGGCC
This sequence comes from Chloroflexota bacterium, assembly GCA_005881155.1. Lineage (GTDB taxonomy): Bacteria > Chloroflexota > Dormibacteria > Dormibacterales > Dormibacteraceae > CF-105. The sequence continues at coordinate 19,236 of VBHN01000198.1, read as the reverse complement.
GAGGATGGAGGCCGTCGAGTAGCAGCCCGGAACCGCTACCAGCTCGGCTCCGGGGAGCTCATCCTTGTGCAGCTCGGGGAGGCCCAGGACGGCCTTGCTGAGCAGCTCGGGCAGCGGGTGCTCCTGCCTGTACCAGCGCGGGTACTGGGCCGCCTCGCGGAGGCGGAAGTCGGCGCTCAGGTCGATGACCCGGGCGCCGGCCTCGAGCCAGCCGCCTGCCTTGCCGGCGCCGACGTTGTGAGGCAGGCAGGAGAAGACGACGTCGACCTCGGCCGGGTCCGGCTCCTCCAGGAAGCTTCCCTCCAGGTCGTGGAGTGGAAAGACCTCCGAGTAAGGCTTGCCGGCGTAGGACCGCGAGGTGAGCTGGACCAGCTCGACGCCCGGGTGCCGGGCGAGGAGGTGGACCAGCGTCATGCCCGCGTAGCCGTTGGCACCGGCGACGGCCGCCTTCGCCTTACCCATCATGGATGCATGAACATACAAGAAGTCTGCATAATCATGCGACCTAGCCTTTGAGGTCCGCGGGCGTCAGGAAGCCGGTCAGCGTCGCCTTGCCGGGCGCCACCGACTTCCAGTCGGCGGCGTCGAAGCTGAGGCTCGCCAGGGCGCAGGTGGGAAAGGACGGAGCGGCCTCCTTCGCCGGCAAGAGGGTGCGGGCGAGCTCTTCGAAGCCGGGGTTGTGGCCGATCAGCAGCACCGAATCCAGCCGGCCGGGTAGGCGGCGGACAGATTTCAGCAGCTCCTCGGCGCCGGCTCCGTAGAGGGCCGGCTCCTCGGTGACCTGCGCGCCAACAACCGGCTGGATCGCCTTGAGTGTCTGCTTCGCCCGCCGAGCGGTGGAGCAGAAGACCGCGTCGACCTTGATCGGGTGCTTCCGAAGGTGATCGGCCAGGCGCTTCGAGTCCCGTTTGCCCCTGGCGTTGAGCGGGCGCTCATCGTCGGCAAGGTCCGGGTTGTCCCAGTCGGACTTGGCGTGGCGGAGCAGGTGCAGCGTCTTCATGTGCGTCTAGGCCCTCGTGAAAAAACAGCTCTCGGCCCCGGTATGGCAGGCGGGTCCGTGGGCGTGGACCTTGAGCAGGATGGTGTCGGCGTCGCAGTCGAGCCAGCGCTCCACGACGTCCAGTTGGTTGCCGGAGGTGGCGCCCTTCTCCCAGAGGCCGCGGGAGCGGGAGTGAAACCAGGCGTGGCCGGTCTCGACCGTCTTGGTCCAGGCCTCGGCATCCATGTAGGCGACCATCAGCACCTCGCCGGTCTCGGCGTCCTGGGCGATGGCAGGAACCAGCCCCTTTCTGAAGTCCGGCTCGGTGCGTCCCTCGGCGCCCTCGATCTCCTCGCTCACAGCCGCATCTCCAGTCCGCGAGCCGCCAGCTCCTTCTTGGCGTCCACGATGGTCAGCTCTCCGAAGTGGAAGATCGACGCCGCCAGCGCCGCCTCGGCTCCGCCCTCGGTCAGCGCCGCGTGCATGTGAGCGGCGCTGCCCGCCCCGCCTGAGGCGATGACCGGGAGCCGCACCGCCGAGCTGACGGCCGCCGTCAGCTCGAGGTCGTAGCCGCCCCTGGTCCCGTCCCGGTCCATCGAGGTCAGCAGGATCTCCCCCGCCCCCCGCCGCTCTCCGTCGCGCGCCCACTCGACGGCGTCCAGGCCGGTCGCCCGCCGGCCGCCGTGCGAGAAGACCTCCCAGCCGGGCCCCTCAGCTCGGCGCCGGGCGTCGATGGCCAGCACCATGCACTGCGCGCCGAAGATCTCCGCGCCGCGCGTCAGCAGCTCGGGGTCGGCGATCGCGGCCGAGTTCACCGAGACCTTGTCGGCGCCGTGGGAGAGAAGCTCCTGGATGTCGTCGGTGGTGCGCACGCCCCCGCCGACGGTCAGGGGGATGAAAACCTGGTCGGCCGTCCGGGCCACCGCATCGAGCAGGGTGGGACGGGCATCGGAGGAGGCGGTGATGTCAAGGAAGACCAGCTCGTCGGCGCCGGCTGCGTCATAGGCGGCCGCCAGCTCGGCGGGGTCGCCCGCGTCCCGAAGCTCGACGAAGCGGACGCCCTTGACGACGCGCCCGGCGTCGACGTCCAGGCAGGGGATGATGCGTTTGGCGGGCAACCCGAGACCTCAGCCCACCGAGTGGAGGATGTCTCCGCCGTACACGAGCGGAGCCTCGGGCTGGTAGCGGTCCGCCTCCCGGTCCCACTCCTGGAAGCCCGGGTCGGCGTCGTGCGCCGCGTGAGCCGCCATGTCCGGGACCTCGACGGCGATGACGTACTTGGCGACCTCCGGCCGCTCGTCGGTACCGAACTCCGAGCGGTAGAAACGGGCCGAGATGAACTTGCCCTCGGTGTGGAACTGCTTCCAGCGCGGCAGCTCCTCCTCCGCCCAGCGGCGCTCGAACTCCTCGGCCTGCTCCGCCCGCACGTGGATGACGATGGTGTTCAGCTGGCTCATTCTCTCAGCCCTCCCCACAGAGGTTCAGGAAGTTGGCGTAGACGCGCAGCCCGTCCGGCCCGCTCTTCTCGGGATGGAACTGGGTACCCATCACGTTCAGCTTCGCCGCCGCCGCGGCCGGAGCCGTGTCGGTGCTGCCGCAGGCGTCCGGGGAACCGGCCGGGGTGTAGGAATGCACGAAGTAGAAGTAGGAGCCGTCCGCGATCCCGGCCCAGAGCGGCGCCCAGTCGGTCTGCCGGAGGCGGCACCAGCCGATGACCGGCAGGTGGGCGGCGGATCGCACCAGGTCGACCTTTCCCCGCAGCAGGCCCAGGCCCTCGTGGCGCCCGTGCTCGCTCGATTCCTCGAAGAGCAGCTGGTAACCCAGGCAAACACCGAGCAGCGGCTTGCCCTTCCGAGCCAGCTCCACGACCTCGCGGCCGAGGTTGCCCGCGGTCAGCTTCTCGAGGGCGGGCGCGAAAGCGCCGACGCCCGGCAGCACGACGCCGTTCGCACGCTGCAGGTCCTCCTTGTCAGAGCTGATCTTCGGTTTGGCCCCCACCCGGAGCAGGGCGCGCTCGACCGAGCGCAGGTTGCCGACGCCGTAGTCGACGATCGCGATCAACCCAGCAGGCCCTTTGAGGAGGGGATTCCGCGCCCACCGCGGGACATCGCCTCGCGCAGCGCCAGTCCCAGTGCCTTGGCCGCCGACTCGGCGATGTGGTGGCGGTTGCGGCCCCGGATCAGGTCGACGTGAATGGTGGCTCCGAGGTGGATCGAGAAGGCGCGCCAGAACTCTTCCAGCACCTCCGACTCGAGGCTGCCGACCCGGCCGCGGAGCGGCAGGTTGTAGGAGAGGAAGGGGCGCCTGCCGAGGTCGACCACGACGCGGGCGAGCGACTCGTCGAGCGGCGCGTAGGCCGCCGCGAAGCGGGTGATGCCCTCCCGCGCGCCGAGGGCCTGGGAGAGCGCCTGGCCCAGCACGATGCCCGCGTCCTCGCAGAGATGGTGGGGATCGACCTGGATGTCGCCCGCGCCCGCGAGCCGCAGGTCGAACGCGCCATAGCGCGCGATCTGCTCGAGCAGGTGGTCCAGGAAGGGCAGCCCGGTGCTGACCTCGACGCGCTCGCCACCCTCGAGTGCGACCTGCGCCACCAGCCGCGTCTCCCGGGACTTGCGCTCGACGCGCGCGACACGCTCTCCCGCGCCCTTACTCAAGTCGTACCTCGACCGCGTGCGCGTGGGCGGTCAGGCCTTCGAGTTTGGCCAGCGCCACGCAGGCTTCGCGAAGCATCTCCAGGTCGCCCCGGTTGAGGCTGGCCACGCTCGTTCGCTTCAGGAAGTTGTAGACGCCCAACGGCGAGCTGAAGCGGGCCGCCCCCGCCGTCGGCAGGGTGTGGTTGGGCCCGGCGACGTAATCGCCCAGCGAGACCGGCGCGTAGGCGCCCACGAAGACCGCGCCCGCGTTCTCGACCTTGGCCGCCAGCGGCGCCGGGTCGGCGGTGATCAGCTCCAGGTGCTCGGGGGCGAAATCGTTGGCCACCTGCATGGCCTGGTCGAGGTCGGCCACGACGATCAGGCAGCAGTGGGCGGCTTCGATGACCTCGGCCCGGTCGAGCCCCCGGAGCAGCGAGGCGAACTCCTCCTCGACGCGGTCGGCCAGGGCGGCGGAGTCGGTGACCAGCACCGCCCAGGCCATCGGGTCGTGCTCCAGCTGGGAGGCGAGGTCGGCGGCAATGTAATCGGGCCGGGCGCTCTCGTCGGCGACGACCAGGATCTCGGTCGGACCGGCCAGGGAGTCGATGCCGACCGCTCCGAACACCTCCTTCTTGGCGAGCAGCACGTAAACGTTGCCGGGGCCGACCAGGACATCCACGCGCGGCACGCTCGCCGTTCCGTAGGCGAGCGCCGCGATCGCCTGGGCGCCGCCCATCCGGTAGACCTCGTCAACCTCGGCTATCGCCGCCGCGGCCAGGATGGCGACGGGGATCGAGCCGTCGGTGGCGGGCGGCGTGGCGACCGCGACCTGTTCCACGCCGGCGACGCGAGCCGCGATCGCGCCCATCAGGAGCGTCGAGGGGTAGGCGGCGCGCCCGCCGGGCACGTAGATGCCGGCGCGGCGGACGGGCCGCGTCAGCAGCTTCAGGCCGGGGCTGCCGGTGACGGGCTCGAAGACCTGCGTCTGGTGGAACTGGCGGATCCGCCGGGCCGCGAACTCGAGGGCCGAACGATCACTGGGCGCGAGCCGCCGCAGCGCCTCCTGGATCTCCTCCGCCGGCACCCGAAAGCCGTCCTCGGGCGCCGGCTGCCAGCCGTCGAACCGCTCGCCATATTCGCGCAGGGCAGCATCGCCCTCGCGGCGGACGCGGTCGCAGATCTCGCGGACGGCTGCCTGCTGCTCCTCCAGCCCGGCCAGGTCGAGCCGCCGCCGGCTCAGAGGGCTGTCCAGCCAGCTGCCCAGGTCGAAGCGCTGCACGCTCATCCCTTCCGGACCGCCTCGGCCAGATGTTTCACGACGGCCTGCAGCTCGTCGCCTCGGGTCTTCAGGCTGGCCTGGTTGGCGATCAGCCGGGCCGTCGAGGAGCCGACCTCGGCGACCACCCGGAGCCGGTTCTCGCGGAGCGTGTTGCCGGTCGCGGTGAGGTCGACGATGGCGTCGGCGAGTCCGACCTGGGGCGCCAGCTCGACCGAGCCGTGGAGGCGGACGATGTCGGCGCCGCTGCCGTTGGCCGCGAAGAAGGCGGTGGTGGCGCGCGGGTACTTGGTGGCGACCCGGAGCACCGGGGGCCAGGTGTCGGGACCGGCCAAGCGGGAGGACTCGGGGACGGCCAGCACCAACCGGCAGGCGCCGAAGCCGAGGTCGACCAGCTCGTAGTGGCCGCCTGGGTTCTCCCAGAGCTGGTCCTTGCCGACCAGGCCGAGGTCGGCGGCGCCGAAGTCGACGTAGGCGGGCACGTCGGCGGGCCGGACCAGGACCACCCGGACCCCGTCCTTCTCGATCAGCAGCCGCCGCCCGAGCTGCTTGGGGTCGAGCCGGGCGACGCCGGCCTCGGCGAGCAGCTCGAGACTGCCTTCCAGGAGCACGCCGGTGCAAACGGCGATCGATACGCTCAGAGCGCGGCTCCCGAGAGCTGCCCGACCACCTGTTCAGGCGGCAGGCGGCGCGTCTTCCCCTTCCGGCTCGTCCAGGCGGCCGTCGCCGCCCCACTGCAGTGGACGAGGTTGCTGGCCCCGATGACCTTCCACCAGTCGGCCGCCTCGGCCGCCTGGCGCGCCTCGGTGTCGAGAACCGCCCGCATCCCGAACAGGCGCAGGCTGGAGGCCAGCCGCACCGCCTGCTTCAGTCCCTTCCCCGACCAGGCCACCGCGGCGTCGATCCGGGGCAGCACCGGCGCCTCACCGGAGCGGGCCATGGCTTCCGCGACCAGGTCCAGGTAGACCACGAAGCCGGTCGCCGGCGCCGGCCGTCCGAAGCGCTCGAGCAAGCCGTCATACCGCCCGCCCGCGGCCAGCGAGCGGCCGAGGTCCGGCCCGAAGGCCTCGAAGGTCACGCCCGAGTAGTAGTCGAAATCCCTGATCGCGCCCAGGTCGAGGCTCACCACCTCGCCGAGGCCGTGCAGGCCGAGCAGCTCGTGGACGCGGGCCAGCTCGTCCAGCGCCTGCTCGGAGCGGCGGTTGCTGACGAGGCGGGAGGCGGCATCCAGGATCTCGCGCCCGCCTCGCAAGGCCGGGAAGCGAAGCAGAAGCTCCTGCTCGGCGCTCTTCAACGGGGTCGCGCCCAGCAGCCGCTCCAACGACACGAAGTCCCGCGCGGCGAGGGCCGCCTTCACACCCACCTCGACGTCCGCGTCCAGCCGGAGACCTGCCAGCAGGCCGTGGAAGAACTCCGAGTGGCCGACGTCGACCTGGTAACGGCGAAGCCCCGCCGCGTCCAGACAGCGCACGGCCAGCGCTATGACCTCGGCGTCCGCCACCGGGCCGGCGGCGCCCACCAGCTCGGCGCCCGCCTGGTGCGTCTCCCGCCGGTTGGAGAAGCGGCCCCCGTCGTTGGCCAGCACCGAGGCCGCGTAGCAGAGGCGGAGCGGCAGCCGGGCGGAGCGCAGCCGGCCCGAGACCAAGCGGGCTACGGGCACCGTCTTCTCGCCGACGATCGCCAGCAGCGAGCCGTCGGCGTCGGCGAACTTGAAGAGCCTGCGGCGCTGCTCGGGGCCCAGCCCCAGGCTCAGGACGGACTCCGGCTCCAGGGTCGGCGTGACGACGTAGCGGTAGCCCCAGCGGCGCATCTCCGCGAGGATCGCCTCCGAGCTGCCCCGCATCGACTCGGCTTCATCGGGCAGGAGGTCGCGGAAGCCCGCGGCCGCATCGGTGGTCGTGGGGGTGGCCGCGGTGGAAGCGCTAGGCCCGGCCGCGGCGACAGGGGGATGCTTCCCCCTCAAGGTGAAAAGGCTCCTTCAGGGCGGGGCTCATCGGTCCTCGTCCTCGTCGGCGTCGTCATCATCCTCGTCGGTCTCCTCGGCGAGGTCGGCGTCGGCCTCGTCGGAGAAGTCGAGCGGCTCGTCGGCTTCCTCGTCCTCGACCACGTTCAGGCCGTCCAGCTCGTCGGCGACACCATCGGCCTCGTCGCGGTCGCGCACCTCGTCCTCATCGTCGTCCGAGAAGGCGGCGCGCTCGCGCGAGAGGAGCAGGCTCTCCTTGGCGTAGGGCCGGAACTCGATCTCCCGCTTGCGGCGCTGCGGGAAGCTGGGCTTGCCGGCGAACTTGGGGTCCTGGTAGGTCTCGCGGATCATCAGCTTGACCGCCCCCGGATCGACCGAGGTGACCGCGGCCAGGTAGCGGTTTCCGCCCTGGATGAACTTGATCAGCCGGCGCGCCAGGCGAGGCTCGACGCTGCCGAGCTTGACGCCCCGCACCGTCTCCGCCTGGATCGAGTCGCCGCTGATCCGCAGCTCGGCGATGTCCCCGGAGCCGATCTTGTTGTGGACGTTGGGGTCTTCAACCGAATCGAGCTGGGTGCTGGTCGTCTTGCCCTGCTCCTCGACGAAGAGGTTCAGGTCGACCCGGGTCGGTCCGACCTTGATGTCCTTGGACTGCGCGAGCACATCGAGCTTGGCCCGGTTCTTCTGGGCGATGACGTTGAGCGGGTTCAAGGAGAGGGTCGCCTCATAAGCCTTCTTGGCGTCCTCGAACTTGCCCAGCTCGGTCATGGCCTTGCCCAGGCGGTTGTTGGACTCCTCGTCCGGCCCGAAACGCTCGAGGATGGCCCGGTTGATCCCGGCGGCATCTTCCCAACGGCCGGCGAGGGCGGCCTGGACGGCCTCCTCCACGAACTGTCCTTTGGGCTTCAGGTGCTCGCTGAAGTCGGTCTTCAAATACGTGCTCCGATGGGTGGCGGGGGGCGACGGAGTGTCGAGTATACGGCGGGGACCGAATTGACACTGTATGGTCGTTCGGCTATATAGTCGCCATCTCCGGACTCGGGCGCCCACGCCCGCTGTCCGTCAGCGAGCGGGGACAATTTTTCGATACCCGGGGAATTCAGGAGGAGAAGCATGCGCACATTGCGTTTAGGTCGGTTTGCGGCCGTAGCCGCCTTTGCTGTCGTCGCAGTAGCCTGCGGCGGGGGCACCGGTGGCGGCGGCGGCGGCAACAAGGGCACCATCGCCATCGGCGTGGACCTGCCCGAATCGGGCGCGGCGGCCTCGTCCGGCCTGCCCACCTTGAACGGAGTCAAGTACGCGATCAGCAAGGCCGGCGGCTCAGTCAGCGGCTGGACCCTGGCGGTCGAGAACCGCGACGACGCGGTCGGCGGCTCCTACAACGCTGACAAGGGCGTCCAGAACGTCACCGACCTGATCAACAACAACACCGTGGTGGCAATGGTCGGCCCGTTCAACTCGGCGGTCGGCAAGGCGGAGATCCCGGTGACCAACCCGGCCCACCTGACCATGATCAGCCCGTCCAACACCAACCCCTGCCTGACCAAGGACCTGCCGACCTGCTCCTACCACCCGCAGGACCTGCGCAAGGCCGGCGTGCCCAACAACTACTTCCGGGTGGTCGCGACTGACGACCTCCAGGGTCCGGCCATGGCCGACTACGCCTACAACACGCTGGGCATCAAGAAGATCGGCGTCCTGGACGAGAAGACCGTCTTCGGCATCGGCATCGCCGACGCCTTCCAGGCCCAGTTCCAGAAGGACGCGGGCGCCGGCAGCTTCAAGCGGGACAGCTACGACCCCAAGACGACCACCGACTGGCGGTCGATCCTCAACGGGTTCAAGAGCTTCGGCGCCACGGCCATCTACGTCGGCGGCACCGACGACCAGAAGGCCTGCCAGCCTCGCGCCCAGATGACCGCCCTCGGCATCGGCAGCTGGCCGTACCTGGGCGGCGACGGCATCCAGACCTCGCAGTGCGTCGATGACGCGGCCGACTCTGCCCTCGGCGTCTCGGCGACCACCGCCGGCGCCGACGCGGGCCAGATCCCGTCCGCCGCTTCGACCATCTCCGACTTCAAGAAGCAGTTCACCGGCGCCAACGACTACGGCGCCTACACGATGTCCGCCTACGACGCCGCCAGCATCGAGATCGCGGCGATCAAGAAGGCCCTCGACGCGGGCAAGGATCCCAAGAAGCTGAACGACTTCCGCGAGGCCGTGCGAGCCAACGTGGCCGCGACCAACGGGTTCAAGGGCGTCCTCGGCACCACGACTTTTGACGCCAAGGGCGACACCTCGGCCAAGATCATCTCGGTCTACGGTGTCAAGAAGGAAGACGCCAGCCGTGTTTCGGCCGGCGACCTGACCTGCGGCAAGGCCGGCGGCCCCAACGCAAACCTCTGCTTCGACTGGGTCAAGCAGTTCAACTTCGGCGCCTAGCGATAAAGGCATGAGGGAGGGGGCCACGGTGGCCCCCTCCTCTTTTTGGGGGTAGGCGGATTGGCAGTTCTCCAGCGGCTCCGAGTCACTCTTGCCGGCGACCTGGGAACGGCCCTGTTCGCAATGTCGGGACTCCTCGCGATTCTCTGGGTGATCTACCTGGGGGCGGAGGATCCGGCGGGCTTGATCGCGACCCTCGTGATCGGGATCACCGACGGCGCCATGTTCGCCCTCGTCGCGCTGGGCTACACGATGGTGTACGGCATCATCGAGCTGATCAACTTCGCCCACGGCGACGTCTTCACGCTGGGGGGCTTCCTCGGGCTTCCGCTGCTGGGGCTGTTCGGGATCACCTCGGGCACCAAGTTCGCCTGGGTCTACGTGCCGATCCTGGTCTTCGTCTTCGTGCTGGTGATGGGGCTCAACGGGCTGGTCAACATCACCATCGAGCGGGTCGCCTACCGCCCGCTGCGCAACGCGCCGCGGCTGGCGCCCCTGATCACGGCCATCGGCATGTCCTTCATCCTGGAAGGTGCGATGTACCTCTGGCGCGGGCCGGTGAGCCTGCGCTTCCCCAACCTGCTGCCCGATACGGTGGCGTCGCGCTTCACCAGTCCGGCGGGCCATTTCGGCCTCAACTCCGGCTCGACCGCCGCGCCACTGATCGACATCGGCGTGAAAGACGTCGCCGTCGTCATCTCGACGGTGGTCCTGGTGATCCTGCTCTCCGTCTTCATCAACCGCACCAAGCTGGGCAAGGCCATGCGCGCCACCGCCCAGGACCGCGACGCGGCTCAGCTGATGGGCATCGACATCAACCGGACCATCTCGGCGACCTTCTTCATCGGAGCCGCCCTGGCCGGGGCCGGCGGGATGATCTGGGCTCTCTACTTCAACTCGATCCGCTTCGACCTGGGATTCACCACCGGCCTGATCGCCTTCACGGCGGCGGTGCTGGGAGGGATCGGGAACATCGAGGGCGCCGCCCTCGGCGGGCTCTTGATCGGGATCATCAGGGCGCTCAACGAGCGCTACCTGTCAGCGAGCTGGTCGGACGTGGTGATCTTCGGGATCCTGATCATGGTCCTGGTCTTCCGGCCCACCGGCCTGCTCGGCATGCGGGTGCCCGAGAAATGATCGCCACCCTCCGGGATCCAAAGCGCCTGCGCGCCAAGCTGCGCCAGTGGTCGCGCGACCCCTACATGGTGGTCTACGGCGTCCTCTTCGTCGCAGCCGTGATCTTCCCGCCGCTTGCCTCCTTCGCGACCGGCACCTCGACCCTGACCGGCCTCGCAGCCGACGCGGGAGTGTGGGTCCTGCTCGCCATCGGCCTGAACGTGGTGGTCGGCTTCGCCGGCCTGCTCGACCTCGGTTACGCAGCCTTCTTCGCCATCGGCGCCTACACCTACGCGCTGCTGGCGTCGGCACAGCTGCGCTCGAGCCCGCTGCACCAGGCGGTTCACCTTCCCTTCTGGGTTCTCCTCTTCCTGGCCATGTTCGTTGCGGCCAGCGCGGGCGCCATCCTGGGCGCGCCGACCCTCCGGCTCCGGGGCGATTACCTGGCCATCGTGACGCTGGGCTTCGGGGAGATCGTCCCGCGCGTGTTCCGCAACGACCCCGGCCACTGGACGGGCGGCATCAACGCCATCGGCGGCATCGACCAGCCCACGATCCCGGTCTGCCTCGACGGCCCCTGGTCGCAGGGCGACGATTTCAAGCTGCAGTTCGGAGCCGTGAACTGCTCGTTCAGCCTCTCCGACCCAACCGCCTACTACGTGCTGATGGTGATCCTGATCATCGCCTGCGTGATCCTGGTCACCAACCTGCAGATCTCACGCCTGGGACGCGCCTGGGCCGCGGTGCGGGAGGACGAGGTGGCGGCGGCCGCGATGGGCGTCAACACGCGCAACATCAAGCTGCTGGCCTTCGGCATCGGTGCCGCCTTCAGCGGTTTCGGCGGCGCTTACTACGGCGCCAAGCTGTCCCTGGTCAGCCCTGACAACTTCGACTTCACGGTCTCCATCACCGTGCTGGTGATGGTGGTCCTGGGCGGGATGGGCAATATCCCGGGCGTGATCCTGGGTGCGCTGGCGGTGTACTTCCTGGAGTTCAAGTTCCTGACCGACCTGCCCCGCAACGCGGCCGCGCTCGCAAACCAGGTCGGGCTGCAGGGGCTGCTGGCGCCCAACGCCGCCACCAGCTGGCCGGGGTTGGAGGACTTCGTCGGGCGGCTGAACTTTCTTGTCTTAGGCCTGATCTTGGTCTTGATGATGCTCTTACGCCCGCAGGGGATCCTGCCAAGCCGCGTCCGCGCCCAGGAGCTGAAAGCGGAGGGCGCGGCCGACGACACCGTCTTCGACGCCAGGGCAGGGCAGACATGAGCGCGCAGGAGAGCGAGCGCGCAGGCGAGACGATCCTCGACCTGGAGGGCGTCACCAAGCGGTTCCTGGGACTGGTCGCCGTCGACAATGTGAGCTTCGAGGTCAAGCGCGGCGAGGTGTTCGCGCTGATCGGCCCCAACGGCGCCGGCAAGACCACCCTCTTCAACTGCATCACCGGCATGTTCCCGCCCAGCGAGGGCCGGGTCAGCTTCGACGGGCGCGACATCACCGGCTACAAACCGCACCGCGTGGCCTTCCTGGGCATCGCGCGCACCTTCCAGAACATCCGCGTCTTCGACTACATGAGCGCGCTCGACAACGTAAGGCTGGGACAGCACTCGCGAATGCACGCGCAGATCTGGGACGCGATCTTGAAGACTCCAAAGGCCCGCCGCGAGGAGGCGGAGGTGACCGAGCGTGCGCACGAGCTGCTGCGCTTCGTCGGCATCGAGCGTTACGCGAACAGCTTCGCGCGCAACCTTCCCTACGGCGCCCAGCGCCGCCTGGAGATCGCTCGAGCCCTTGCCACGACGCCCCGCCTGCTGCTCCTCGACGAGCCCGCGGCCGGGTTCAACCCCCAGGAGAAGGTCGAGCTGATGAAGCTGGTGGAGAAGATCCGCGCCCAGGACGTCACGGTCTTCTTGATCGAGCACGACATGCGCGTCGTGATGGGCGCCTCGAGCCGGATCGTGGTGCTCGACCACGGCATCAAGATCGCCGAGGGAACCCCGCAAGAGGTGCGCTCGGACGCCAAGGTCATCGAGGCCTACCTCGGCAAGTCCGCCTGAGATGGACCCCCGTTAGAGTGGCCTTACTCGAGCTTCACGGAGTCGACGCCTTCTACGGCCGCGTGCAGGCCCTTCACGGCGTCACGCTGGAGGTCGACAAGGGCGAGATCGTCGCCCTGATCGGCAGCAACGGCGCCGGCAAGACGACCACCCTTCGCACCATCTCCGGCTTGATGCACCCCGCCCAGGGGACGATCAGCTTCGACGGCCGCGACATCACCTTCACCGAGGCCTCCAAGATCGTCGGGCTCGGCATCTGCCAATCGCCGGAAGGCCGCCGTCTCTTCGCCCGGATGTCGGTGATCGACAACCTCTACATGGGCGCCTACTCCCGCAAAGACCGGGCCGGGATCGAGCGCGACCTGAAGCACGTGTTCGAGCTCTTCCCGCGCGTCGAGGAGCGGCGCGCGCAGCTCGCCGGCACCCTCTCCGGAGGCGAGCAGCAGATGCTCGCGATGGGCCGAGCGCTGATGGCGAAGCCGAAGGTGCTGATGCTCGACGAGCCGTCTCTGGGCCTGGCGCCGATCCTGGTCGAGACCATCTTCTCCGTCATCAAGGAGATCAACGCCGAGGGCGTTCCGGTGCTCCTGGTCGAACAGAACGCCTCCAAGGCGCTGGCTGTCGCTCACCGCGCCTACGTGCTGGAGACGGGCGTCGTCGCCAAGGAGGGCACCGGGAAGGAGCTGCTCGAATCCGAGGACGTACAGAAGGCCTACCTGGGGATGTGATCCGGCGCCTGCTCGGCGCCGCCGGCGCCCTCGCCTTGTTCGCGTCGGCCTGCAGCGTCGGACCGCCCCAACCGTCGGGCGTGAAGCTCTCCATCGGTGTCGACGTCCCGCTGACCGGTCCCGAGGCGACCTCTGGCCAGGCTGTCCTCGACGCCGTCAGCCGGATCGCCAACGACGAGTACCACGGCCGGATCGAAGGACTGCCGCTGACCGTGCGGCGCTTCGACGACTCGGCGAACAACCGACGCGACCCGGCCCAGGGCCAGCGCAACCTGGACCGGATGCTCGCGGACTCGACACTGGTGGGCGTGGTCGGTCCCTTGAACTCCGACGTGGCGGCCGCCGAGCTGCCGATCGCCAACGCGGCTCACCTCGCCCTGGTCAGCCCGGGCGCCTCCAGCGCCTGCCTGACCAGGAACGCCTCGACCTGCATCAGGCCGCCGGCGGAGCTGCGCCCGGCGGGGCCGAACGACTTCTTCCGGGTGGTGGCCAGCGACGACCTGGAGCCGGCGGCGCTCCTCCAGTACGCGACCGGCACCCTGCACGCGACCCGGTTCGCGGTCGCCTCCGACGGCCAGGACTACGGCAAGGCAGCGCGGGCGGGGTTCGAGGCGGCGCTCAAAAAGGGCGGCCTCTCGCCGGTCCTCACCTCTGACCTCGACCCCAACAGCCAGGCGGCGGCGGACGCCTTCCTGGCCGACGCCAAGACGGCCGGCGCCGACGCCGTCTTCTTCGGCGGCCGCGACGCGGGCGGCGCCTGCAAGGTCCGGCTCCGGATGCAGGGACCGTTCGGGACCACGGCGCCGTTCCTCACCGAGAGCGGCGCGATGGGCGCGACCTGCCTCAAGGACGCCGGCGGCATGGCCCCGGGTGTCTACTCGGTGATGGCGGGAACCGGCTCCGTCTCACAGCAGGCCGAGACCGCGGCCCGGGTCCTGCTGCGGGCGGTGACTGCTGCCGTCAAGGCGGACGGCGGAAACGTCCCGGCGCGCGAGGACGTCCGGCTGGCGGTGAGCCGGAGCACGGACCCGCGCTTCGACCTCGCCGGGGACACGGCCGACCGGGTGTTCACCGCCTACCAGGGACAAGCCACCGGCTGGGTGCCGGCCGCCCAGGTGAGGCTCTAAGACCGCGTTCCCGAACGGGTTGCGGCTACGCCCCCGGCAGCCGGTAGCTGAGCGCGAAGAGGAAGACCAGGAGGGCGGCGAAGAGGGAGTACTCCATCACCACCTGGCGGTTCAGCGTCTCCTCCGCGGTGTGGCGGATCACTCCACGGTTGATGTACCAGGCCAGCAGCAGCATGGCCGCGAAGACGCCCTCGGGCGCCGTGCCGGCGTAGGCGAAGATCGCCCAGGCGAAGAAGGTCGCGACCTGGGCCACCAGCAGCGAGAAGAGCAGCGCGCGCCGCGGCGTGAGCGGCTCTCCCGAGACCCGGAAGCTCCGGAAGGCGGCCAGCGCCGAGAGGACGAAGATCCAGGCCAGCTTCAGGGGCAGGTTGAAGGTTGAGCTGAGGATCGCCACGTACCCGCCGACCAGCCCCAGCGCCAGGATCCCTTCCTGGACGAAGTGGTGGCCGCGCTTGGAGTGGTCGAAGAGGCGGAGGTAGTCGAGCCGGGCGGCGATCACGAAGCCCGTCCCGAAGATGGCCGTGGCCAGCGCCCAGCTCCACCACTGGTGGACGACCAGCGAGAGGCCGGCGATGGCGAACGCGCCCAGCAACGCGGGTACGTAGTGCTCGATGGCAGGCAGCGAGGAGCCGGCCTCGATCCACAGGTAAGCGAGGGTTGCCGGGATGCTGACCGCCAGCAGCGCGGCGGCCAGCCACCAGGCGCTGCCGGGCGCGACCAGCTCCGACTTGAGTCCCAGGGCGAGGGCGACCAGGACCAGGCCGGCGAAGACCAGGAAGCGGCGGTCGCGGTCGACGTGGCGCCTGGTCTGAGCGGGCTCGAGCGAGTCCTCGAGTGGTGGCGGCGTTTTCATGCCTGTCTCGCGGAAGTCAACGGCCGGCGCGGCCGTAGCGGTCTTCGAGGCGCACGACGTCGTCGATCTCCGGCGTCGAGACCTCGAAGACGTCCACGTCCGTCACGGCGGTCATCCGGTGCCGGCGCCCGGGCGTGACTCGGACGCTGTCGCCCTCGCGCAGCCGGTGCGTGAGCAGCCGGCCGCCCTCGTCGTCCAGGTCGAAGTCCATCTCCCCCCGGATGACGAGGATGGTCTCGTCCTTGGCCTTGTGGTACTGGAGCGAGAGCGCCTCGCCGGCGTTGATGTGGAGGATCTTGCCCAGGTAGCGATCGGTGATCGCCCAGCGATCCTCATAACCCCAGGGCTTGGACACCCGCGTGTCTTCGCGGCGCCTAACCGCCACCCTCGCCCCCGACTCCGATGATGTCCTGCAGCGTGTCCAGGCGCTTTTCCACCGCCTCTTTGGACTCCGCCTCCGAATAGAGGCGCACCAAGGGCTCGGTGCCGCTGACTCGGAGCAGGGCCCAGGACCCGTCGGCCAGGTAGAACTTGAAGCCGTCGTCATCGCGCACGCGCACGACCTTCACCCCGGCGATCGTCTTGGGCTCGTGCTCCCGCATCGTCTTGAGGATCACCTCGCGGTCGTGGTCGTAGGTCTCGCGCGGCATCCGCAGGTCGCGGCGGTCGTAGGAGTGCGGTCCGACGCGCCTTTCCAGGTCGGCCAGGATCTCGCTGATGGGCTTTTTGTTGCGAACGATCATGTCGGCGAAGAAGAGGCCGGCCAGGATCCCGTCCCGCTCGGGGATGTGGCCGCGGAAGCCGAAGCCACCCGACTCCTCTCCGCCCAGCACGGCGTCCGACTCCATCATCTTGGGCGCCACGAACTTGAAGCCGACCGGGACCTCGTAGACCTCGACCCCAAACTCCTTGGCCAGCTGATCGGCCATCGAGGTCATGTTCAGCGCCCGCACCACCGGACCGCGCCAGCCGCGCACCTCGAAGAGGTAGAGCATCAGCAGCGCGTAGACCTGGAGCTGGTTGATGAAGCGCCCGCCCTCGTCGATGATCCCGACCCGGTCGGCGTCGCCGTCGGTGGCGATGCAGAGGTCGTAGCCGCCCGACTTCATCGTCGCCAGCGCAGCGCCCAGGTTCGGCGTGATCGGCTCCGGGTTGACCCCGCCGAAGTAGGGATTGCGGTCGGCGTGGAGCTCGACCACCCGGGTCGAGCCGCCCTCCAGGAGGCCCGAGAGGTAGCCGTACCCCGACCCGTACATGCACTCGTGGAGCACCTTCAAGCTCGACCCGCGGAGGGTGTCGAGGTCGACCATCCGGCCGATTTGCTCGAAGTACGGCGGCATCGGGTTGTAGACCTCGACGAGGCTGTCCCGCTCGCCACGCTTGACCGAGCCGGCGTCGAGCCTGGCGATCCGCTGCTCGAGCTCGTGGATGACCTCGGTCGGCGCCGAGCTCCCCGTCTCGGGCTTGTACTTGACGCCGTTGAAGAGGTAGGGGTTGTGGCTGGCGGTGATGGCCACAGCCCCGGCGGCCTTGCGGTCGATCACGGTCCAGGAGGCAACCTGGGTCGGGGACGGCCGGTCGAAGATCAGGGTCCGCAGCCCGTTGCCTGCGAAGACGCGGGCGACCTCGTCCGAGAACGCCTCGGCGCCGAAGCGGCAGTCATAGCCGATCACCGCCAGCGGGTCGGGGCCCTTGGTCTTCAGGTAGTCGGCCACGCCCTGGGCGACGAGGCGGAGATTGGCGAAGGTGAAGTCATCGGCGATGACGCCTCTCCAGCCGTCCGTGCCGAACTTGATCGCTGGCTGCCCCACCGGTCCCTAAGGTACCGGGTTTGGGTCTGGAGCTCTCAGCTCCTCTCGCCGATATTGATAGCAAACAGTTAGATAAGGGACAGGTGAAATGCTGACATTAAAGACATAGCTCTTGTGCCGAAAGGGTTCAGTGACTGATACTGTTTGGAGTCGGGCCCGTTTCTATTCATCCGACCGCAGGGGTCTTGTTGGGGGAAGTCCACTTTGGCGAGCCGGCCGGTGCCTTGCTGTCCTTTTCCAGGTAGGAATCACACCAGGCCCGTGGCGGCGGAAAGGCAGCGCTAGCCCCATCCATGGCCCTTCAGCAGGCGCTGGCACAGGTTTTCCAGCCGCACGGCGCCTGGGACCAATTCCGGCATCTGCTGCCCCTCGGCATCGTCGGGCTCCTGTCCTGGTCCGTCTGGCTTATCAGAGTCACCCTTTCGCGCTTCTACCGCCCGGTCGCGGTGGGCTTCCGGGCGACCACCTCGGTCGTCGTGCCAGCCTACCGGGAGGATCCCGACATCCTCGATCGCTGTCTCCGGTCGTGGCTGGCCGAGAACCCGACCGAGGTGATCGTGGTGCCCGACCGGGAGGACGTGGCGGTGATATACCGACTGCGCCGGGTGAAGGATCGCCGGCTGCGGGTGGTGCCCTTCGCGCACGAGGGCAAGCGATCGGCGTTGGCGCGCGGCTTCCGGGAGGCGCGCTCGGAGATCGTAGTCCTGGCCGACTCCGACACCGAATGGCTCCCCGGCCTCCTGGCGGCCGTGCTGGCGCCCTTCGCAGATCCGAGAATCGGGGGCGTTGGGACCCGGCAGAACGTCTACCAGCCCGAGACCAGCATCTGGCGGCGGATCGCCAACTGGATGATCGACGTGCGCTACATCGACTATGTCCCGTCACAGGGGAGGTCGGGCGCGGTGGCCTGCCTATCAGGGCGAACCGCCGCCTACCGGCGCTCGGCTGCGATGCCGGTCCTCGGGCACCTGGAGCACGAGTTCTTCCTCGGCCGGCAGTGCATCTCCGGTGATGACGGCCGGCTGACCTGGCTCATCCTCGCCGCCGGCTACAAGACCGTGCACCAGTCCACTGCGCGGACGTTGTCGATGTTTCCGGATAGACCCTTGCCCTTCCTGAAGCAGCGTCTGCGCTGGAGCCGGAACTCGTACCGCTGCTACCTGACGGCGATCTGGAAAGGCTGGCTCTGGCGCCGCCCCCTGATCACCCAGCTGACGGTCCTCCAGTTCATGTTGACTCCGCTGACGATGGGCATTGCGATGGTCTATCTGGTCCATTGGTTTTTCCACCCGCAGCAGTACGTCGCGACGATCGCCCTGGTCTGGCTGCTTGGAGGCCGAGGCATCCGCGGCCTCTCCCACCTCCGCGAGCACCCGGCCGACCTCCTCATCATCCTGACCATGAACCACCAGGGTTGGCTGACGCGGCATGCCGACCTGATCGGAGGCGAGGCCCAGGGCGCCGGGACGCTGGCCGAGGGCAGAACCCGTGCCTGAGCGGCGGCGGTGGCCAAAAGGAGCCATCGCCAACGGGCTCGCCACAGCCTTCTTGGTCGGGCTCGCCGTCTCGCCGATTGCCTTCCGGGGGACCTTCACGCCTCCTTGGGTTCAGTCGGCCGAGCGCGCTGCCGCGGTCCCACTCGGACCCGCGGCTGCAGCCCTCCCCGGGATCAATCTGTCGCCCGTCGCGACCCCGGTCGATGGCGAGCTGGAGCCCGCCATGCTGCCCACCCTCGACTCGACCCACATGGCCGCCTTGGTTGCGGGCGAGGACCTCCGCCTCCGCACCCTGCTCCACCACGCCAACCGGATGATCGTTCCCGAGGTGATCCCGGTCCGCGGCGGGCTTCCCACCCTGGTCTTGCCCGGTCCAGCGAGCTACGGGCTGGACGACCTGGACAAGGCCGGCGCCGTCACCCCCGGGGCGCAGGCGGGCAGCTACCTGCTGGTCGACAGCGTCCTGGTCGCGCCGGCAGCGACCCTCAAGCTGGGGGGCGGTGGAATGACGACGCTCCTGATGGACGCCTCGGCCTCCGGGTTCACTTCCTTGGTGACCTGGGGCGGCACCATCGTGCTCGCCGGCGACAGCGCCACGGCACCGCTTGCCATCACCGGCTGGGACCGCACCTCGAACCAGCCGGCCCAGGACAACGGTTACGGGCGGCCGTATGTCCGAGCCGTGGGCGGCGATCTGCAGCTCAAGTACGTGACGGCCTCTTCGCTCGGATTCTGGAGCGGACGAACGGGAGGAGTGGC
>VBHN01000151.1 GCA_005881155.1 Chloroflexota bacterium | reverse complement strand
GCAGAAGTGCGACCCGTGCCAGGGGCAGATGATGATGTCGCCCTCCAGCTTGCCCTCGTCGAGCGGGCCGCCGGCGTGGGTGCAGACCGCGGCGATCGCGTTCAAGCGGCCGCCCAGGCGCACCACCAGGACCGGCATGTCACCGGCCTGGACGCGGACCGGCTTGCCCTCCGCGAAGTCCTTCGCCGAACCGACCGCGGTCCATTCGGTGGTGCCCTCGACGAAGGCGTTGTGGTTGACCATGGTGCCGAACCCGAAGGTGAGGTGGCCCCCGAGATAGGCGGCCCAGATGACGCCCCCGAAAGCCAGGGTCGAGATCAGGACACCGAAGAAGAAGAGCGTCGCGCTGTGCTGGTAGCGCAGCACCAGGGAGATGATCATCGCCACCAGCAGCAGCGTCATCGTCAAGCCGTGCGTCACGGCGTAGCGGCGCTCCTTGCCGAAGGTCCCGGTGTAGTCGGTGTAGCCCGCGGCGGCTGCGGCCAGCATCCCCAGGATGCCGACGATCAGGCAGAAGGGCCCGATCTCGGAAGGGATCGCCCGGCTGACGAGCGCGAGCCAGTCCGCCAGGAACATGACGGTGAAGGCGCCCAGCGGAACGTCGGTCAGGGCCGGGTGGAGCGGGTGGCCGAGCGGCCGGGTACCGTGGAGGAGGTCCTTCAGCGTCTGCCCGGGCGGGCCGAGAACCTCGTAAAGCTTCAGGATCCAGTTCTGGAGGGTCTCGGCGGGGCCGTCCATCCAGGTCGCGCCGTCGATCCAGCGGTCCAGGGCCGAAGGGTTGCGCTCGATGTCCTTTCGTGACTCGACCACGACCCTCTTCCGCTCCTCCGCCATTCGCCCAGCATATGAAATTCAGTCCGGCCCGGTATCAGGATTGTTCCTTTTCGCCTACCATCCGAGGCGAAGCCGGGCATGCCCATCCGAGTCCTGATCGCAGACGACCAGGCCCTCATCCGTGAGGGCCTCAGTCTCCTGCTCGCCCGCCACGAAGGGCTGGAGGTCGTCGGCGCGGCCGAGGACGGCGAGACCGCCGTCGCCTTGGCCGCGGAGCTGCGCCCGGACGTGGTCCTGATGGACCTGGTCATGCCGGGCCTGGACGGAGTCGACGCCACCCGCCGGATCCTCGCCCTGATGCCGCGCACCCAGGTGGTCATCCTGAGCGCCTACGCCGACGACGAATCGGTCTTCGCCGCCATCAACGCCGGCGCGTCCGGGTACCTGACCAAGGACAGCGGCAGCGAGCAGATCCGCAAGGCGATCGAGACCGTCCATGGCGGTGGCGCGCTGCTCGACCCGCTGGTGCAGCGGCGCCTGCTGGAGCGGGTCCGTGCCCATGCCAAGCACCCGCACGCCGAGCCGCCCCACGGTCTGACCCACCGCGAGCTGGAGGTCCTGCGCCTGATCTCACACGGGCTCAGCAACCACGAGATCGCGGAGTGCCTGTTCCTCAGCGAGGCGACGGTCAAGACGCACGTCAACAACATCCTGGCCAAGACCGAGCTCCGCGACCGGGCACAGGCGGTCGCCTACGCCTTCCGCTACGGGCTGGCGGAAGAGGAGTAGCGACCTGGCACCCTGCTGAACTCTCCACCCTGGGGAGTAGCGGCCACCGCCCGGAATTACCGCTGGACGAGGATGTACCGGCGCCCCGAGGTTGCGTAGCTTGAGCCCATGATCCAGTACCTCGTCCGGCGCACCCTCCAGTCGGTGCCCCTGCTCCTGATCATCTCGGTCCTGCTTTTCGCGATCCTTCAGCTCCAACCTGAGCATCCCTGGGACCTGCTCCTGCACCGGCCCAACCTGACGCCCGCCGCCCGGGACCACATCCTTCGCTACTACGGTTTCGACAAACCGGTCCCCTACCAGTACCTGCTCTGGATCTGGAACCTGGTCCATCTCGACTTCGGGACCAGCTACTTCAGCCACCAGTCGACGCTCGACCTCGTCGGCCAGCGACTGCCCAACACCGTGATCCTGATGGGAACCGCCTACTCCCTGACCCTGGTCCTGGCCATCCCGATCGGGATCATCGCGGCGGTCAAGCAGTACTCCAAGTTCGACAACGCGGTGACCACCTTCGCCTTCGTCGGCTACTCGCTGCCGAACTTCTGGTTCGGCCTGATGCTGATCATCGCCCTCGCCGTCTTCCCCTACGAACACTTCGGGTTCAAGATCTTTCCCACCTCGGGCATGTCGTCCGAGTTCGGTCCGACCGGCTACTCGCTGATCTGGACTCAGCCCGTGGACCTCGCCTGGCACCTGGTCCTGCCCTCACTGGTCCTCGCAGTCCAGTTCATCGCCGCCTACAGCCGGTTCATCCGCGGGGCGATGCTCGAGGTGCTCAACCAGGACTACATCCGGACTGCCCGGGCCAAAGGCCTGGGTGAGCGGACGGTGATCATCCGCCACGCCTTCCGCAACGCGCTGCTACCCCTGATCACCCTCATGGGCCTCGACATCCCTCGGCTTTTCGTGGGCGCCCTGATCACCGAGCAGGTCTTCGCCTGGCCCGGAATGGGCCGCCTCTTCTGGGAGTCCGCGCAGCGCCTGGACTACCAGGTCCTGATGGGGATCCTGATCCTCCTCGCTCTCTTCGTGGTCGTCGGCAACCTGATCGCGGACCTCGCCTACGGCTGGGCGGATCCCCGGATCCAGTACCGGTAACGGGAGGAGCTCTCAGAAGTGCTCTCACAAGGCATCGAGCAGTCCGAAACCCCGCCCGCGCTGCCGACCGAACCACTTGCCGACTACGACGTAAAACAGGACGTCGGCTTCTACCAGCTGGCCCTCCGCAAACTGCGCCGACACCGGCCGGCCATGATCTCGGTGGGGGTCCTGGCGGTCCTGACCATCGCCTCGGTGGGAGGTCCCTTCCTGCTTCCCGCGCAGTGGGACCAGCCCGACCTTTACCACCAGTTCAGCGCGCCTGGCTTCCCCCACCTCCTGGGCACCGATGAGCTCGGCCGCGACCTCCTGTTGCGGATCCTGACCGGCGGTCGCGTCTCGATCTCGGTCGGCCTCCTGGCGACTCTGGTCACGATCGTGATGGGGGTCAGCGTGGGGACCCTGTCCGGCTACTTCGGGGGTTTGCTGGACAACCTCCTGATGCGCTTCACGGACGCCATCCTCTGCATCCCGACAATCTTCCTGCTGATCCTGATCGCGGCCAGCTTCGGGCACACCCCCGAGGTCATCATCCTGGCCATCGGCCTCACCGCCTGGCCGGACACCGCGCGCATCATCCGCTCGGTGGTGCTCTCCGTCCGCGAAAAGGAGTACGTGGAGGCGGCGCGGGCGATCGCGTCGGGGCACACCAAGATCATCGTCCGGCACATCCTGCCCAATGCCCTGGGCGCGATCGTGGTCTCGGCAACCCTGAACATCGGCGCCGCGATCCTGGCCGAGTCGACGCTCTCCTACCTCGGGCTCGGCATCGGCCCGCCCATCGCCTCTTGGGGCTCGACCCTCTTCCACGCCCAGCAGTTCATCTGGGAGGCGCCCTACTACGCGCTCTTCCCGGGCACGATGATCCTGCTGACGGTCCTCTGCATCAACTTCATCGGCGACGGCCTGCGCGACGCGTTCGACCCCCGCTCCTTCGAGCGTTAACAGGCTGCTGAAAACTTCCCCGACGCCAACCTGACAATGTAGCTAGCACATTTCCTGCTAGCTACAATCGTCCATAGGTGATCTCGCAAGGCCTCGAAGAGAGCGAGAAGCAGACCGGCGCGGCGCCCGTCGAGCAGGGCGGCGGCGCCGACGACCTGGGCCAGGATCGCGGCTACTACCGCCTCGCCTTCGCCCGCCTTCGCCGGCACCGGCTGGCGGTTGCCTCCTTCTTCGTCCTGGTCTTCATCGGGCTGGCCTCCCTGGTCGGCCCCTGGCTGCTGCCCGGCTCGATGGACGCCCCGAACCTGTACCAGCGCTTCCAGGGCCCTGGCTTCCCGCACCTCATGGGAACCGACGAGCTGGGCCGGGACATCCTCTACCGGATCCTGACCGGCGGCAGGGTCTCGATCGCGGTCGGACTGCTGGCGACGGTGGTCACCCTTTGCGCCGGCGTATCGATCGGCGTGCTCTCCGGCTACTTCGGCGGCTGGATAGACATGCTCCTGATGCGCCTGACCGACGCCGTGCTCTCGGTCCCCTCCATCTTCGTGCTGATCCTGATCGCCACCGGCTTCGGGGCCAAGCCGCAGGTGCTGATCCTCGCGATCGGCCTCACGCTCTGGCCGGACAGCGCGCGGATCATCCGCTCGGTCGTGCTCTCCGTCCGGGAGAAGGACTTCGTGGAGGCGGCGCGCTCCGTGGGATCAGGGCACCTCCGGATCATCATCAGCCACATCCTGCCCAACTCCCTGGGACCGATCGTGGTCGCGGCCACGCTTTCGATCGGCTCCGCGATCCTGGCCGAGTCGACGCTGTCCTACCTGGGGCTCGGTATCGGGCCCCCGATCTCCTCCTGGGGATCGACCCTCTTCCACGCCCAGGAGTTCATCTGGCAGGCGCCCTACTACGCGCTCTTCCCGGGCACGATGATCCTGGTCACCGTGCTCTGCATCAACTTCATCGGCGACGGCCTGCGCGACGCGTTCGACCCCCGCTCCTTCGAGCGCTAGCAGCAGCCTGCCGGCTGAAGAGCCCGGCCTCGCCAACCCGGGATCCTAGACTTCGAGTCGCCGTGGCAGAAGACGAGCTGGAGATGAGCGTCGACTCGGAGCTCGCGGCTCTGCAACTACCCGGCACTCGGACGAACCTCTACCGCGAGCTGCTCTCCAGCTTCCCGGCCGGCGTCACCGTGGTGACCGCCTTCGACGCCGAGCAGAGGCCGCGGGGCCTGACCCTGATCGCCTTCTGCGGAGTCTCGCTGGAGCCGCCGCTGGTCCTGGTCTGCGTCGACCGGGCCTCGAACACGCTGCCGGCCATCCAGCACAGCGGCGGCTTCACCGTCAACGTCATCGGCAGCCATTCGCCGCAGGTCGCCCGGCTGATGGCGACCAAGGCGGGCGACAAGTTCGAGCGCATCCCCTGGCGGCGGCCGGAGCTTCCGGAAGGTGGACCGATCCTTCACGCCGACAGCGCCGCTCACATCGTTTGCAAGACCTGGCAGGCGAGGGAGGCGGGCGACCACTGGATCTTCATCGGCGAGGTGATGGAGGGAGCGGCGGCGGAGAACCAGCAGCCGCTGGTCTTCCACCGCCGCGCCTTTGTCGACCTTGGCCTGTCGGGCTGAGATACTTCCCACCCGCAGGCATGGGTTCGCGGTACGACGTCATCGTGGTCGGCTCCGGGTCGGGCGGCGGGGTGGTCGCGAGCCGCCTCAGCGAGGACCCCACCGTCAAGGTCCTGCTCCTCGAGGCCGGCCCCGACCCCGGCGACAACGTGCCCGACGCGGTCCGCTACGTGCGGCTCGGCAGCGGGGTCAACGAGTACGACTGGGACTACCTCGACCGCCAGGCCAGGAGCGCCCTCCCGCGGGGCCGGATCCTGGGCGGCAGCTCCTGCGTGAACTCCAGCTTCGCGCTCCGCGGGCAGCCCCAGGACTACGACTCCTGGGCCGCGCTGGGCGCCGCCGCCTGGAGCTGGGAGCAGTGCCTGCCCTTCTTCAATCGCCTGGAGAGCGACCGCGAGTTCGGCGACCGGCCCTACCACGGCAAGTCCGGGCCCATCCACGTCGAGCGAGAGCCCCTCAGCGACTTCCAGCAGCAGGTCCGTGCCGCCTGCCTCGAGCTCGGCCACGAGGCGCTTGACGACCTCAACGAGCCGCTGGGCGTCGGCGTCGGCCCGCTTCCCCGCAACCTCAAGGACCGGCAGCGCCAGAGCACCCTCCTGACCTACCTCGCCGCCGCTCGAGGCCGGCCGAACCTGACCATCCGGGCCGACACCCTGGTCGACACGCTCCTGATCAAGGACGGACGCGCCGTGGGCGTCAGGCTGGCCGGCGGGGAGACGATCGAGGCCACCCGGGTGGTGCTTGCCGCCGGCGCCTACAACTCGCCGCAGGTGCTGGAGCGCAGCGGCGTCGGCTCAGCCGAGCGTTTGCGCAAGCTGGGCGTGGACACCCTGCTGGATCTGCCCGGTGTCGGCGAGAACCTGCTCGACCACGTCTCCAGCCTGATCGCGCTCGACACCGGCCAGCAGGCGCCGGCCGATTTCATCCCCATCGGCCCGACGCTCAAGCTTCGAACCGAGCCGGGACTGGTCGTGGACGACGTCAAGTTCACCTTCCTCTTCGGCGAGCTCTTCGCGATGCCGGGGCTGAGCGGTCTCTACCTCGAGGTGAGCAACTGCGAGTCTCGCGGCGCGGTGCACGCCTCCGAACGCGATCCGCGCGCCGAGCCCCGGATCGAGCACCGCTTCTTCTCCAACCAGCGCGATCTCGACCGGATTGTCGGCGGCGCCAAGGTGGCCTTCGAAGTCGCCCAGGTCCTCTCCGAGAGCATGCGCTGCGAGCTGCTGCTGCCCGACCCCGAGACCGCCAGGGACGAAGAGGCGCTCAGGCGGCACTTCCTCGATTTCCACGCCACCGACTACCACCCCTCGGGCACGCTCCGGACATTCCCCACCCTTCGGGCGGGGCCCCCTATCCACGTCGGCGCTTCCTTCGTCTCGAACGCCTGGACGCCAAACGGCTGCGTCGCCTCGCGACGGGCTCGCCTTCGGTCGCGCGCCGCCCCTTCTCAGCACCCTGCCCGGCCGCAGCGCAAAAACGAAATGTTATATCAAGCCTGTCATACTTAAAACAGGGGTATGGTGAAGGTCCTACTTGACGGGCTGCTCGCCCTTCAGGCCTGGCCCGGCTTGATCGTGATCCTCGGCCTGGCGTTCATCGCGATGGGCGCCGACCTGGCCGTCCAGGAGCGAAAGCGACAGCTCTAGCGGCGCACCGGTAGCGTCCGGCTGCTAGCCGCGGCTGGCCGCTGATGAGGCGGCCCCGCGAAGGGCCGCGGCTCGGTCGGTGCGCTCCCAGGGCACGCCCAGGTCCTCGCGGCCGAAGTGGCCATACGCCGCCGTGCCGGAGT